>CALDUE010000055.1 GCA_937923485.1 uncultured Saprospiraceae bacterium
GTCGTTAGTTCTCTACCAAAAAATGGAACCGTCTTTTTCTTAGCTGGTGCGAGTTCCCACTCCAGCTCAAGTTTCTTTTTTGCCTGCAAGACTTGCCAAGTCGACTCACCTACTACAGCGACCAGTTCGGGATATGCATCAACATCACACCACTGCGTTTCCATGCCTTCTGGATAAGTGTCTATTACGAAAACATCTTTTACACCTGGCATCGCCTTGGCTGCCTCAAGATTGGATGACTTGAGTCGCATTCCAAAAGCAGGTGGATGTACGATTGAGGCAGTAAGCATTCCATCTACTTGGTAGTCGATTCCAAAGAGCGGTTTGCCAGTCACGATCTTCTTCCCATCAACGTTCTTACGTGAGCTACCGATGATCCCAAAGTCCTTCGCCTTTTTGAGTTCTACCTCTTCAGGTACTTCAAGCAACGCTGCCGCAGAAGCCATTTCTCCATAGCCAGCGGTTTTGCCAGCGCTTGTCGTCCCGTCTTCTTGCGGGGAAGGCGTATGATACAATACCCCTTGGCTCGTAGTCACCTCTTCAATAGGTACTTCCCAGGCATTTGCAGCAGCCTGTCGCAACATATGCCGTGCAGTACCTCCTGCCATGCGAAGTGCATCCCAACCTTGTCTTATCGACTGACTTCCCCCTGCCAGTTGACGCGTAAAGATTGCAGTATTCAGCGGCGCTTGCTCGACGATCACTTGCTTCCAGTCGATGTCTAACTCCTCAGCAACAATCATCGGCATCGAGGTCTTCACGTTCTGCCCGATCTCAGGGTTTGGCGATTGAATCGTTACTCGACCGTTGTCACCAATCTTCAAATAACCATTGATTTCAAACCATTCTTTAGGCATTGCGAGCACCTCTTCAGGCGTCTTCGGTTTGCAAGAGGCCAACCAGCTAAATCCGAGTAGCATTCCGCCTCCAGTAAGCGTGGTAGCTTTTAGAAAAGAGCGGCGATTGATGGAGGTTTTTACTTTGGACATTTTGAAAGGTATTAGGGATTTCAGATATCGGATTTCGGAAAAGAAGCTTGACTGACTTTACGACCCTTGTCCTGCGCGACCACTGGTCCGCAGAAGTGCGTAGCACGGCGACCCGTACGAACAGCCCTCAGCTTTGCGAGAACCAAACGTCGTGTTATAATGCTACAACAGCTATAAAGGCCTCCGCGTGTTGCCAGTACGTCACGACTCTGCGCCCTCTGCTCCTTTGCGAAGCCCCTAGGGCGCTCTGCGTGAACGAATTGTCCTTGTTGCAAATTCACCATTACTCTAAGAATTAGCAGCTGCCGTTTTAATCGCCTTCTTGATGCGCGTATAGGTGCCACAACGACAAATGTTACCGCTCATCGCATTATCTATATCAGCATCGGTTGGATTGGGCGTCATATTGAGCAGCGAAGAAGCACTCATGATCTGACCCGCCTGACAATAGCCACACTGCGGCACATCGTGTTCCAGCCAAGCCTGTTGCACCGGATGATCACCTTTTTCAGAAAGCCCTTCGATCGTGGTAATCTTTTGATCTCCAACGCTAGCGACAGGCAGACTGCAAGAACGCATAGCAACACCATCTATATGCACCGTGCACGCTCCGCACTGTGCAATGCCGCAACCGAATTTGGTGCCGACGAGATTCAGGTGATCACGAAGCACCCAGAGTACAGGTGTCGTTGAATCAACATCAACTTGCATGGATTTACCATTGACGGAGAGATCGTAGGTGGGCATGGTTGAAATTTTTAGTAAGGTAAGTAAGAGACGTGGGATTTGAGATATCTGATTTAGGATCGGTGGGTAGTATTAGGACCGTTTCATTGCTCAATCGCTCGTTCTCCTCGCTGCCGGACCACCACTTTGCTAGACTGGGTATTGGTGGGTGATGACAAGTCTGTGCGCAACTTCAAAACCTTCGTAACTCAGTTGGGAGACAAATGTTATTAAGGCCCACGCAAACTGTAGAAGCATCATGACTCTGCTCCTCTGCTAGTCCCAGTAGGATTGCGGTACGCTTTGCGTGAAATGCTCATCTCGATACATCCAGAGGATGTCAACCATCGAGAAAGAGCAGCTCCACATCTCCATGAGTACCGACTACAGCGAGGAGGATTTTCATTTTCGATTTGCTTTAGCGAACAGATTTGAAGTAAACTAATGTTCTTTGGGAGAAGAGAAAGTATAAATCTTACTTTTACTATCGAACCTTACACCATGAACGCAGCCATCAAGCCACTCCAACTTTCGACCGTATGCACAGCACTTGGCTTACTGCTCTTGCTAAGCTGCGGTGATGGCACACCTTACGAACTACCTAAAACAGTAGCCAGACCAGCAGAAACCAATGAAGGATTGGAGGACAAAAATGTTCCCTACCAATTCGACAACCCGACGCGTACACTCAAGCTGTCACCTCAACTCAAGGAAATTTCAGCATTGACCGTTATGGATGACAAGCACGTGGCCACGGTTCAAGACGAAAAAGGGGAAGTGTTCATCCTTTCTCTTGAAACTGGGGAGATCGTGGATCAGAAGTATTTTGGTAACAAAGGAGATTACGAGGGAATTGAACAGGTAGGTGACAGGCTTTATGTCATGCGCTCAGATGCTACGATTTATGAGTTGAAGGATGAGGGTAAAAAAGAATACAAATCGAAGAAATTTGACACCAAATTAGGGGCTTCGAAATGCAATGCTGAGGGTCTAGGCACTGATGGGAAAAATCTCATTTTGGTTTGCAAGAATACCAATTCGAAAAAACACAATGAGGTCTACAAGGTCGATGTCTCAAAGGAGAAGCTTTCAAAGAAACCCATGTTTGAGCTCAATCCTACGGAAGTTTACAAGGGCAAATCCTTAAAGCCTTCTGCCCTTGCTGTACACCCGATTACAGGAAACATTGTCCTCCTTTCGAGCAAACTACAAGTACTGCTTTCCTACGACATGACGGGGAAACTTGTCAGTTCATGGGATTTCAATGAACTGCAATTAGAGCAGCCAGAAGGTCTTGCCTTCATGTCCAATGGAGACATGATCATTTCTTCTGAAGGCAGCGTAGGACCACCGTTGATGGTCTATTTAGCTTGGAA
>CALDUE010000056.1 GCA_937923485.1 uncultured Saprospiraceae bacterium
CCAAGAAGTTTTCGAACACCAGGGAGCGTTCGTACGTTGTCTCTGACCAAGATGAGGTGTCTATTGGTTTTCTTCAAGCTCATGCCCTTGGTTTGGCCAGCACCTACTGCGATATACTGCATCACTCGACCGAACCGTTCAGTCTCATAGAATAGACTTTGAGGGTCTTCAACGAAGTAGCCGCGTAGCTTTCCTCCTTTAAGAATGATTCTCTCCAAGCCAAGTTTCTTGGCTACCCAACGTAGTCTTAGTCCTTCGAACAGTGTATCTACCTCTTTAGGAACTGGACCGAATCTGTCTCGAAGTCTGGTTCTAAATGCTTCAATGCCAGCCTCGTCTTCTACGCGATCAAGTTCGTTATAGAGGCGGAATCGCTCCTGTGTTTCGGCAACATATGCGGGCGGGATTAGCATTTCTACGTCTGCATCAATGGTTACATCGCGTACATAATCAATTTCTTTTTTAGCGTTTTGTTCAGCGAACATCTCTTTATAGTCGTTCGTCTTTAATTCTTGAACGGCTTCTTCTAAAATTCGCTGAAAAGTCTCGTATCCAATGTCTGCAATGAAACCTGATTGCTCAGAACCAAGTAAATTTCCTGCCCCGCGAATATCAAGATCGCGCATGGCGATTTCAAATCCAGAACCTAGTTCTGAAAACTCTTCTAGCGTCTGTAGGCGCTTACGTGCATCACTAGTCAGTACGCTCAGTGGAGGAGAGAAAAGGTAGCAGAAAGCTTTTTTGTTACTTCGACCTACACGTCCACGCAACTGGTGCAAATCACTCATACCAAACTGGTGCGCATTATTGACCATGATCGTATTGACATTGGAGATGTCCAAGCCCGTCTCGATAATGTTTGTACAAACAAGCACCTCGTATTCCCCTTCAATGAAATCGGTAAGCGTTGATTCCAAGAGCTTCGCATCCATTTGGCCGTGAGCCTTTGTCACTTTGACATCGGGACAAAGTCGTTGGATCATGCCTGCAATCTCGTCAAGGTTTTTCACTCGATTGTGGACGAAGTACACTTGGCCGCCGCGCTCTATCTCATAGTAGATTGCATCTTTAATCAGGTCTTCATTGAAGACTCGATTTTCGGTATGGATCGGCTGTCTATTTGGTGGTGGCGTACGAATTACACTCAAGTCGCGGGCACTCAACAAACTAAATTGAAGTGTTCTTGGAATCGGTGTGGCCGTCATTACCAGGGTGTCGACGTTGATCTTTAGTTGCCGCAATTTCTCCTTTGCTCCAACGCCGAATTTTTGCTCCTCATCAACGATCAATAAGCCGAGATCTTTAAAGGACATCTTCTTTCCAAGAATAGCAACGGTGCCAATGATGATGTCGATCTTGCCTTCACTGAGTCTTTTGCCAATGTCTGTTTTCTGTGCAGCAGTACGAAAACGATTGACATAGTCGACCGTGACTCCAAACTCTTTGAGACGATCGCTGAAGGTCTTGTAATGCTGCAAGGCTAAGATGGTTGTCGGAACGAGTACGGCTACTTGTTTTCCTCCAACGACTGCCTTGAAAGCCGCGCGGAGAGCAACTTCAGTCTTGCCAAATCCCACGTCACCACAGATCAAGCGATCCATAGGGTAGGGCTTGGTCATGTCTTCTTTGACGTCGTTTGTTGCTTTGAGTTGATCGGGCGTATCCTCGTAGATGAAGCTTGCTTCCAACTCATTTTGGAGGTAGCCATCTTCTGGAAATGCAAATCCTTTGGCAGCGCGGCGCTGTGCATAGAGCTTGATCAGCTCATCAGCCATGTCTTTTACCTTCTTCTTCGCTTTGCGCTTTAGGTTATTCCAAGCGTCCGATCCAATCTTGGATAGTTTTGGCGCAAGCCCTTCTGAACCTCTGAACTTTGATAATTTATGTAAGGAATTAATTCCTACGTAGACAAGATCATTGTCTCGATACTTCAAACGAACGGCTTCTTGTTTTTTATCACCAATATTTAGTGTTTCTAATCCAGAAAATTGACCAACTCCATGGTCGATGTGTACGACATAATCGCCAGGTTTGAGCTCACGAAGGATACTCGAAGTCATGGCATCTGCCGTCGCAAAACCTTTTCTCAATTTATAGCGATGGTATCGCTCAAAAATCTGGTGATCGGTATATACTGCGAGCTTTAAATCAGGATCAATAAACCCTTCGTGTATAGGTTGAACAATCGGATGCCAATGAACTTCTACTCCCTCAGAAATGTCCTTGAAAATGGCGTAGAAACGCTCTACTTGCTTTGCGTCACTGACAAAAAGATAGGTTTTAAAGCGTAGCTTTTCGTTCTTCTGAAAATTCTCTAAGAGCAGATTGAAGTTACGATTGACGCTCGGTTGCGGCGACGCATTAAACGTAATAGTATCGCTTACGCTAAAACCTGCTACAACTCCATCACCGACGTCTGAATCGCTACCGCTTTCTGCAGCGATCCCACGAATAGGTGGTGGCGGCTTCTTGAGGAAAAACAGATTAAACCCTTGAATTTCACCAAGAACTTCCGGAGGGCGTAAAAACGCCCTCGTCCGCATTAGTTCAGCCAATTCAGATTGATCTAAAGAGCTCACGGTTTCCCCAAATGTGATAGCTTTCTCAAAAGCTAGTTGGAGTCGATCAAGAAAGAACTGATAATCTTTTATCCAAACAGATGTATCCTCTGGAAGTACCCCGAATATTGAAGTCTTATCTTCTCGATTAAATTTCGTGTTGACGTTTGGTACGATTGAAACCCTCCCGATATTCGCTTTAGAAAGTTGATCTCCTGGGTCAAAGGTTCGAATCGTTTCAACCTCTTCATCGAAAAGTTCAATGCGATACGGATACTCATTGGCGTAGCTGTATACATCAACGATTCCTCCTCGTATGGAAAACTCCCCTGGCTTCGCAACGAAGTCTGCTCGTTCAAATCCAAACTCAATCAGAAGTTCGATTAGGGTGTCGACATCTAGATCTTCCCCAATTTTGACGTCGATACGCTTTGCGTCGAGGGCCTGTGGATCGACGACCATCTCAAAAAGAGCTTCTGGATACGTAACCACTACGAGTGCACCTCCCTGAGCCAACTGATTGACGACTTCTGTCCGCTGTAGTGCGTTGTCAGGATTGAGGTCTTCGTATGCCCCAGGGCGCTTGAAACTGTCTGGGAGGAAAAGTACTCTTCGCCCGACGAGCAAGTTCTCCAAATCATTGAACAGGTAGGCCGCTTCTTCCTTGTCGTTTGCGATGGCGATGATGGGTGCCTCAGCTTCTTGAAACATCGCTGCGATGACGAATGCACGTTGACTACCGACGGTGCTATCCACGTGAATGCGTACAGCATCCTTGCTTGCAGCATGCTTTACAAGGCGCGAGACGCGATCATCAGAGCGATAGGTGGACAGGAGCTGTCCTAACTGTTCATTGGCCATCTGTTGCAAAGAAGGCATAAAGGACAGGGAAAGTTGAAAGAAACTTGTTTCTTTTCGATGCTAAATTCCTTCAAATAGGCTTGTAACCTGCTAGTCTTACTGACTTTTACAACGTGAGGGTGTGTCTAGGTGACCATTGGTTACTTTGTGAACTCAAAGTCTCAACTTGGATTTTGGCCATTTTCTCACTATCACATATTTTCTGTACGTGACTCTTTCTATGCATTTTCTTTGAAATCAAGTCTGAATAGAGAGCTTAATTAAAATCTCTTCTTATTGCTTTAAGTAAGTAACCAATTTCGCTACAGCACGGCTGCGGTGACTTATTCCTTTCTTTATTTCTTGTGGCAATTGAGCGAAGGTCAGTTTATGTTCCTCAGGTATAAAAATGGGATCATAGCCGAAGCCGCCTTCGCCTGCCATTTCTTTTGCGATATATCCGTCGACGCGGCCTTCGAATAGCTCCTCACGGTCTCCTTGAATGAGTGCGATCACTGCTCTGAATCTCGCATTTCGCTGTACTTGGCCGTCTAGTTCATTCAAGACTTTAGTCATGTTCGCGGTTGCATCTCTGCTGCCTGAATAATGTGCGGTATCTACTCCTGGTCGATTATCGAGCGCATCAATTTCTAGTCCGCTGTCTTCTGCGAAGCAGTCGTAACCATACGTATCCTTTACATAGCGGGCTTTTTGCAAGGCGTTTCCTTCGAGCGTACCTGTTGTTTCTGGTATTTCTTCGGTGCATCCGATGTCGTCTAAACTCAAGAAATTGTAGCCTTCTCCGAGCTTCAGTTTCACTTCGGCGATTTTGTTCTTGTTAGCTGTCGCGAAAACCAGTTGTTTCATGGTTCAAACTTAGCGATGGTTTTGGAAGGATTTTAAATTTTTCGATTGGGAATTTTGAAGGGTTGTCGGATGTTTCCAACAACCGACGGGGTAGTTAGACGGACTAGTTCATATTTGAAAGATTCATATCTGTCGGGTGTTTCCAACAACCGACGGGGTAGTTAGACGGACTAGGTCATATTTGAAAGATTCATATCTGTCGGGTGTTTACGACAGCCGACAGGGGCTAATCAAAAACGACAATTTCAAAGCATAGAAAACCACAAGTGTCGGATGTTTCCAACAACCGATAGTTTAGTGAATCTGACTATCTCATATCTAGAAAACCCATATTTGTCGGATGTTTCCAACAACCGAAACCAACCCTCCAATCCATTTTCAAAATCACCCCCGAACCAATTTGTCTAAGCAGCGTCACCACAACTAACCTGTTTCTGCCTATAACTACTTAATATTCTGCTCCATAGAGCGCTTTTACACCCTTAAGGTTAGATGTGAAATCCTCGAATACACGTAGTTTTGCTACTCTTAGTGTGAATAGCACACGAAGTATTCGAAGACGTCTCTTCACCTCCCGTGGCGCCAAACATAATCACCTCAGCTCTAACTGATTTGTTAGAGCTTCTTCAGATTCTATGGGTATGCGCCTGACTTTATTTATAGCCTTGGCAATCATGTATTGCCTTTTCCTTAGTTCTGCTATTTCATCTGCTCAGACGACTTTCGTCAAAACAGGCGGAACTGGAGCAGGTAGCTCTTGGGTGGATGCAGCAGGTAACCTTCAACAGGTTTTAGCGCAAGCCCAAACAGGAGATGAAATCTGGGTCGCTGCAGGCACCTACTTCCCAACAGCTTGCTCGTCGTGTTCCGTCCCTGAGCGGGATCTCTCATTTGACATTCCAACAGGGGTCAAACTTTACGGAGGTTTTAGCGGAAGCGAAACTGTCCTTAGCCAACGCGATGTTGCTCTCAACCTTACCACACTAAGTGGTGACATTAATGGAGATGGGACGCTCGCCAACAATAGCTACCATGTCGTAACCTTTCAAAACGCTACCAATCAAACGCGCATTGATGGATTCACCATTACAGCTGGAAGTGCAGATGGAACAACTGACCGCCAACACGGTGCGGGAATCTTCAATGATGGCTCAGGAATGGGAAACAGTAGTACTCCCATCATTGCAAATTGTACACTCGTCGATAACGAAGCTGGAGGGAACGGAGGTGCAGTCTATAACAACGGCACTTTTGGAAATGCTAGTCCCGAGATACAGAACTGTATCTTCAGTCGCAACCTCGCTCATGAAGGAGGTGCAATGCACAACCAAGGGGTTCATGGAGAATCTAGTCCACTGATCTATTACTCCTTATTTGACGATAACTCATCCTCAGCAGGAGGAGCTATTTATAATTCTGGAAACGATGGTTTCTCTAATCCACGATTTGAAGGCTGCCAATTTCAAGATAACCACAGCGCAGGATATGGTGGTGCAATTTACAATTTTGGTAAGGACATTGGAGGTGAGTGCAATCCGCTCTTCGCAAATTGCATTTTCAATAGCAACGAAGGAGTAGATGCCGCTGGAGCAATCTATAGTCTCGGAAGCACAGGAGGCTTGGCCGAGCCAACAGTCACAGGCTGCGTTTTTTATGACAACTACTCTCGTGTTGGAGGAGCTGTATATGTCAACGCTTCTGGTGGTCAGACACACCTACGTATTAGCAACTCAATCTTTACGGGCAGTCGAGCAAACTTCGACCCGATTCTTCACTTTTCTGGAAACAGCGGACCAATCATTACGCTTGAAAACGTTCAACTTGATGCATCAGATTGCGCACATATTACAGGCGGAAGTGGTGGTATACTCAATTGCGGATCAGGCCTAATTTTCAATTCGAACGCTCAGCTTGTCGATCCCACGAATGGAGACTTTCGTCTCCTCGCAGGTGCGCCTGGTATCGATGTAGGTGACGCGTCATTCTATACAGCAAATAACTTGACTCAGGACTTTGACGGCAATGCTCGAATTCAAGGCGTAGCGGCTGACTTAGGAGCCTTCGAATTTGCAACAGGCGACAGCGATGGAGACGGTATTCTCGACTCACTCGATAACTGCCCGTTTGTCATAAATCCAGGACAGCTTGATGCAGATGGAGATGGTTTTGGCGCAAGCTGTGACTGTGATGACACCGATGCACTGGTCAATCCAAATGCCTCAGAAATTTGTGATGGAATAGACAATAACTGTGATCTTCAAATTGACGAGTCAGGTGGAACGATCATCTATTATGCAGATGCTGATGGGGACACTTTCGGTGACCCACTCGTAAGCACAACCGCTTGTCATCCACCTGCTGGGTATGTGCTCGACAACACCGATTGCGATGATGCAGACAGCAATACGTACCCAGGCGCCCCTGAGCTTTGTGATGGCAAAGACAATAATTGCGAAGGCACAATCGACGAAGGTGCGGTTGATACAACACCTCCTTCAATTACATGCACGCCTCTTAGCATAACCGCAGCTCCAGGATCGACAACCACGATCACACCCATAGATGTGTATGGTGGTGGTAGCGATGCTTGTAGCAACGTGACACTGGTTTCGGTAGCACCAAGCAGCTTCCTCTTGCCAGGCACCTATAATGTAACCCTCACTGCAGAGGATGACGCAGGCAACCAATCAACTTGTTCAACAACGGTAACGATAACTATCCAGACCAACAACGGAGTGTACTGCGATCTCAGCGCTTCTCAGCCGTGGACCGAGTGGGTAGCTCAAGTGGAGTTTGCAGATCTTGATAACACTTCAGGTAAATGTGGAACAACCTGTGGATACTCAGATTACACTACTGAAATCGCTACTGTACTTACTGGCAACGACTACGACCTTAGCCTTACTCCTGGCCTGAGTTACAATGGTTACGAACCTGATTTGTATTGGCGTACTTGGATCGATTGGAATCAAGACGGAGACTTTCTCGATGCAGGCGAGTTGATAGCATCGGCAGACGCAACTTTTGCGGTTACCACTCATATGATCACCGTTCCCGCGACAGCATTTCCTGGAACTACACGCATGCGTGTTGCCATGCGTCGCAACGAAGCTCCAACGGCATGCGATGATTATGTTTTCGGGGAAGTCGAAGACTATACCGTAGCGATTGGAATTGGCGGTCCGCAGGTAAATATTGCAGCTTGTCCAGCTAGTCAAACCATTGACGCTCTTCCGGGAGCTAGCGGTGCGACTGCTTCATGGATCTCGCCAACTGCCTCTTCAACCTGTACTTCTGGAGGAGCTTCCATCACACAATCTGCAGGGCTTTTCAGCGGAAGTGTTTTCCCAATTGGTTCTACAGACATCGTCTATGCCGCTACAGATTCTTGTGGGAGTGTAGACACTTGTCAATTTACGATCACCGTCGTCGCTCAACCTCTCGCTTTGAATTTGTCTTGTACAGCAAGCCAAACGCTTGCTGTACTTCCTGGCGATACAAGCGCGATAGCGACATGGGCTTTGCCAACGGCTACCACCAATTGCCCAACTGGAGGAGCAGTTATCACACAATTTGCAGGACTCGCGAGCGGAAGCGCATTCCCGCTCGGTGCTACGGATGTAGTGTACGTTGCGTCTGATTCTTGTGGAGGTGCTGATTTCTGCAGCTTCACGATCACAGTAAGTGCTCAGCCAGCAACATTGAGCATTTCATGTCCAGCGAACCAAACCATTCAACTTACCAATGGTGCTGTTGATGCTGTAGCTACATGGTCTGCTGCATCGGCGAATACTACCTGTCCTTCGGGGGCTACGCTTGCGCAGACTGCTGGTCCAGCGAGTGGATCAACCTTCACTGTCGGATCGACCTCGATTTCTTACGAAGCTACCGATGCTTGTGGGAATACGGAGATGTGTTCCTTTACGATTACCGTGGTTCCTGAGCAAACCAATCCTGGTACTTACTGCGATATTCGAGCATCACAACCTTGGACAGAATGGATAACGAACGTTGCTTTCGCTGATCTCGATAACGCTTCTACCAAGTGTGGAACCACATGTGGCTATTCAGATTTCACCTCGGAAATAGCAAACGTCCTTACAGGAAACGATTATGATCTTACGCTTACTCCAGGACTGAGTTATGCTGGCTACGAGCCAGATTTATACTGGCGTATATGGATCGATTGGAACCAAGACGGTGACTTTCTTGATGCAGGTGAACTTATTTACTCGATCGATGCGTCGTTCGCTCCGCCAACCCAAACAGTCACGGTTCCTGCAACTGCCACAGCGGGTGTGACACGTATGCGGGTTGCAATGCGTCGCAACCAGGCACCCGAAGCTTGTACGAACTACATTCTAGGTGAAGTAGAAGACTATACCGTAGCGGTCGCCATTGGCGGACCAAGAGTTACGATTTCAGGTTGCCCGATAAGTCAATCCCTTTCTGTACTTCCAGGAGATACAAGCGCAATTGCCACGTGGACAGCGCCTACAGTGTCAACAACCTGCGCGACTGGAAACGAGGTGCTCAATCGCATTGCTGGACCAGCGAGTGGCAGTTCTTTTGCGCTTGGTGACACCGAGATTGTCTATGCCGCCACAGATGCCTGCGGAAGTGTCGATACCTGTCGCTTTATAATTTCAGTCAGTGCGACACCAGCTGTGCTTAGCATTTCTTGCCCTGCAAATCAATCTATTCAACTCGCAGCCGGAGAGACGGATGCCATGGTTACATGGGCCGATGCATCAGCTACGACGACCTGCCCAGGTGGGGCGACAGTGATGCAGACTGTTGGACTACCGAGTGGGGCGATGTTCTCCGTAGGAGCTTCAAACATCACCTACGAAGCCATGGATGCCTGCGGAAATCTAGAGACCTGTTCGTTCACAATTACGGTTCTCCCCGTGCAAACCAATCCGGGAACATACTGTGATATTCGGCCGTCTCAACCTTGGACCGAATGGATCACAAACGTCGCCTTTGCGGATCTCGATAATGCCTCTACGAAGTGCGGAACGACCTGTGGGTACTCCGATTTTACCTCTGAAGTAGCAAGCGTATTTACGGCAGGTAACTACGACATCACCTTAACTCCTGGACTCAGTTATGTTGGCTATGAGCCTGATTTGTACTGGCGAGTTTGGGTGGATTGGAATCAAGACGGAGACTTCCTCGATGCAGGTGAGCTGGCTGTGTCTGCCGATGCCACATTCTCATTGGTTACGCAAACCGTATCTGTTCCCACAAATGCACTTACCGGAACCACTCGCATGCGCGTAGCAATGCGTCGTGATCAAGCGCCAGAGGCCTGCACGGATTACATCTTTGGAGAAGTGGAAGACTACACCGTTTTGGTATCTGATGGAGCCGTTTCGCGTGGCACAGTTGCTGGTACTCCCCGTCAAAACGTAGAGCTTTTGGAGACAACTACTCAGCTCGCCGCGGTAGATTTTTTCCCAAATCCAGTCCGTGAGTTACTTCATATTTCGGCTAGTGAAGCAATGGAGCATGTCGATGTGTATAGTACCACTGGGCAGTTAGTGCTTTCGCTAAAACTTGGGGGGCAGCAGCTTGGTGAAGTGAATATGAACGGTTTGACCTCAGGACTGTTCTTTGTACAGGTTCAACTTGAATCTGGCGAACGCATTACTTCTCGCGTCATGGTAGAGTAGTGATTCCGATATTGCCTATCATTATTTTCACATAAAGACTACCTTGAATTGGTGAGCTTAAGAAAATACAGGCATTCTGATCGACTTGCAGTAATCCAGCAACTGCTTGGGCTGCTCTTTTTGGCGTGCAGTGTTTCTCTTGTACAGGCTCAATTCTGTGATGGAAACTTGGGCGAAAACATCTTCACCGATGGGGATTTTGGATCGGGAGTCAACAACATTGTGACCCCAGATCCTGGGATTGCACCAGGCTTTCAATATGATTTTGTTGGTCCACCGAGAGATGGGCAGTACACCATTACAAACAATACGGCAGTGTGGCCAGGTTTGTATCCAACTTGGCTTGCCATAGGAGATAACAGCCCAAGCACAGATGGATATATGATGGTTGTTAACGCCAGCTTTGAGCCAGGCCTTTTCTATGAGCAAACCATCGATGGACTTTGTGAGAATACAGTCTATGAGTTTTCGGCTGACATTATCAACCTGATTCAGACGGTCACTGAAGACCCGCACATTAAGCCCAATGTATCGTTTTTGATCGATGGCGAGATTCGTTTTACAAGCGGAGAATTGCCACAGAGTGAGCGTTGGAATACCTACGCATTTTTATTCTCAACTGATCCTGGGCAAACTTCCGTAACGCTTGCCTTGAGTAATAATGCGCCAGGAGGATTTGGAAATGACTTGGCGCTAGACAACATCAGTTTTAGAGCCTGCGGTCCCACGGCTGAAATTCTTCCGCTTGCAGAAGAAGTAGGCTGTCAAGATGGAGCACCCATAGAGCTTTTCGCAACCATAACTGGGGATCAGTACGACTCGCCGGCGTTGCAATGGCAGCAGAGTTTCGATACAGGGCTAACGTGGCAAGACTTACCAGGGGAGAACGGGATTTCTTTTCTGCATACCGATTCTCGTAGTGGTCGGTACTACTATAGATACTTACTCGCAAATGGATCATCAAATCTCCAAAACACAAAATGTAGGGTAGTATCTAATCAGAAAGTAATCTTTA
The DNA here is from genome assembly GCA_937923485.1 of uncultured Saprospiraceae bacterium. Classification (GTDB taxonomy): domain Bacteria; phylum Bacteroidota; class Bacteroidia; order Chitinophagales; family Saprospiraceae; genus CALDTK01. The sequence goes on from CALDUE010000056.1 coordinate 10,959, forward strand.
TCCAACCCAAATTTTATTCGATTATAGATACCCTTTGTGAAGGGCTGTCGCTTACGGTTGGTGTAAATTCCTACGACGCAACAGGCACCTATACTGACAGCCTGATTTCTGCCTTTGGATGCGACAGCATCATTACCACCGAGCTTGTCATTGTCCCTGATACGCAAATTGAAAGCGTCGTGGAGGGCATTGATCCCAATTGTTCGGACTCACAGGATGGCGAGATCGAAGCTAGCTTTCCTACTGGAGGTGTGCCACCATTTACCTATACCCTTTCTGGAGAGAGCTTGGACAATGGTCAACGAATTATAGCTCTCGCAGGGGGCGAGTATAGCTATCTTATCGAAGATCGATATGGATGCACCTTTGAAGAACAACTTGTCTTAACGACACCGCCGGAATTCAGTATCGATCTTGGCCCAGACCTTACAATAGATCTAGGCGATGAAGTACGTATCAACGTCAATGTTTTGGGAGGTACAGTGCAAGGCATTACTTGGAATCCTGTAGAAGCCGTCGTCTGCAATCCACCGTGTACAGACTTCGTGCTACAACCGCCGACTAGTGTTCAAATTGTAGGTGAAGCGAGCAACGAAAATGGCTGCAACACGCGAGACAGTATTTTCCTTCGTGTCTTAAAAGTTCGCACCCAGTTTTTCCCGACCGCTTTTTCTCCAAACGGCGATGGTGTGAATGACTTCTTTACAGGTTTTGGCGAAAGCCCAAATGTCCAACTCATAGAAGAGCTCCTCATTTTTGATCGCTGGGGCAACGAGCTTTCGAGAATAATTGATCTCACCCCAAATGATGTGCTTGGCGGGTGGGATGGTACCTCAAAAGGCGAAACGCTAGACAATGGCGTCTATGTGTTCAGTGCCCGAATTCGCTATTTCGACGGTGAAGTTGAACACGTTAGTGGCGAGTTTTCGCTAGTACGCTGATTTTTAGTGGAATAAGTTTTGCCTGTAATAAGCGTCCCCAATTTTTGGGTAATGCTTATAGACGTGAAGGTTAACCTATTTTCAAGACAGTTGAAAGCGTGTGTGCTCATAGGCTTGATGTCTTGCCTGTGGTTTGTCTCACTTAGCCAAGCCCAAGTCTGCGATGGATTTTTAGGTGAAAACATCTTTGAAGATGGTGATTTCGGAAGTGGAACGAGTAACATCGTTTCACCAGATCCGGGAATCGCTCCTGGCTTTCAGTATGTGTTCACAGGTCCACCATACGACGGAGAATACACGGTTACAAACAACACAGGGGCGTGGCCTGGCTTGTGGGAATCTTGGTCAGCAATAGGTGACAACAGCCCTGATACGCTGGGTTACATGATGATCGTAAATGCTTCCTTTGATCCAGGATTATTTTATGAGCAAACCATAGACGGACTTTGTGAGAATACGGTTTATCAATTTTCCGCTGATTTAATTAATGTCATCAGGCCTGAAGCGGAAGTACCCCACATCAAGCCCAATGTTTCTTTTCTAATCGATGATGTAGTCAGTTTTACAACTGGAGACATTGCTCAGGATGTCACGTGGACTACTTACGCCTTCACCTTTTCTACGGCTCCAGGGCAAAGTTCAGTCAAACTAGGGCTCAGTAACAATGCTCCAGGAGGAATTGGAAATGATATCGGATTAGATAACATAAGCTTCAGAGCATGCGGTCCGAACGTATTGATTCTTCCTTCAGAACAAGCGGTAACCTGTGAAGGCGGCCCGCCTGTCGAATTGGTTGCTAATATTGAAGGGAATCAATTCAACAATGCTGCGATACAGTGGCAGCAATCTTTCGATGAAGGGCTTTCCTGGCAAAATATTGCTGGTGCCAATGACTTTACTTTGTTACATACTAATACAAGTATTGGCTCATATTATTATCGATATCAATTGGCTAATGGTTTTGCAAACTTGTCTTCTATCAATTGCCGGGTAACATCAGATGCGAAAATCATTTCAGTAAAGTCGAATGTATATACGCAGACAGATACCATTTGCTTAGGCGGGCATCTGGCCGTGGGCCCCAATAAATACGACTCATCGGGAGTCTACGTAGACACCTTGCACTCTTCGTTGGGCTGTGACAGTATTATAACGACTATGCTTACAGTCGAGTCTACGTCGACAATTCAAACACAACTTACCATTCTGGCGCCGAGTTGCCCTAAAATGGAAGACGGCCTGATTGAAGCATCAAGTCCCATGGGAGGCACTCCACCTTATTTATTTTCATTGGATGGTGATTCGATTGAAGATGGGCAAATCATTAGAGGTTTGGCCGCGGGACACTACGTACACGCGATTGAAGATCGAAATGGTTGCACGTTATCTTCTGAAATAGAAATTCCCGTACCTCCGCAGTACTCGTTCGATTTAGGCCCTGACTTATCTATCGACCTAGGAGCGGATCAACGCGTGTTTATCGCTGGTTCTGGAGGCTTAACGGAATCGATTAGTTGGTTTCCGGCCGAAGTTGTCGAGTGTGAATTTCCTTGCATTGACGTAAAAGTCCGACCAACCCAAAGCGTGCAACTCGTTGGTGAGGCAATCAGTGATAGGGGCTGTACCGCAAAGGATAGCCTGATGCTCAACGTAGTAAAGGTTCGAAGCCACTTTTTTCCGACGGCGTTTTCGCCCAACGGAGATGGGACGAATGACTATTTCGGTGGTTTTGGCGAAAGCCCTAATATGCAAATGATCGAAGAAATGGTTATTGCAGATCGTTGGGGCAATATCGTGTTTAGTGAGACCGATATCCTTCCTAATGACCTCCAGTCAGGCTGGGATGGCTCCTTTAGGGGCGAACCTCTTGATGAGGGAATTTATGTCTTTACTGCCCGCATCCGATATTTCGATGATGAAGTACAGCTGGTAAGCGGTGAGGTAACGCTGGTTAGGTGATAGCTTGCTAAGCTTGTGCTCAGATCTCTTATGTGATTGCTCAAGTTTTGTGAAACGGATAAATCATTGGGAAATCCACTGTCTGCTGAAATTCATCTTCTCTTTCGCTTAATTCGCCTTTTGTCAAACTTAGTCCTTCGTTGACGTTTTTCCATGTGTTCATTATGTCCACGAAATCCATCAATTTCACCATCTCCGAAAAACCACCAAGGGGAGGATTTTAGCCACTGTAAGAATTTAAAAAGCATATTCATAATATAGGCATTTGTTCCGACATCCGACATCCGACATCCGACATCCGACATCCCTATTAGCAGTCCAGTCTCCAGCAGCGAGGAACTCACCTGAACCGTCAGATCTAACGCATTCTAAACTAAAGCCTTAAAATTTTATATTTCAGACTCCTTACTTTCTACGATAAGATCTGAAGGTTCGCCGAGAATCGCCAAAGACCCCTTACGCTCCCTCCGCCCGCGCAGCAGCCTCAACCGCCCTAGCCACGTTCCAAGCAACCTGTTCGTTCAAGCTCGCAGGGATCACGTAATCGGCATGCGGCTCTCTAACCATTTCCGCAATCGCCTCAGCGGCAGCAAGCTTCATGGCTGTAGTAATTCGCTTAGCTCTAGCATCGAGTGCACCACGGAAAATGCCTGGGAAACCGAGGACATTATTGACCTGATTGGGCATGTCCGAGCGACCCGTACCAACCACCTTTGCCCCACCTGCTTTGGCCTCCTCGGGCATAATTTCAGGTGTTGGATTAGCCATCGCAAATACGATCGAGTCAGGTGACATGGTCGCAATATGTTTTCGCGTGAGGAGGTCACCCTTACTCACCCCAATGAAGACATCTGCTCCGGCTATCGCTTCAAAGACCGAACCTTCACGGTTGGTTTTATTCGAGAATTCCAAGGCTTGGGTTTTAGACGCATTGAGCCCTTCCCGACTTTTCGAAAGTATGCCTTTCGAATCGCAAAGTATCACATCAGCAACAGGATCGATATTGACATTTCCTCCACCAGATCCATCTACTCCAAGAATCAACTTGGCGATAGCAATACCTGCTGCACCCGAACCATTGATGACCACCTTCAAGTGTTTGAGTTGCTTACCTACCACTTTTGCCGCATTGATTAAGGCAGCAAGGGTAACGATAGCCGTACCGTGCTGGTCGTCGTGAAAGACTGGAATCCCCAAATCCTGCAGGCGAGACTCCACTTCAAAACTTCGAGGAGCAGCGATGTCCTCTAAATTTATTCCTCCCAAAATTGGTGCGAGAATTTGACAAGTGCGCACAATTTCATCCGTATCCTGCGTATCGAGGCACAGCGGAAAAGCATCGATGTTCGCAAAGCGTTTGAATAGCAAAGCCTTCCCTTCCATCACCGGAATACTTCCTAAAGCTCCAATGTTGCCAAGGCCAAGAACTGCCGATCCATCCGTAATGATGGCAACCGTATTTCCTTTAATGGTGTAATCGTAAGCCTTCTCAGGATCAGCAGCAATCTCTCTACACGGTTCTGCCACACCTGGAGAATACACCAAGGAGAGGTCGTCTTTGGTATACACATCAATCTTAGGAGTAACGCGGATTTTACCACGTAAAGCACGGTGCAGGGCTAGCGATTCTTTGAAGTAATCCATGACCGCAAACCTAAGTCATACGAGCCGCTGTTCGGTGTCTTCCACAAGTGAAGATTTAACCGATAGCGTTAAGTCTAGCTTTCCATTGGCACGAGCTCAGTTACCACTTTCGAACCTGCCTCTAGTGTTCGGTGAACAGGACATTTGTTGGCAATCTCTAAAAAGCGCGTACGCTGGGCTTCGTCCAGTTCTCCCTGGATGTAGATACTGCGCTTAAAAACATCAATTTTCTCGCCCGCTTCGTTTTCTTCTTTGCCGTGGTCAAGCTCCACCTCAACACGGTCTAGCGGCCACTTTTTTCGGCGTGCATACATCTGCAAGGTCATCGCCGTACAGGCACCAAGTCCAGCTGCGACAAGTTCATATGGTCCAGGGCCAAAGTCATTTCCGCCCACAGATTCGGGTTCGTCTGCAATAATTCGATGGTGACGTGCCATGATTTCTGTTGTGAATTGTTCATCACCATCAAGTCGAACCGTAACGGTATTTGAACGCTTCATCTCATCGTAATCAAGTTCCTGCGGCATATAGCGTTTTGCCCAAGAGGCGATAAGTTGACCGACATATGCGGCATCACGTTTATCAGAAAGCATGTGGTCTGCTCCATCTAAACCTACAAAGCTTTTAGGGTGCTTCGCAAAGTCGTAGATGTGCTTTGCATGCTCAACAGATACCACCATGTCTTGGGGTGAGTGAACGACAAGCAGCGCTTTGCCGAGCTCAGCTACCTGCTCTTTCAGGTCGTCACTAAGAAGGCTCTGTACGAAATTTTTGCTGATTTTAAATGGGCGGCCTGCGAGCTCAACGGTTGCACAGCCATTTACCTGAATTTCTTCAAGGCTTTCGCCAAAACGTTTCAAGACGTTGCGAGGATCGCTTGGACTTCCAACCGTCACAATCGCTTCGGTAGAGGGCATTTGTGCTGCTGCGCTCAAACAAGCCGTTCCGCCAAAACTATGTCCAACGAGTAGGTCAGGCGCCTGATAATTTTCCTCAAGGAATTTATAAGCTGACACGATATCCGTGATGTTACTGACAAAGCCTGAGTCTCCAAAATCGCCCTCACTTTCTCCGAGGCCAGTCATGTCAAAACGTAATATGCCGAAGCCTTCCAAAGTTAGTGCTCGACCGATTTCTCGAAGTGCACCTATGTTCTTTGTACAGGAAAAGCAGTGCGCTAGGAGTGCATAGTGCTGTGGTCGTTGATCTGTAGGAACTTGTAAATATCCTACCAGCTCGTGCCCGTTAGCGCTCTTAAAGCGCACTTTTTCTGTTGAAGCCATGGGGGCAAGATCGCTAAAACGCCTCTAAAACTGTTAAAGTTCGCTCATAAATGGTCTTATATGAGGTTTTTTCAGCTACAAATGTCATTTCTGCGTAAGTTAGGGTCGTTCTATCCCCAACGCTACATACTTATGAATATCTCAAAATTACTCCTACTTGGCGCCGTGACCGTGTTATTTGCTGCTTGCCAAGACGAACTAGATACCTCGACTTCCGTTTTTGCGCCTGAAGAGCGAGCGGTTGTTTTGAATGAATTTCAAGAGGAATTTCTCGAAGTTCCAGAATATACTTCTACGAGCAATTTACCGATTCACTTTAGTCGTTTTGGTTTTGGAACACAAAGCCGAGGTGAAGACAACATGATTCATTTAGGTAGAGCACTCTTTTACGAT
>CALDUE010000057.1 GCA_937923485.1 uncultured Saprospiraceae bacterium
ATTATCAATTGGCAATTATATTTCAAAAACCCGCACCGCCCCCTCCCTCACATACCTTTTGATAATCCGTGCCGTCTCTGGGTTGCCTCGAAAAGGCTCGATCACTGCGCGCAGTTTCTTTTTACACGGATTGGCAACACGACGCTTTGGCCTAGGGCGATATCCATAGCCTTGATAGCGACCGTCCTCTACTAGGATGACGGCCTCTTCCTCTGGCGTACGACCTTCGTCTAAAATGAAGAAGTCTTTGCCAAAAACCGTTTTGATGTGGTTGATCGCTTCCTCTACGCGAGTATTGTAATCGTCCTTTGCTTCAAGACCTGCACATACTCCAAGGCAAGACTTGAGGTGATAATGAAAGCAGGGCGTCCCGGCTTTTCCTCTTTCCAAATTAACAAAGCGGCCGCAGAGGTCATACTCGCGTTGGATAAACTGTAGGGCGCCTTTTGCCTTGGCTTGTGAGGAATATTCGGCGATTACATCGAGGTCATGAAACTCAGCTGCCCTTGGCCGACAGACGTGTAGCTGATGAATTTCGTTTTCATCGATGACCCGATGCAGTACATAGGGAAAATATCGCCTTGTTTGTGCGCGATTGATGACCGGCAGCAATCTTTTGATCTCATGGCTTTCAAACAGGAGTGCCACGAGTTCAGAACCTGTAAGCTCGAACTTGATGCTCCGTACTTGATTGTGTAGGCGATTCCCTTTATCGTCTTTCTGTCCGAAGTGCTCCAACACACGTCTCCGAATGTTCTGACTTTTACCGACGTAAACGACTTCTTTACGAGCGTTTAGGAAATAGTAGACACCGCATTTATCTGGCAAATTGTGGATTTGCTTCATGCTGAGTCCACCTGGGAGCAGACTTTCGCGCATCGTACTGCGAAGCGTATCCTCTTTGGAATCATCCTGTTGGTCTCGCTTCAAACACAAGCACATCAATTCAGCGGTCGCTTGCGCATCAGCGATGGCTCGATGGGCATCTTGGTGATAGATGTTGAGTTTTTTGCAGAGCTTGCCCAGAGCGTAGCTTTTAGCTCCAGGGAAGACTTTCCGCGCAAGTTGCAGCGTACAGAGTTGTTTGCGCGTATAGGTGAATCCTAGTCGCGCGAATTCAGTGCGCAAGAACGTGTAGTCGAAGCGGACATTGTGCCCTACGAACACATGGTCTTCGGTCATCTCCACAATCTGCTTGGCAACCTCATAAAATTTAGGAGCTGTTGAGACCTTCTCGTTGGTGATCCCGGTCAGCTCCGTTATTGCGGTGTTGATGGTCACCTCTGGATTGATGAGGGTATGCCAACGCGATAGCTCCTTCTCGCCATCATGGAGGATGACGGCAATCTCGGTAATCTTGTTTTTAGAGGGCTTGAGTCCAGTGGTTTCAAGGTCGACAACGGCGAACTTCATTGGCTTCTGTATGGCACTGATACGCTAGAGCGGTACAATGCAGTTTTTGTAGTGTTTCTTCGCCAGCTAAATCTGACAACGTGAACTTAAAAACTTTTGTAGGAATTCTCCTACTCTTCTGTACTTCTTGTGGTAATGCTGACACAGTTGCGCAAGGCACGACGGAGGTTTTACCGAAAGGTGAAAGCCATAAAGCGAACGCTGAGCTGATCGAAAAGTCAGCAACACCTCTTGTTGGCGCTGATCAATACGAACTAGTCAAGCAAGAACTCAAAGGCAAGCGTGTCGGACTTGTCGTCAACCACACCTCTACTAGCGGCGGACAGCATTTAGTAGATCGCTTGCATGCTGATCCAGATGTCAACGTGGTCAAGGTCTTCGGTCCAGAGCACGGCTTTCGCGGAGAAGCAAGCGACGGTGAGAAAGTGACTGATCAGCGTGATCCTAAAACAGGGTTGCCTATTCTTTCGCTCTACGGCAAAACCAAAAAGCCGACCAAAGCAATGCTCGAGGATGTAGATCTCCTCGTATTTGATATCCAAGACGTCGGGGTGCGGTTTTATACCTATATCTCAACGATGCATCATGTCATGGATGCCGCGGCGGAATTTGGTAAGCAAGTGGTGATTTTGGATCGGCCTAACCCCAACGGTCGCCTCGTTGATGGGCCGATCTTGAAGCCAGCCTTTCAGTCTTTTATCGGTATGCACCCCATTCCGGTCGCACACGGGCTTACCGTCGGAGAACTCGCGCAAATGATCAACGGTGAAGGATGGTTGACAGATGGTAAGCAGACTTTATTGACTGTAATTCCAGTCAGGAACTACAGCGTGGGAGATGTTTATGAGTTACCTATTCAGCCTTCTCCAAACTTACCTAACCAGCGAAGTATCTACCTCTACCCTACGCTTTGCTTTTTTGAAGGTACGGTGATGAGTGTTGGCCGCGGTACGGATTTTCCTTTTCAAGTTGTGGGACATCCAACATTAAACGCCGAAACTGCTTTCACCTTCACCCCGACTTCTAGAGCTGCTTCAAAGAATCCGAAGTTGGAAGGAAAGAAGTGTAATGGAGTTGACCTCCGAGACATCGAAGAGGTGCCTCCAACTGAAATCGATTTTGATCTGCTCGTTGAAATGATGGCCCTGACTGATGCAACACCCTTCATTGATCGGACTAGACATTTTGATCTTTGTGCCGGTACCGATGCCTTACGCAAAGCGATAATAGACGACTTGTCAATGGAGGAATTCAGAGCAACCTATGCGACTGAGCTCGCAAAGTATATGGAGGATAGAAAGCCGTATTTGTTGTATGCGCGGAGGTAGGTCCCGTTTTGTGAGAGGCTAGGTTCGAGCTGGCGCGGAGCCGTCAGGTCAGCCGGAAAATTTAGTCTGAATTAAATCTCAGTTTCCTTGAGAACAGACTTTAGTTCGTTAGATCTGACGGTTCTTCAAAAACGCCCTCGCCCTCAACCTCATTCGTATTTCTACGATTTACGTTTTAAGCTTCCAATCTCATATAAGCAATCTGCGATTAGTCACGTCTAGGCGTAAAAGCAGTTCGTAAATCGACGTTTTACTTTTCAAAAACGCCCTCGACCTAAAACCTCATTCGTATTTCTACGATTTACGTTTTAGTGCCTCTCATCTCATATAAGCAATATGCGATCAGTCACGTCAAGGCGTAAAAGCAGCTCGTAAATCGACGATTTACTTTTCAAAAACGCCCTCGACCTCAAACCTCATTCGTATTTCTACGATTTACGTTTTAAGCCTCCAATCTCATATAAGCAATATGCGGTTAGTCCCACCTCCAATAAAATTTCAGCTGATGTTCACGCGAAATAGCGGGCAGCCGCAGCCTGAACATTAGCTGAAAATCTTGCACCCTTTTAAAACTTATACCGCAACTGCGTCGCCAACTCCACCTGATCCTCTGCACCTGCTCTTCTTCCAAAGGCTCCTCTTAGCTCGGCTGTTAGCTTACGACTTGCGCGCCAACGTAAGTTCATGTAGGTGCGATAGCCCTGACCGAAATAGGCTGGAATACGAAAGCGATAGAGCAAATCATTCTCATAAGCGTAAATCCGACTCTCAAAATCGTCTGTGTCGATGAGCGCTATGCGCGCAGTCATGCTTACAGGAAAATTAGCTGGCTTAAGAATAAGGTCTTGGTACAGCACGGTTCCTTCGCTAATTGCACCAGAAGCTTTCGTGCGCGCAAACTCCACGCGAGAACGAAGCGTGACTACTTTGCTTAGGTTGATCTGACCTTGAATCCGCACGGATGTCCTGATAAAAGGTTCGATCGTGCGGAGTGTACCACTTTCAGAGCTGCTCAGATCTCGCTCATTATCGCGATGACGCACCTGTAGGTACACACTATACTTTCGACGTTTCTCGTACGTCAGGCGAAGTAAGCCATCTTGATTCGCTGTTGGTGTGCTGCTGCGAAAACGAGCAAATGGATGCACATACAAATCAGCAAAGCCTTGTAACATCCAATTTTTCGCAAGCTGGGTTCGTATTCCAAAATACACGCCTTCTTCGTTTTCAGGACGGCGACTCGTGCCGAAGACGTTATTATACAGTGTTCGATAGCCTACATCATAGCGGCGGTACACAATGCTGATGTCGGTTTTGCGATCCAAGCCCATTTGAATGCCACTAATCACCGCCGTCTCGTTATTGATATCAACTGCTGCTTCTCCAAACCAGCTAACCGGCCCAAGGAAAGTCTGCCACGCAAGGCTCGTATTCCGCAGCTGGTCGGTTGAGATATTGAAATTTTGATAGAGTGCACCACCTTGGACAAAAGGAACATCAAATCGATGTTGCATGTGCTGGAGTGAAATATTGCCCCACTTCTGTTCCCATTTTACCGCACCGCCAAAAGTAGTGGCCGTATTTACTCTTCGCCCGTCGATTTCGCTTCGGGTACGATGAAGTCCACTCAGTCGGAAAGAAGAAAACTCTAAGTCAATGTCATCACCGCTCAAGGTATCGATCGCACCGTCAAGGCTTTTGCGCGATGCCATACCCATGACTTTGAAATCTCCCATCTCCACAGCCACCGCCGCTCCTCTGTAAAAACCTACTTCGCGAACAGATGCATGCGGAATGATCCAACGCGGATTACGTTGTACGTCCATAACGAATGCTCCTTTTCCTGTACCAAAGCCTGTGTATGAAATCAGCCCCTGACCCCAATTCACACCATAGTCTCCAAGGGCGACCGTCTTTATGGCACCCGGCAAGTCATCTGCATAAAGGTGTACGTTCACATAATCGAAGAATAAGGGATTGTCCTTTCCTCCGTACGGTTCGCCAGCATCATTTTCAAGAACGATACCTGCTGAGAATTGACGCCCTGCGCTCCAACGTGCACGCAGAAAGACGGGTAACTGCGGACCTAAGAAATTATCTGTATTGAGCGTAGTAGTTTGATAGGCTGTGCGTGTAGCTACAAAGCCAGTCGCGTCTTTAATCCTTGCCTTAATGGTTTTGACGGCATTGACCATACCTTTTCTGACCGTTACATACGGAATGAGGTTACGCACCTCGTCGATGCTTAGCAAACGCACAGACTGCAGCTCTAACGGACTGATAAAATCGCCAGACTTCGCTCGGTAATCTAGGATGGCATTGACTTGCGCCGGACTGAGCAAGTTGAGCGCAGAAAAGGATTCGCGTGTTGCAGTGTTAAGGTCTATCGGGTGTTGTTGATAGTAAGCCCTCGTTTCGTATATACGCTCTAGGTCTGCTGCGCTGTCGCCATCTTCTTCATCAAGCGAGCCATCATCCAGACGTTCCACCTCGTCTTGCGTTGAATTAGGAACCGCATCCACTTTCGGTTCTGTGGTTTCGGTACTTGGTGGGGCTTGTGCCAAAACGTGCGTTGAAACAAGCAAGAAAAGCAGCAAAGATGAATAGCGAAGGGAGGCTAGTAACACTGCCGAAAGGTACAATTCTCTTGGGTTTGAAATTACCCGTGTTTAAACACAACGACTCATTTGTAAGCTACCCTACCGATAGAAATGTGGAGGTCCTGCTCGAAAAAATATGAAATAACTGGATAGCTACACATCGTATCACCTTTGTTTAACCCTTCAATTTTGGCTTAAGTGCGACTGGTAATTCTACCATAAACGTGTTATAGCGACCAGTCAACCGCCATTTGAACAGCATGAGTGATATATTTATATGTGCCATGTGTTAAAAACGGATTTTGGCGAAAGCTAAACGATAAAACTGCACAGCTGATTATTGTTCAGTTTTCTATGCATACATATTTATATTAATGTGTTTTGGCGAAAGCTGATCATAAACCGAAAAAAGGGCGATTCATACCGCTCAACGGGAATAGCCAACCGATTCCTCTATGGTCTTGGCACCAATTTTTCACATGTACCGCTGATAATCATCCCTGCGATAGGAGACTATAGTGAGGATGCCCAATCGGGAAAACTACATGTTCTACATTAAATACATCACCATGAGCAGACGTACTCGTCTTCTCCAGACCGCAATCGTTTTAGGATTGTTTGCACTATTCAGTCTCACTGAAAGTAATGCAGCATCTTCAAGCAACTGGAGTTACCTCGACGTAGAGGGAAACCGGCACAGCTTCGCACCAGCACAGACTGCATGCGATAATATTACAGATGGCGGAACCATCGGCAATGACGTCGAAGGTTGCGCTAATCCTAATTTTCAACCTCCATTGATTCTTAACTTAACGCCGCCGACTGGTGGAACAGGTACGATCGAGTATCTCTGGATGATGACCACGTCCGATCCAGCAGGTGCACAACCTGTAAGTTGGACGATCATCCCAGGCACTAACTCGCCTGAGTACACTCCACTACCAGTCGTGCAGACCACGTATTACATACGCTGTTCTCGTCGATCTGATTGCACGGAGTATGCAGGTGAGAGTAACTACGTAACTGTAGAGATTGATTGCTGCGACAATGCTACCGATGGTGGTACAATCGATGGCAATCAAACTGCTTGTGGTATTCCTTTTGACCCAGCGCTTATTCGTAACACCATGGGTGCTTCTGGCGGATCAAATGGTCTGCGCTACACATGGTTTCAAAGTACGACAACTGATGTGTACGTACCGGGAAGTCCAGAGTGGACAGTAGCAGGAAGTGTCACAACTCCTTTCTATGATCCACCAGCGGTGAATGGTGTAACACACTTTGTTCGTGTTGCAAATCGCGAGTTCTGTACCGAGCCTGGTGCTTGGTCGAACGTAGTGACAATCAGTGCATTTCCGATTCCTACGCTGAAGGCAGATACTACCGCAGTGACGTGTTTCGGGGATACAGACGGAACAGCTACCATTACTATTATTGATGCTACAAGTCCTTTCACCTATCAATGGTTAGACAACGGAAGTACCGACCTCGCAAGGACAGGTATGGCTGCAGGCGACTATCAATTTGAAATCGTGGACGGGAATGGTTGCGCAACAATTGAGATCGTAACCATCTTCAGTCCTGAAGAATTGGTGGTCAACATTACACAGGATTTCGATCCTTGCCTCTTCGCTGATGATGCGATTGTGGAGGCTATAGTCGATGGTGGAACAGCACCGTATACTTACGCATGGTCGAATGGTGAGACCACTGCGGTACTTACTGATCTAGCTGTAGGTACTTACAATGTAGACATCACTGATGCGAACGGTTGTACAGTAAGCGGTACTACAACCATTGCACCTCCAGCAGCACTTGAAGCGACGATTTCATCTACTGATCCCGTTTGCTACCAACCTAACGGGACCATTAATGTCTCAGTGACGGGTGGAACGACACCATATGAGTATGACTGGACTCCAAATGTAACTACCACTGGAGCCGCTATGGGTTTAGCTGGTGGAACGTATACCGTTATCGTAACAGACAACAATGGTTGCTCAGTAACACTAACTGCGACGCTAGACGACACTCCTGCAATTGCAATTTCTCTTGATGGAGACGATGTAACTTGTAACGGAGCTGCTGATGCAGACATTCGCAATACAACTACTGGTGGTTTGGCACCTTACACCTACGCTTGGAGTAATGGTGAGACCACTCAAGATTTATCGAATGTAGGTCCAGGTACCTACGAAGTGACCGTTACAGATGCGAACGGATGTACAGAAGTACAGTCTATCACGCTTGCTGAACCGAATGCGCTGATGGCGACAATCGATGTTATTCAGCCTGTTTGTGGCGAAGACGGTGGTACACTTACTGCCAATATTTCTGGAGGAACCCCTCCATACGATTTCAACTGGGGACCGGTAGGACAAGCTAACGTACAGACACTCACAAACCAACCTGACGGCAATTACGAACTCAATGTAACCGACGCGGGTGGATGTGTCTTCCAAGCTACTGCAACCGTTGTCGATGTTCCTGAAATGGAACTAACGGTGAGTAAAACCGATGCTTCTTGCCCAGGTGAGATGGACGGAACTGCGACAGTAGTGGTGACTGGTGGCGAGGCTCCTTATGCACTTACTTGGAACGACCCTGCTAATCAGACAGACTTCACGGCTTCAAACTTGGCTGCAGGTTCTTATTCAATTACAGTGATTGACAACCGAGGATGTGAGCGTACTGAAACCGTACTCGTCGAAAATCTATCTACAGGCCCAATCGTAACATCTGACGTTGATGAGCTTGATTGCTTCGGCGGAACAGAGGCGAACATTCGACTTACAGTAACAGGTGGATTGGCTCCTTACACATTCATGTGGGATGATTTCGTGACGACACAAGATCGTTCGAACCTAGCCGCGGGTACCTATGAGGTTACCGTTACAGATGCTGCAGGTTGTGAGACTATTCAGAGCTTCACTTTTGAAGATCCTGAAGTACTAGAATGTACAGCACGTCCAACTTCACTTTTCAATACATATTTCAACGTGAGCCGATTCGGTGCTACGGACGGTGCTGCTACTGTTGAGGTAATGGGAGGAACTGCTCCATACACCTACGCATGGTCGAATGGATCAACTGCTCAAGATGCAACTGCACTTCCTGGCGGCAACAGTTCAGTACTTGTCACTGACGCCAACGGTTGTACATGTATGCACGATACACTTTTGGTAGAGCCTTCAATGATCTCCGACTTCGTCTGGGAAGATGAGGATGGCGACGGTATTCAAGGAGCTACAGAAGTAGGATTAGAAGGTGTTTCAATTACACTTTCAGGAACAGACTTTATGGGAGAGCGCATCAACTTCGCTACGACTTCTGATGCAGATGGAGCTTACAAGTTCGATCAGCTACCGATGGGTAACTACTTCTTGATCTTCCAACTTCAAGGATCACAAGATTACCTACACAGTCCGATCAACCAAGGAGGAGACTCATCACTTGACAGTGACATGGATCCCTCAACAGGCTCAATTAACCGTCAAGTAACAGCACATGGTATTGGTGATTTCGACACCGACGCAGGATACATTCCACGCGAAAGTGTAATCGTAATCAGCGATCGCGCATGGTATGATGAGAATCACGATGGTATTCAAAATCCATTCGAGACTTCTATCCAAGGTGTGACGGTTCGTTTGATCCGCTCTACAGATGGATTCTTAGTGAACTCTACCGTAACAGATGAGGAAGGGAACTACGTCTTCTTTGATGTGGCTCCAGGTACCTACTATGTAGAGGCTGATCAGTCTACCTCGTCCATTGCATCTGCCTTCGTATTTACCGATGCACTTCAGGGTGGCAACGACAACCTCGATAGCGATTTCGATCCAGTAACACGTCGATCAGCTGACATTGTAGTAACTGCTGCAAGTGTAGACATCGACAACATTGACATGGGTCTTCACGAGGACTGTGGAGAGGTTGACGGACCTGGAGTAATCGAAGGAAACGAGGCTGTATGCCGTGGGGAAGTACCAAACCTCATCTCATCCATGAGCACTCCTTCTGGAGCTGCTGAGTACCAGTGGATTCGTTCAAGTACGAGTACCTACCGTGGTCCTAACGATCCTAACTGGATTGAGATCAACGGTGCACGTAGCATGAACTATCAACCAAGTTCTTTGGTAGAAACAGTTCACTACATCCGTCTTACTCGCGTGGCAGGTTGTATTGACTTTACTGGCGCATCGAATGTGATTACCAAGACGATCAATCCGCTTCCAACAGCAGAGATTACAAGTGGCGCTACTACATTCTGTATGAGTCAAACGCTTACAGTTACCGCAGACAGCACGATGCCAGGGGCAATCGAGTGGGACTTCGGAGCTGATGCAACACCTCAATTCGCAACTGGACGTGTAGTTGACAACGTAAGTTTCTCTACTACTGGACCTCGTTTCATCCAACTCTCAGTTACCTCTGCAGATGGATGTGTCGGACGCGATAGTCTACAGGTCAATACACTTAACTGCTTTGGCCCAGGCGACATGGGTTCAACTTCTGGACGTACTCAGAGTGGAACCAATACAATTATCTGGGAGGCAATAAGCTTGGTAGAAGGTTCGTACTTCGACATCGAGCGCATGCTTGACGGAGAGGACTACGAAGTGATCTCTTCGGTAGATGCGAAAGGTCTAGCCGTATGGTTTGACTACAGCTACGAAGACAAGTTCGCTCCGACAGGCGAAGCTAGCTACCGCGTAATACACCGTGCTCCTGCAACGGATGATGCACGTAGCTCTGAGGTTCGCCTTTCTGTTGAGCAGCTCGCTTTGATGACTAAGGTCTACCCTAACCCAGTCGGTGACCAGCTTACCGTTGAGTTGGCAACTGCTGAGGTCGGTAATGTCGAATATGAGATCATCAACAGCTACGGTACTGTGGTCCTTTCGGGCACCTACGAGGCTGGACGTCACGAGTTAAATACTAGTAGTCTTCCTCCGGGAACGTATTACCTCCGCGCTATCGCTCAGGATGGCACAGCAGAAGTACGCGCGCTTGTGAAACACTAGAACGCTCGCTAGAGCAAGTTATATAATCCCGATTGTAGCCCTTCCTGACGTAGTGTCGGGGAGGGCTTTTTGGTTTTGGGATATCGGATGTCGGATGTC
>CALDUE010000058.1 GCA_937923485.1 uncultured Saprospiraceae bacterium
TCATTGCCTGAGTCTGCTCGTTGCACTGATACGCTTGGGTGGAACCATGTGTCCAATCCATAATCGACAACCAGCTGACGCAGCGCCCATTCAACATCTGTCGTCGTTGTAATTCCAGGGTGAATCGTTCGTTCACTCAACCCTTCTTGAAGAATCGTATGGCCCAAACGTGCAATCATCGGATAGAGCGCTAGTTCCTTTTCTGAACGGGTTTCGAGCCAAGAGACAGCCAACTCTTCAGCACTTGTCAACTTGGCTTTATCAGACGCCGATAGTTTTCGCAAAAGCGCCTCGTATTCGGTGTGTACCAAACCATCAGCAAGCGCGAAGGTCTCAGAGGTATTAATTCCAATTTGCTTAGGACTACGCTCTTCAATAATTCGGACAAGTGCATCCCACTGGTCTGGATAAACATCAATGTTCCACTCGCCTTTGAGCAACTTCCCGACGTTGTAGCGTGCGATAGCAATCTTCTCTATTCCTTCCTCCTCGCCGCGATCAAAAAAGACGATGATGGTTCGTCTGCGAGCAGAGAGCCAAGTACTCGGCAACATGGTCTTTAAGACAGGGTCCTCGATGTATTCACGACTTATGATGACCCACATGTCCAGTCCAGCGCGACGCATGAGTTGAGGCAGCAGATTGTCTAAGCGATCAGCAAGAATGTCGTCGATGACTTGAGCGCGTTGTTCGATAGGTAAAATCCCAGGCAGCATCTGCTGAGCGATCAATGAAGCACTAAAAAGAAAACAGCAGAATAATACTGGGAAACGCATAACAGGAAGATGCGATAGACTTTTCGCTTTCGCAAAAACTACTGCTTACTTCTTCATCATTACGATGGCCATCCAGCCCAAGAGTCCTGAGACGAGGACCAAGGCACATTAGAGCCACAAGGGGTCACTGAATAATCCTTTTGCAGAATCGCTAAGGCTCTGAAGCACAAAACTGTTGAGAGGTGGGATGCGTTAGGGACGCCCCAGCCCCTTGGCTTTGTGACTTTGCAACCTAGAAATGGGTCCCTGCCTCACAATCCTTATCAAGCCAAGCGAAGCTTCACGTGCGAGCATGTGGCCCTTTGCGAGACAGCGTTCTATACTTTTTAGTGAGTCGCAGGAGGGAATAAGTCCTTAATGTGGGAGGGGTGCAAACAGATCCTTGTCAGCCCATCTTGCAAAGCGGAAGCTGCTAGAAACTCATAGCCTTAGCGTAGCTTCTCATTCCCCGCATGCCGATCAGCATCGCGATTGGTGCGCTTATCCATGCCACGCGCAAAGGCATCGCTGAGGTCAACACCGGTTTGGTTGGCTAGACATGTGAGTACGAAGAGCACATCGCTCAATTCGTCCGCCCAATCGGTTTTGGCGGAAGCTTTATCACGCTCACGTTTGAAGCTCTGCTCTCCGTAAATACGGGCGCTGAGCCGAGCCAATTCCCCTACCTCCTCTGCGAGAATGGCGGTATTGGTCAATTCATCAAAATAGCGGATGCCCGTGGATTTGATCCAAGCATCTACGGTTTGCTGTAAGGGCGAGAGGTCGGGCTTATCCATGGGCGAAAGGTATCGCCCATTGTGCAAGTGCTACTCCTCTCCTGAAGAATCTGCCGCAGGAGTGGACGAACTGTTCATGAGACTTAGCACCTCATTGGTAATGTCGAAGTCCTTATTAACAGCAAGAACGTTTGATCCTGCGCCATAGGTGAGGATGTAATCGTAGCCACCAGAAGCTTGAACAGCATCTACTTTTTCTTTGAGTACGCTCGTGACTTCAGCTTGAAGACGCATCCCCTCTCCCTGAAACTCCTGTTGTAAGCGTTGTTGCTCTTGTGAAAGCTCCTGCTCAGTTTGCGCGAGTGCACGCTGCTCGTTTTCAATAGCCTTGGGCGTCATGTTGCCTCCCTGCGCGCGGCGTTGGAACGACTGCACTTGGTCTTGGAACTTACGGACTTTACGTTCGAGACTAGCTGATGCGTCACTCTCACGCTTGGTTAGAATTTCTGTTTGGTCGTTGAGGTAGGTATAGTTCGTAAACACAGAATCGGTGTTGACGTAGCCGATTTTGATACCAGGAGTCATCTCCGAGGCAGTGGCTTCACCCGTGGCAGCAGGTTGTTGGCATGCCGTAAGAAGAGCGAAAAAGCTAAAAAGCGCAATAAGGTGGCGCATAATGGTCTGTTTGATTGTTGCTGCGAAGATGCTTTATCGCTCGCAATTCAGCGTGTTTGTTCTGCTTTTCACTTTCCCCATTAAAATGTGCAAGACGGCGGTAACCTTTTTTTAACCCAATCGTCTTGCAACCAAACAGTATATTTTCACCTCCTTGCAGGTACAAATCAATTGTTATGAAACGACACGCATCTCTTCTCATACTCCTTTGCTCACTCGTTATGGGTTTTAGCGCAAGCGCACAAGGAGACGAAACCGTAGCAGAAAAATTAAGGCTCGATTTCTCCGGAGCTTGGGGTGGCTGGAACCTACAGACCACCAACATTGGCGATAACGGGACGGCCGTAAATGGAGGCTTCGGTGGCATAGAATTCAACAAAGAGCTCTTCATTGGATGGGCGGCCTACAGCGTTTCGGACAATTTGATCGGACCAACCGATGTACCGCTTGACTTTAAATTCAGTTATAATGGTCCGCTGGTAGCCTACACGCCGTGGGCGAGAAGTGTTGTACACCCGAAGGTTTCTATGCAACTCGGCTTTGGAAAATTTGATATTGAAGGCTTTTCCAGAGATCGATTTTTGGTGCTTCAGCCGGGCATAGGTGGCGAAGTCAATGTGTTTCGTTGGTTTAGGATAGGAGCAAATGCTGGCTATCGCTTCGCGCTCAATTCGGATTTCGATACCGACAGCTTTGGAGATACCGACGGCTTTTTCCTTGAAGGCACGCTAAAGTTCGGCTTTAGTTGGGGCGAATTTTAACGCTCTTCTTCAAGCCTTACAAATGCAGCCCCAACTTGGCCTTTAAGTGGTGGATTGAGCTTTTTAATTTCAAGACGAAGCTTGGCTACTAATTGTCCATGTTGTGCCCAAACCTTTGCTGCAATGCGCTCTGCTAGCTCCTCGATGAGGTAGGCGCGAGTACTCATTACTTCAAGGCAAATGGCATGCAGTTGACCGTAATCTAAGGTGTTGGATAAGCGATCGTCTAGGTCTGCTGCACGCGGACGCAAGTCTGCTTCGATATTGACCAAATACTCTCCGCCGAGCACTTTCTCCTCAGGATGAACGCCGTGTTGAGCACGTAATCTCAGGTCGCGAAGTCCAATGGTTAGCATAGTCTAAGTTTTGCCGAAAGGTAAACGCTTATCGATGTGATCGACCGACAACTCTCAGGATACGTATCTGTTGACCCTTGTACAACGTAATACACGTCAGAAGGCTTTACCTTTGCAGGTGTTCGGCTTTCGCCAAAACCTCTTTTGTGGAGTTTTAGCGAAAGCGGAATAGCCTCAACCATACACCGCCCTAATCAACGTTCCGGATGGATACTACAGCAACCTCAGCACCAGCGCATCACCGTTCACAGCGCACAGACAATTACGCAGGACACGACTATTACGGTGTCGACGAACTACTTACGGAAGAGCACCTGCTCGCGCGCGACGCTGTCCGTGATTGGGTGAAGCAAGAGGTGAGTCCGATCATTGAAAGCTATTCTGACAAAGCAGAATGCCCGATGCACTTGTTTAAGCAGTTGGGTGATATCGGCGCTTATGGCCCAAGTCTACCGACCAAATATGGCGGAGGCGGCATGGATGAAATCGCATATGGGATCATTATGCAGGAGCTTGAGCGAGGAGATTCTGGAATCCGTTCGATGGCCTCTGTACAAGGAAGTTTGGTGATGTATCCAATTTTCAAGTACGGAAGCGAAGAGCAGAAGATGAAGTACCTCCCAAAGCTTGGGTCAGGTGAATTTATCGGTTGCTTTGGGCTTACTGAGCCTGATCACGGATCGAATCCAAGCGGCATGGTCACTAACCTAGTCGACGATGGCGATGCTTACATCCTCAATGGAGCGAAAATGTGGATCACGAATTCTCCGATTGCTGATATAGCTGTCGTATGGGCCAAAGACCCAGAGGGAAAGATTCGGGGCGTAATCGTTGAGAAAGGCATGAAGGGTTTCTCTGCACCTGAGATCAAAGGTAAGCTGAGTCTTCGCGCAAGTATTACAGGCGAGCTAGTCTTTGAGGACGTACGCGTTCCAAAAAAGAACGTACTTCCTGAAATTGCTTCGCTGAGAGGTCCGTTAAGCTGTCTATCCAAAGCTCGTTACGGTATTGCTTGGGGCGCAATCGGAGCTGGTCTCGATTGCTATGACTCAGCATTGCGCTATTCCCTAGAGCGCGAGCAGTTTGGCCGTCCACTCGCTGGATTCCAGTTGCAACAGAAAAAGCTGGCTGAAATGATCACAGAGATCACCAAAGCGCAGCTGCTTGCGTGGCGCTTAGGATCACTTGCAAACAAAGGGAAAGCGACATCTGCGCAAATCTCAATGGCCAAGCGTAACAACGTCGCCATGGCCCTAGACATCGCGCGTGAGGCGCGTCAAATTCACGGAGGAATGGGCATCACCAACGAGTACCCAATCATGCGTCACATGACGAACCTCGAAACCGTACTTACCTACGAAGGAACCCACGACATTCATTTGTTGATTACAGGTCACGATATCACAGGAATCCAGGCCTTTTCATAAACGAATCTTAGTCATGAACAGCCCGTTAAATGGCTGTAATTCAGGCATTATTGGTACAGATGAAATTTTTGGTACATATTTAGAGCATGTTAGGGCGTTCTGCTTTTGAATTGCCTTAACATGCTCTTCGTTTTTTTCTATGCGAAATATCTGTCAGCATGCGTTTGAGCTTTGTGCTTAGAAATATCTTTTTTGCTTTGACTTTAGCGCTTGGGTCTGTGATGACCTTTGCGCAATCAGCTGACCTCGGTCCTCCTTTGACGCTAAGCAATCCTTCGTTTGAGGATATGCCACGTCAAAATCATCCACCGAAAGGTTGGTTTGATTGCGGATACAGCAATGAGAGTCCAGTTGACGTTCATCCAGGCAACATGCTCGCTGGAGGCACGCCTTTCTTTGGTGTTGATACAAAGGCGTTTGATGGGAACACTTACCTTGGTATGGTGGTCCGCGACAACGAGACCTACGAGGCTGTTAGCCAACGAATCTTAGATGGTCCTTTGAAAGCAGGACAGTGCTATACATTCAGTATTTACCTTGCAAGGGCGAAGCGTTACAATAGTATTTCGCGTGCTACTGACCAACCGGTCAACTACGATACGCCTGTCAAGCTTCGGATCTGGGGTGGATTTAGCTATTGCAATAAGGGTGAGGTGCTTGCTGAAAGCGCTCCTGTCAAATCGACTGAATGGTTACAGTATAATTTCCGTTTTGAGCCGAAGAGAGACCATGCCTATCTTGTTCTAGAAGCATACTACAAGACGCCTGTACTGTTTCCATACAATGGAAACCTCTTGCTTGACGCAGCGGGTAAGATCAATCCTATTCCTTGCGACAACGACACACCGCCTGAACCAGAAATAGCGGATGTTCCAGAAGCAGACCCTCCTGCGAAAAAGCCAGTAAAACCCGCAGTTGTAGACGTGCCAACAAAGCCAGCACCAGAAACTCCTACGACGCCAGCGAAGCCTGTTAATCAGAATGCTACCCTTGCGGGAAAACGCATTTCAGAGCTTAAACCAGGTTCAATTATTCGGGTTGACAAGCTCTTCTTTAAGGCAGATTCCACCGCACTTTCGGCCTCGAGTATGGAGACGATCGAAGAGATTACCGACTTCCTCACCATCCACTCGAATGTATCTATTGAGATTGGTGGTCACACAAATAACATTCCTTCTGACGCCTTCTGCGATCAGTTGAGTCTGGCAAGAGCCACCTCTGTTGTTGACCAATTGGTACAACGTGGAATTGACCGAAGTCGCTTGGATCCTGTAGGGTATGGCAAGCGCAAGCCTGTCGCGACAAACCGTACACCCACGGGTCGAAAACGAAATCAACGGGTGGAGATCAAGGTGTTGAGTTTGGGGTCCTAGCAATTGCTAGTTGGTAATTGCTAATTGCTAATTGCTAATTGCTAATTGCCATGAGAAGATGCACGTAGTTGCGTTGTCATTGGCCCTCATGACGAACTGTCTGAACTAATTCAAGGAACAAATCCTTTCTTAGTCTTAAGGTTCGCTTCAATCAAGTTCTTATTTCGATCTGAAGTCTCTTGACTTCGCTTCGCATTTTGGTGGACCGCGGGTCGGGCTGACCACAACTGTTGTTACCTTCGCTTTCGGATTTGTTTCCCTATGGTTACGTCTGTAAGGCAGCGTCCTTAAGGCCATTCAAAAATACAAATTCAAAGTTCAAAATTTACTCTCCCTATGCGCTCACGCCCCCGTCGCAACCGTCGTTCAGATGCCATTCGTGGTCTTGTACGCGAACCGTTGGTTCGACCAGACCAACTTGTTCATCCGATATTTTTGTTGCCTGGAGAAGGGAAACGGGAGACGCTCACTACCCTACCCGGTTTTCCGCGTTTGAGTGTGGATGAAGCTGAACGCGAGATCGAGGAGATGCTTGCGCTTGGAATCAACAGCTTTATTTCCTTC
>CALDUE010000059.1 GCA_937923485.1 uncultured Saprospiraceae bacterium
TCTCTAAATATGCTAAAGCCTTGTCAAGTACATTACGGACAAATCGAGGCGAGTAAAGCAACGATAGGACAATTGCAGAAAGCGTAAACCCATCTTAGAACAACTACACACTAACGTCAAGCAATTCTAGTAAACGCTCATGGCTCAAAATTCAGTAGGCCGCCACTACCTTGCACCCATGCACCTCCTAGGCCCCTTCTCCCAACTCCTAACCCTCAATAACCTCCCAGCCCGAGGACCAATCTCAGACGACCAACTCGAAATCATCCCTCATGCAGGAATCGTCTACAACGGCCAACTCAACAACGGAGGGACCATCGTCGCGGTCGGAAACTTTGAGGCACTGCGTAAAGAATATCCTCGCGCGAGCATCAATGAAATGCGCAAGGCCGTGGTCGCCCTCCCCGGACTGATCGACTGCCACACGCACCTGTGCTGGGCAGGATCGAGAGCGCAAGACTTTGCCATGCGCAATAGCGGGGCGACTTACCTTGAAATGGCCGCTGCAGGCGGAGGGATTAAAACCACCGTTGCACAGACGCGCGCAGCAAGCGACGGGAAATTGATCGTCAATATCACGCATCGACTCGAGGCGATGAAAGCGCAAGGCATCACCACCGCAGAAGTGAAGAGTGGCTACGGACTGAGCGTTGCCGAAGAAATGCGACACCTCAACCTGATCGCGCAAGCCAATGAAAGCGTCGCAGGGATTGAGGTCGTCTCGACGTGTTTGGCCGCACATGTTTGTCCGCCCGAGTTCGCTGGAAAACCAGAAGCTTACCTCAAGACGCTCGAAAACGAACTACTCCCTCAACTAAAAGCTTACGCCAAAACAACCGGCACTACCCTACCCCGTATCGATGCCTTCGCTGAACCTTCAACCTTTTGGGGGGAATCCCTCGAAGCCTATCTAACAGCAGCGAAAGCTCACGGTTTCGACCTCACTTTACACGCAGATCAATTCACGCCTGGTGGTGCAGCGCTAGGCGTAAAACTCGACGCACTAAGTGTTGATCACCTCGAACATTCCGATGCAGCCAGTATTGAAGTTTTATCGAAAGATGGATGCGATACTGTAGCCGTTGCTTTACCAGGGGCATCACTCGGACTCGGCGAACCGTTTACTCCAGCCCGCAAACTCCTCGACGCAGGTGCTATCCTCGCCATCGCCACCGATTGGAACCCAGGTTCAGGTCCGCAAGGAAACCTCATCGGACAGGCAGCTACCTTCGCCTGCGCCCAAAAATTGAGCAACGCAGAAGTCCTCGCAGGCATTACTACCCGAGCAGCGCGCGCTTTAGGTCAGCAAGATCGAGTAGGCATTCTAGCGCCCGGCATGGCTGCGAACATTAGTTTGTGGCCAACCGATGATTATCGCGAAATCACTTGGCTCATGGGGGCGATGAAACCTCTCGAAATTAGCTCCTTAGCCTAACTTGTGGGCTATGCACAAAGCAACCCCAGCGAAAGTTTGGACAGGCAGAGCAACCACCGAACCGAATGCATATTGGTACCAGCGTGTCACCTGCCTTCCTATTGATGATCCTCTTCCAGTATTGGCCAAGGACGAGATTGGAATTGCATTGATTGGCTATGCGGTAGATGAAGGAGTCCGGCTAAATAAAGGTCGGACTGGTGCGGCTGGAGGTCCGGACGCGATTCGTGCTCAACTCGCCAAACAGCCTGACCACCTGCCCGCAGACGTCCGCATCATTGACATGGGCGATGTGAAGCACAGTACAGACAAACTCTTCGATACGATGATGACACTAAGCAACGTCGTCGAAGAAGCTCAATCCATGGGATACCGCACGATCGTTCTCGGAGGTGGTCACGATGTAGCTTCGGGTCATTACCTCGGTATTCACCGCAGTCAACGTGCAAAAACAGAAGATTTCACTCTCGGATCCGTCAACTTTGACGCGCACCTAGACTTGCGTCCATTGGGCGAAGAAGGTCCGAATTCGGGAACGCCTTTCAGCCTCATTGCCATGCTCAATGAGCAATTCAAACAACCGTTTAAGTATAGCTGCGTAGGTGTGCAGGCCCAAGGAAATACCAAAGCACTCTTAGCACGTGCCCGCGAACTCGGGACAGAACTGATCATGCTAGATGAAGCTGAGGCTGCTGCTGGTCCACTCAAAATTTTTGCCGAGAGCACTACTGGACTCTACGTTACGGTAGACCTCGACGGCTTCCCAAGTTATGTTTCTCCAGGGGTGAGTGCGCCTGGCGTTGATGGCCTCAACTACAAGACGGTGAAGCAACAACTCATCGATCTAGTGCGTACGAATAAGCTACTCGGCTTTGATGTTGCCGAATGTAATCCTAGGTTTGACATCGATTCGCGTACAGCCAAACTCGGCGCACGTCTAATTGTAGACGTCGTGACTGCACTCAGTAGACCTTAATCTAACCATGCCAAAAAGAAAGGATTTAATTTACGTAGGCCTACAGTTTGTACTACTCATTGCACTATTTATTAATCCGCTCAATATTGGAGCGCAGATTCATAAATGGACGGGCTTACTTGGCTTTCTTATTTGTGGGTCTGCCGTTGTTTTCGGACTTGCGGCGGTCGTTCAACTAGGTACAAATCTTACTCCTTGGCCAAGCCCCAAAAAGAACAGTGAGCTTGTGACAACGGGTACTTTCGCTTGGGCTCGACATCCTATTTACGCTTCCTTAATTTGGTTTGCTATCGGATTGAGTGTGGGTTACTTAAGTTTATGGAAATTTATAGTGACCGCCCTACTCATATTGTTATTTTACTACAAATCAACTTTTGAAGAATCTATGCTTCGCGAACAGTTTGAGGAGTATGAATCGTATCAAAATCGGGTGAATAGATTTGGCAGTTTTCGGCTACCGACATTTTAGTATACTTCTCCTTTGGTAGTTAATCATTTGCTTTCGCGAAAACAAATCACGCCTGTATCACATTATTCTTATGAATTAAAAAAGCACACAACATGGCTATCATGAAAGTAATCGAAGTCCTCTCTGAATCTCCAACGAGCTGGGAAGACGCAACTGCAAAAGGCGTAAAACGCGCTTCAAAGAGCGTCAAAGGAATTAAGTCTGCATACATCAACGAGCAAAGCGTTGTTGTTGACGGCAAAGGGAAAGTAACTGCCTACCGCGTCAATTTGAAGATCACGTTCCAAGTGAACTGAGTCTTTTTTATTCAGACTTTGAGAAAGGGTTTTGTTGCGCATGATTGCGCGATAAGACCCTTTTTTCGTTTCAACTATTCAAGTCTTCTTGTAGTTACTTAACCATGATGACAGTACCACAGCACGTCCAAGATGGCGTTTGGATTCTCGTAGATTTCTATATCCAACTAGATAAGATCGCTGAGGCTGAAAAGCTCTTCCAACAACATGTCGCTGATGGACGCAACGATCGCGGCAATCTCTTTTTCAGCATGCTGCGCCGCTCCACCGAGCCCGGACATTTCGTTAGTCTCGAGGCATGGGAAACCATGGCCGATATTGAAAACCACGATGCACAACCACACCATCCAATCTTTCTTAAGGCGCTAGCTGAAATTCAGTCAAAGGAAAAGGACGTGCACTTTTTGGACTTTTTTGCAGAAGGGAAGGAAAGGACGTGAGATGTGAGATTTGGGACGTGAGATGCTAATAGAGACGCACCAACTAAACGCTACACCTTTGTGGTCAGACCGCTCCCGCGGCCTACCGAATAAATGAGCCGCAGGCGAGCCCAACGTCACGAACATTCAAAATTCGCAACTCAACATTCAAAATTAGTAAATAAGCCTAGCTCATCTTCGCCCTCTCCTTCCGCAACATCTCATTATCCGCTGTCAGCTTCGCGACGCGCTTTTCTAGACTTGCAACCTTATTGCGAGCAGTCTGCAAACTTGAAAGTGTGTCTACATCAAAAGCGTTCGGCGCTGGCTTAGGACGAGCCATCTGCTTGTAGGATTGAATCTGAGAAGACATTGCCGCGACCTTTCCGCGAAGACTTTGGAGATACTCCTCATTCTTTACCGCCTCGACTTTATTCGTCAAAGCTTCGGCCTGAGACGCACCCAACTCAGCTCTCAATTGAGTAAGTTCTGCTTCTTGACGAGCGCGATCACTATTTAATTGTTGGAGGCGCTGACGAAACGTAGCAACCTGCTCCTGCTCTCGCTCCACTTGGTTTTCGAGTACGTTGCGCTCCTGCGTCACACGTTTATGCGCATCGATATGCTTATTGGTCCGACGCTTTAAATCTCGGATGCGGAAAGCATAGGTAAGACCTGCGGGCAACAAACCAATTAAAAAAGCTGCCAGCAAAAGACCTAAAAAAGTCATGCTTGCCGGACCGTCAAGTCCTTCGATAAACTGTGTTGCGAGTTCCATAATATTCTCAGTCTATTCGTACTTCTACACGACGATTTAAGAATCGCCCTTCTTCCGTGTTGTTCGTCGCAATCGGCTCGCGCTCACCGCGACTCTCCGTTGCTATCTCTTGCTTGTAGCCCAGTTGAATGATATATGCAGCGACCGCTTGGGCTCTCCATAAGCCTAGCGAATCATTATGCGCATCTGTAGAATGATCATCCGTGTGACCGATCAACGTAAGCTTAAGTTCTGGCTCAGCATTCAGCACATCGACCAACTCAGAAGCATACGCCGTTAATTCTTCGCTTGGAGATAAGGCCGTCGAATTGGTTTCAAAACGCAAACCTAGCAGCGCCGTGCTATCAAGCAAAGTCTCTCCTGTTGGTAGCGTATTTTCATTAGCTATTTCACGTATCGGTTCGAATCCAATCTTCAGAGAACGTGGCTCAGCATTGCTTACTGGATAACTGTATAATTCAAGTCGTTCACCTGAAACTCCGCGACGCTGAAGATTTCCCGCCAACTCTGCCGAGCGCGCCAATCCTAAATCACGATAATATTCGCTATGGCCTCGCTCACTTGGAGCGACAGGTCCTTCAATCGTCATTAGGTATTCGGGAAAATGTTTGGCAAACGCTACCAAGCTATCCATTGAGGCAAGCATCTGCTGCGCCCTCGGAGGCATGACTGCACCTTCTGGATATTCACCAAAGCTCAAGGAAGCAGTCCTGCCGTCAGGAAGTAACACGTCGAGATCTTGTTCAACCTCGTACGCAAGGCTAGCCCTATCACACCATTGAAGGGTTTGACAGACAAAATAGTACCTCGCACCTAATGCAAATGGTACAAACAATAAGACGCTTATGAGTAGTGGTTTCATAGTGTGCCGACATACGGAAGGGTGTGCGCATTCCACCCGATAATCACAAGCCCCAAGAAACGAAACCTCTTCCTGATTCACTCACTGAAATCGGGTAGTTAGATACTTATTTTTTTTGCGCGTTGTATAACTGGACTCAGCAAGCAAATTAAACTGCCGATTCATCGGGCATATCAACCACTGTATCGGTCTTCAATCGATTCTTTTCAATATCCAATTTCCAGCGTCGGTGACTCCAGAGCCAACCTGCTGGATCTTCGCGGATAGCTTTCTCGAGCAATGCACTAGCCTTCGCTGTTATTGAACCATCAGTTTCAATATTTGTATCGTACGTAATCCTTTCTATGGTTATATCATAGTATCCCCGTTTTACGCGCGTTGTGTAAATAAAAACTACCGCTGCATTCAATCTTCTACTGTAACCTTCTAGGCCCCTCGTCATTGCCGAGTGCTGCCCAAAAAATGGAACCCAATATTTCCTATTAGTAGCATGCGGACTCTGTTCAAATGCAAATCCAACCGCGAACGAGTCATATTTCCCTGACCACTCAAACATTCGTTGTCTAATTTCCCCTCGCGGCCAAAGCGTAACTCCAAATTTTCCGCGGGTTTCTCTCACCCGTTCATCAAAATAAGGATTTGCTAAGCGGGCGTAAATCACCGATATAGGTATAGGAAATTGAAGTGCTAGCGTGGCGGCACCCATCTCATAATTATTGTGATGACCAGCAGCAATCATTACACGCCTACCATCCTTTATAAGATCATCGATTATTTCTGGATTCAGAAATCTATTTCTCGCTAAAATTTGCTCATTTGTTGCCGTAAAAAGCCAGGTTTGTTCTAAGGCGACATCTGTGAAATTCGTATAAAAGTCACTGCGGATCTTCCTTCGCTCTTCTACTGACTTCTCGGGAAAGGCAATTTCAAGATTGCCATCAATAACTGCTCTACGATATTTGACTACACTTCTTAAGATCCATGCTATTACATCCGACAACATGTACCGCAGTCGCTCCGGCAAGTGAGCAATCGGCATTACGATCACAATGAACAACCATTTTCTCCAATTCACGCTGCAAGAATACTTCACGCGGTGATATAGTAGAGTTCGCCATTCACGCGTTTCTTAAAAAACCCTACCTTTTCCGCAGACCATCAACTTCCATGCAACTTTCCGCAACTTCTCCCTCTACTTCGAGTTCGTCCGCAAGCTTGCTCGAACAATTTTACAACGTTAGGAAGCTGACGGCAGACATCGTCGCATCCCTTCAACCTGAAGATTTCGTACCTCAACCCGTTCCTGATGTAAGCCCACCAAAATGGCACCTTGCGCACACCACGTGGTTTTTCGAGACCTTTATCTTGTCGAGTTTTGGCGAAAGCTATAAGGTATTCCACCCTCAATTTGCATTCTTCTTCAATAGCTACTACGAGGCTGCTGGACCTAGAATTTTGCGGACACAGCGCGGAAACATGACCCGCCCGACTACCGATGAAATCTTTGCTTATCGAGCTCATGTCGACCAGGCGATGGCTACACTTCTGAAGCAGGACGTTTCTTCTGAGCTAGCAGAACTCGTCACACTGGGGCTCAATCACGAGCAGCAGCATCAAGAATTGCTGATCACAGATATTAAATTTATCCTTGGTCATAATCCTCTTTTTCCAGCTTTCGCCAAAACCAAACTTGCGCCGATTACAAAACCCACTCCGCAAGATTGGGTAGACATGGAGGAAGGGATTTATCACATTGGCTTTGAAGGTGAAGGCTTTTGCTTTGACAATGAACTTGGCCGTCATCGGGTATTTTTAGAAACGTTTGCGATTCGCAGGCAGGTAGTCACCAACAGAGAATACCTCGCCTTCATCGATGCTGGCGGCTACACCGAAGTTGAACATTGGTTGAGTGAAGGTTGGGCTTTCGCCAAAACCCTCGACCAGCACGCACCACTCCACTGGCACAAGAGTGAAAAAGGTGAGTGGCTGAATTATACCGCTGCTGGCCTTCAGCCAATTGAACTAGACACTCCTGTCACCCACATCAGTTATTACGAAGCAGATGCGTTTGCGCGTTGGGCGGGATTCCGACTGCCGACCGAATTTGAGTGGGAAGCGGCACACAAGCAGCTAGACTGGGGGCAAGTTTGGGAATGGACTTCTTCAGCCTATGCCCCCTATCCCGGTTTCATTACCGCTGACGGTGCCCTTGGCGAGTACAATGGAAAGTGGATGGTCAATCAACAGACTCTACGTGGTGCATCTGTTGCCACGAGCCCCAATCATAGTCGACCTACCTATCGCAATTTCTTTCACGCCGATAAGCGATGGCAGTTCACAGGCACACGACTATGCAAACTAAATTCGTAGCCAGATTCAATCCACTTCCCAGACGACTCCTCGACTTTTAAGTATGTCAACAACTACTTCGACCTTGACTTCTGATTTTGCAAAGCACGTAGCAAAAGGTCTTTTAACACCTCTTGCTCATCTTTCTTCTCAATATATCTACGACGATCAAGGGAGTAAGTTATTTCAACAGATTATGGGCCTAGAATCTTACTACCTCACGGAATGTGAGTTTGAGATTTTACAGGCATCAGCAGGTATGCTGCGCAAGAAGTTTTCCGACAACGGTCAAAAGTATTTCGAACTCATTGAACTTGGTGCAGGAGACGGCTACAAAACCAAATTGCTGCTCAAAGACTTCACTGAAAATTCGACTGACTTCAACTATCGTCCAGTAGATATCAGCGATGATATTTTAGAAGAACTCGAATCGGACCTCACCAAGCAATTTCCAAACTTAGAAGTCGAGTCTTTACATGCGAGCTACATGGAGGCCCTCGATTCATTTCAGGCAACACCCGACATAAGAAGAGTTATTCTTTTTCTTGGTTCAAATATTGGAAACTTCTCCTTCGATGCAGCAAACGAGTTTGTAGGCAAGATCGCAGATCGAATGCACACGGGCGATTACTTTGTCTTAGGTATCGACTTACGTAAAAACCCAAGAACAATTCTCGCAGCTTACGACGATGACTTAGGAGTAACTGCAAAATTTAACCTCAATCTTCTTACAAGAATAAATCGAGAACTCGGCGGAAACTTCGATCTAAATGCTTGGGCATTCTATCCCCTATACAATGCCGAAACGGGAGAGGTAAGAAGTTATTTATACCCAAAAACTGACCAGCACGTCAGCATCCCACAATTGGGCGTAGAACGAACATTTGTGGTTGGGGAAGTCATTCACACAGAAGTTAGTCGCAAGTATTCTAAGAAAGAGCTTGGCATACTTGGCAAGACTCATGGCCTTGAACGCGTAGACATGCTACTCGATAGGCGCGGTTATTTTGCTGATGTGATTTATCAGAAAAAATAAGGCGCTAGTTCCTTTTTCGTAAAGCGCGCAAGGCTACACGCAGACTCGCAAAGCCTACGTCTAAGGAGGCTTTTCTAAGTGAAATTGGCTTAGACGCTCGCAGCCTTAAGATTTCTTGGACACGCAAAGACTCTATCCATCTCCACCAATTTTTGTGGCCTTTTTCCTGAGCAAGTTCATTCAATTGCTGAGGAGGAATACCAACGGCACGAGCAACGCGAACCTCGTGCAGATCAGGATCGCAAAACCCTTTATATGTGGTCGTAAGAGCATCCAATCGATCAGCTGCAGAATCACCTACATTGGCCAAGTCATCAATAGGAACTTGCGGGTAGAAATGCTGTCGGTAAGCAACGCCTCTGAGTAAATACAACAGGATGAGGCCAAAACTCAGGGAACTTGATGCATAAAATCCACGCAAATGCAGGAGGCCAACACCACTTTGCTGTACCGTCGTGAAATTAAATACGACGAAGATGAAGTTGAAGGTAAGTAGCACAAATAAAACGCGTTGCGATCGCCTGAGCAGCTTAACTTTCCAGTAGTCCCACCGCAGTCGCTGTTCACCGATTTTACGAGCTTTATAGCGCAAGTATCTATAGCTCGCAAACAGGTATCCGAAGACACTCAAGAGGAAAATAACTTCGTCG
Source organism: uncultured Saprospiraceae bacterium (assembly GCA_937923485.1). Classification (GTDB taxonomy): domain Bacteria; phylum Bacteroidota; class Bacteroidia; order Chitinophagales; family Saprospiraceae; genus CALDTK01. The sequence continues at coordinate 9,271 of CALDUE010000059.1, forward strand.
AGGGTCGTTGCGCGAAAACCGAAAATCGTTTCGGGGACAATCTCTCCCAATCCTCCAAAGAAGACAGCAGTATAATAGACTGCCTGGCCTGCAGGCATCACGAAATGCTTTGCATCTGTCCATCGCCATTGGTATGAAGGGAATACGGAGAACTTAACATAGAAAAACCAAGCAGGCCCGATCGTCCAAGTAAACCACAGCGGTACAAAACGGAGTGATGGGTGTTTTGCCGGAAGGCCTAAATGCTCGAATACCAGTGAGCCAATACTTAAAGCAAAGGCGACGAGGAGAAGGGCAAAAAAAATATTCGAGGAACGGTTGCCCGATCGCTTTGTGAAATATCCAAAGGCCGTTCCAAAGGCCCCTACGATCAATAGGGACTGCAGAAGTGCAGCAACTAAATCATAGCGAGAAAGAGAGGCGAGGTGTTCCAACAGCCTCTAAGGTAGCTTTCGCCAAAACTATCTACGCAGGAATCCCTTAATTCATCATGGGATTGTGGGATCAAATCAAATCAATTTTTCAAGACGCCGAAGATTCACAGGCATCCACCCCTGTCCTTCATGAAGTTTTATCACGCCATAAGGATGAGGCCGAACCCTTTGCCCGGTGGCGCGAAGGCCTCGTCTGCCGTAGACTACTAGACTGGCTTTCAGATCAGTATGCGCTTTATTTAACTGAACCTCAACGCGTCGACAAAGGCTTAGATTTTCTATCGACTAAAAGCCAGAAGGGATTTGTGATCCATTTTAGCGATACACAATACAGCTTAAAAGAAGCTGAGTTTTTTCAGTTGTATCTGCGGGAACGTGTCCTTACGCAGGATTATCGAACCCAAGTTGCCGATGCGCGCACCTACACAAAGGCTGGAGCAACCGAACGTACAGACAGGTACTATTTAAAACCACGCCCTTCGTTTGCCCATCCCGATGGTCCAGATGTAGCTATGGACGGACATACGGCCGATCAACATGATCAACAGTTTGGGAATGTGATGATTGAGCTTGTGGTGCGAAATGAAAAACCTCATCAACTGAGGTTTTCTGCAGCTATCTACCACGACCGTATCTACAAAGACCCGGTTGGCTTCGGGGCGCTGATGGACATTGTACTGAGCTAACTGCTAGCTTTTTCTGAAAGCTATTGATGGAAAAATCTTTATCAGCTGTGTTTGCGCGCTGCCTTGATGTTTACTCCTCAAAAGGAGTCGCTTTCTTAGAGAGATCCTGTGTATCACTCACTGTTTTGTATAACATATCCTTGAGGCGATCCAAGTTTTTCGTCGTCGCCGAACTGATGAAGATGTAGGGGACATCCTCTGGCAAGGTCTCCGTGATCGCTTCTTCGAGTTCATCATCAATAAGGTCACTCTTACTTAAAGCGAGAATGCGCGGCTTATCGAGTAGCTCAGGATTATACATTTCTAGCTCATGCAAGAGTACCGCATAATCTGCTTTGATGTCATCTACATCTGCGGGAATAAGAAACAGCAAGGTCGCGTTGCGTTCTATGTGGCGTAAAAATCGGTGACCAATTCCTTTGCCTTCATGCGCTCCTTCAATGATTCCAGGGATATCGGCAACAATGAAACTCTTATCTCCACGGTACTTCACGACGCCGAGGTTGGGTACTAAGGTGGTGAATGGATAGGCTCCGATTTCTGGCTTCGCTGCGGAGATGACGCTGAGCAGAGTGCTCTTACCTGCATTGGGAAAACCAACGAGACCTACATCTGCAATGACTTTAAGCTCGAGTACTTTCCAAGCTTCTTGGAAAGGCTCACCAGGCTGAGCATAGCGTGGAGCGCGATTGGTCGGCGTTTTGAAATGCACGTTGCCTCGACCGCCGCGTCCGCCCGGAAGCAAAATGCGCTCCTCACCGTGAGCCGTGATCTCAAATTCGACTTCGCCTGTTTGGGCATCGCGCGCTATAGTACCTAGGGGAACCTCCAGGATGTAATCTGCACCGTCTTTCCCGGTACTTTGGTTCTCTGTTCCACTAGCACCATCTTCTGCCCTGAGGTGCTTACTGTAGCGCAGGTGCAAGAGCGTCCATCGGTGTTCATTTCCTCTTAAGATAATGTGACCACCGCGACCGCCATCACCGCCATCGGGTCCTCCCAGAGCTGTCAACTTATCTCTTCTAAAGTGTGCACTACCGGCTCCACCTTTTCCTGATCGAAAGTTGATCTTGACGTAGTCGACAAAGTTCTGATTAGCCATAACAAAAGCGGTATTCACTTGATTGATCAAGCGAGCACAAAGGTACAGTCCTTTCGTTGGCGAGTCCTGGCTTTATAAATTACTAAGTGTGAGGCTAGCTCAACTGCTTGAGCGGTTCGATCTCTGCTGTTAGGCGATCGAAAATATTGTCAATTTCACCTACTCCATTTATGCGTCGAGCTTTTCCAAACTCAGCGTAGTGATTGTACACAGGAGCAGTTTCAGCTTGATAAACTGAGAAGCGCTTACGAATAACGTCCTCGTCCTGATCATCAGGTCGGCCGCTCGTCTTACCTCTTTCAAGCAAACGCGCAGTGATTTCATCTTCGGAAACCTCTAGCGCAATCAGGACATTGACTTCTTCACCCATCCCCTTGAGGAGACGATCAAGCGCCGTTGCTTGTGCTACGGTGCGAGGGAAACCGTCAAAAATGAATCCTCCTGCTTGTGGATGTCGATCCACTTTGGCTCTTAACATCCCGATGGTGACGGTGTCTGGGCAGAGCTGTCCCTGGTCCATGTACCGCTTCGCTTCGGTACCAAGTGGAGTATTATTGCCGATCTCATATCGAAACAAATCACCTGTGGAAATGTGCACCAAGCCAAACTGCTTTGCTAATTTGGTTGCTTGAGTTCCTTTTCCAGAACCAGGAGGGCCGAAGAGAATGAGATTGAGCATAGGCATGTAAAAGACAGTTGGTATCCAATTAGGTTTTCAATCTCTTCCTTTAAGGTAGGATAGACAACTATTGGATGCGAGCGAAGCTTCAAATGTACGGCCTAGCGGGAGTTTACCCCATAGTGTAAATTCTACACGTTGTTCACTATTTGGACATTTTGACTAAAATTTTATCTATTCTACTCCGAAAACACATAAAACTGAAAACTTTCGATTCTACGAAATAAAAAATCCTCGCACCAAACGAAAAGTTTGGAGCGAGGATAAGTTGAGTAAGTGATTGCGCATAAAAATGTAGCCTGTCACCGTAAATTATGTAACCCTTTGTGGTTATTGGCTTTACGAGCCTACACGCCTAGTTTGCGTTGGCTAAGCCAGCACCCACACGACACTCAACTACGCATCGGACGCCAGCAAGTCTTGGAGCCCAATAGCTAGATTTGGTCACGTTATCTCGTACAACACCACGGGAGGTTGTTGCGTGTATAACTTCTAGGCCTTCTGAAGAATTTGAAGTAACAATTGCCACGTGATTCACTCTTCCGTTACTGTTTTCAAAGTAGACGATGTCTCCTGGTTTTGCATCTTTTACTGCAACGGCTCTACCCTGCTTGGCCTGACTCATTGAGCTACCAAGTAATGCAATTTCGAATTCACGAAGTACATATCCTGTGAAGCCACTACAGTCGAATTCCTTTGGACCCTTGGCACCGTATACGTACGGAGCACCGAGGTAATTCTCGGCCCAGCCTTGGATGTTTTGGCGTAAGCGGACTTCTGGGTCGACAATTTCGACAGATACTTCATCGGCAGACGGCCGATGGGATAATGCTCCTAGCGATGTGCAGGAGCTGATAAAAAGAGCTGTGAGAATGAGCAGCATCGCACCCCAAAGTTGGATACGGACACCCCTCCTCTCTTCTGCCAAGGCAGTTGATTGGTTAGTCATGATTTAAAGTGTTTGTTCGACCGTGTTTACGACCACGTATCTGGAGAGGTTCACCGAATATCATACTGAAATCGGTGATAATCAACAGTCCATCAACACTTTATACTCTTTCGGTTACTATTAATGAGGTACTGGTAGCACTTATTGAGGTACCGTATCCTAATTTCTTGGAAAAAAACTTGCATACCTCAAAAAAGCCCCTTCCTGCTGAGCAGAAAGGGGCTGGTTCAAATTTTACTACCTAAAGTAGTTTGTGTTAGAAGCGCTTATTTCTTCGGGCAGAAGAAGAAGTGGTTTCCACAGGTCTTCATGAAATGCATGTGGCATCCGTTTACTGCTTCAACACGGAAGGCTTCAAGATCTTTTCCGCTCGTGTTCAGTGTCGCGTAGAGCGTCTTGTGTTGACGAGTAGAACCGAGGTTTCCAGAAGTTCCTCGATCGAGTGTAACGCTAGAGAAATTGCTTGCACTCAATCCAGAGAAATTATCATAACCCATAGCTTTCGCAATTCCATTCAGGAAGTTGCGGTCGCCTGAATTATTGGCGGCCATCCCTTTGAGCTTGTTGTAAAACTGCGTAGGATTCAAATCGTGACAGTCTCCAAATTCTGGGGCTGTACCCAATCGAGTAATACTCTTAGGCGAACGATTCGGAATAACGAAGGCTGGATTTGTAAGTGAATTACAATTGCAACTCGCTGCTACTGGCGCGGCAACTACCTCCGGTTCTGGTTCCGGTGCCGGTTCAATAACTGGCTCTGGTTCTGGATCTACTGGAGGTACAACTTTCGTGACTGCTGCTGCTGGAGCATTGCAACCTAAACCATTGCAGCCTTGTGGAAGGGCCCACCATAGGAATGCTAATAAGGCTAGTAAGGCTAGTAGCCACATCCACCAGGCACATCCACCTTTGGTAGCAGCTGCGGCTGCGACAGGAGGTGCGGCCGCTGCGGCAACAACAGGTGTAACCTTCTTTGGTGGTGGTGGAGGTGGTGGTGCAGGCGTTGGCACAGCGGCGGCTACAGGAATTGCCGCTGCAGCAACTGCTACGAGTGGAATAAATGGAACCGCCTCGGTAGCAGCACATGATCGACCTACCTCTCGGCCCGTCTCATCATGAAGTACATTGATGTGGTATTTACCCTTTGTAATGCGAGTATATTTCGACTCATCATCTAAGAAACGAAGGGCTCCAGCGAGCTCTTCTTCTCTGCGTTTTGCATTAGGGAAACCTTCTGAGCGAAGCCTTACTTTATTATCCTTATCGTAAATCGCAAAGTATAACTGACCATTCTTATGCTTAAACATCGCAACGCGATTAACCTTGTCAGTTATTTTGCGCCCGCTATATTCTTTACAGATGAGGTAATCGTCTTCTTTCTCTACAGGTGGAACAAAAGCCACTTTTTCTGTAGACAAGCAAGATCGACCTACTTCGCGACCAGTTTCGTCGTGTAAAACGTTGATGAAATACTTACCACGAGTAATTCTTTCATACTTGCTCTCGTCATCGATAAAGCGTAATGCACCTGAAAGTTCTTCATCTCTCCTTTGCGAGTTTGGAAAACCTTCCGATCGAATACGAACGTTGCCAGCCTTATCTACGATCGCAAAATAGAATTGACCATTGGCGTGTTTGAAGAGCGAAACGTTATTCTTCTTATCGTTTACGTGGCGACCACTATACTCTTTACAGGCTAAGTAATCATCCTCTTTTTCCTTGGGAGGCTCTGGTGCTGGTGGTTCAGGTTCAGGAATAGGCTCTGGTGCTGGTGGTTCAGGTTCAGGAATGGGCTCAGGTGCTGGTGGTGGTGGTGCGGGAGTTGATACTGCCGCTGCAGCAATTCCAAGCCCTGCGACAGCAGATCCTGGAATTAACCAATTCGCCTCATCTCTTGATTTCAACTTGCAACTCCGACCAATTTCTTGGTGGTTACCTGCCTTCAAGGCAGCGTAATAAGTGTTTGACTTCCTTATTACGATCCACTTCTTAGAATCTTCACGATTTTTAAGAATGGACTCGATACCGTTTTCTCTGGCACCTACACTCTTGTATCCTTCAGAACGTAGGGAAATGCCTCCCTTTTTGTCGAGCATTGCAAAATAGTGCAAGCCATTTTTGTGGGAGAACGCAATGAAATCTTTATGCTCAGGGTGTTTTGAGTCGCCTAAGCGATCCATGTATTCACTACACTTGAGGTAGTTTTCTGTAACTCTGTTTCGCTCCTTACTAGAAGTCGTTTTCTCTTTCGCTGGCTTGGGCTTAGCAACAGGAGCGGCACTGGCAGCTAATGCTGTCGCAGATGCTTGCTTTGCAGCTTCCGCTTGTCTTGCTTGCAAATTTGCAGCTGCTGCACTAAGGGGTGGCCAAATAGCCATTGCTGCACTTTCAGACTTCTTTGGACAGCTTCGGCCAATCTCTTGATTGTTACCTGCCGTTAAGCATGTGAAGTAAAGTCCACGGTTTTCTTCAATCTTGAAACGTACTCGCTTTTCACGATTACGGAGGACAGACTTCAATCCATTATCTCGAGCTCCAGTGGTTGGATAACCTTCCGATCGGAGAGCAATGTCGTTGTTGCTATCGAGGGTTGCGAAGTAATAGAGTTGATTGGCGTGCTGAAAAACGATAACGTCGTTATGCTTTTCATGCTTGCTGTCGCTGATGCGTTCTTGGTACTCAGAACAGACTAGGTAGTTATCCTGCTCACGTGAAGCGTTTGGCACATAACCCGAAGCTGCACCTACTGCCGAACCTGTAAGACTAGCTGCTGCGCCTTGGGTAATTGTTGAAGTGCTTTGAGCACTACTACTCCCATTGCCAAAGGAAATAATCATTTCTGCTGCAGCTCGACTCTTCTTTGGACAGCTACGACCAATTTCTTGGTTGTTTCCTGCCCTCAAGGCTGCGAAATAGTTGTTGCCGTCTTCGACGACCTTCCAACGATCAGTATTCTCACGATTCCGCAAAACAGATTGGATTCCATTTTCACGTGCTCCAGCAGTCGTATAACCTTCTGACCTTAATGCTATTTCACCATCCCTTGTTAAGGTTGCGAAATAGTAAAGGCCATTACGATGTTCGAACGCAATGACGTCATCATGCTTTTCATGCTTACTATCGACTATACGGTCTTCGTAAGTGGAACAGACGGCATAATTGTCCTCTGTTCGTTTTGGGTTTTGGTCGTTATCAGCCATATCCTCTTACTGGTGTTTGATAAGGGTTAAGCCCCTTTTGAAAATTACTGTGTGTGTTCAATAGTGTGTAGAGACAGATCTAATTCGGTCTACGAATAGACTTAATTAAGTGGCAGGATGAAATCTGTTTTAGCGGAAGCCCGAAATGCAATCCAAAAGTTTGCATTGTAGGCTTTGGGCTAACATATTGAGGATTACGCAACTAGCGAAGGAAAAATGACTAACATCTGTTAATCATACAACTTAAATCTGTCGGCATCTAAAAGGAATGGCAATCGAGCACGGAGGTTACTAAGGCTACTTTTAGTAATTTCTGCAATACCAAACGAAACAGAATCATTCAATTCTAACAGCGTAGTTCCTAAAGGATCAACGATCATAGAGTCACCTACATATAGTAAGTCATTTCCATCTTTACCTACACGGTTCACGCCAATACAATAGGCTTGGTTTTCAATGGCGCGAGCGGTTAAAAGTGTACGCCAATGATGTCGCCTAGTTTGCGGCCAATTCGCAACATAAATCACTGCATCATAACCATTTACAGTATTCCTAGAAAAAACTGGGAACCGTAAATCATAGCAAACTTGCAGCAATATCTTCCAGCCTCGGAAAGTCGAAATTACTGGCTGGGAATCACCTTCGGCATAGGCTTCATGCTCCCCAGCAAGCGCAAAACGATGCCGTTTATCATAGTGCGTAAAGCTCCCATCTTGCTCGACGAGAAACATGCGATTTACAAACCGGCCATCTTCTAATCGAAAAAGTACGCTTGCGCAAAAACCTGCTTCGCGCTGCTTGGCTTGGTCGATAAGCCAAGCAAGAGATTTTTTTCCAGATGAGGCTGAAACTTCTTCTGGTTGCATGCAAAAGCCTGTGCTAAACATCTCTGGCAGGACGTAGAGATCTACTTTTTGATCTACTTCATCGAGTTGCTTCGAAAAGGCGGCTAGGTTGGATTCAACACTTTTCCAAAGTAAATCTGCTTGGAGCGTACATACTCGCAGTGCCTCTTGCATCATGCTGCAAGATCAAAAAAAAGACACGTTCTCCGCAAGGGAAAACGTGTCTTTTTAGTGTAGCGCTTAGGATCCATGAGGACGAAAGCGCAGGCTGAGCAAAGTATCTTACTCTGCAGGTGCCTCAGCACCTTCTTCGCCGCCTTCTTCAGCGCCTGCATCACCTTCCTTAAGAGCAGCTGTTTCAGCTGAACGAAGTGCACGTGGTACTTCAACCATTGCTACAGGGACAGCACCGTTGGCCATAATTGAAATTCCCTCTGGAACTTCAACGTCGCGGACTCGGATGGCATCACCAAGTTTCAACTTGGTTATGTCTACGAAAAGCTCATCAACCAACTTAGAAGGATCAGTCTTCACTTTCAGCTTTCGAACGCTCTGAACGAGACGGCCACCGGCTTTGACACCTTCTGAAACACCTTTCGTGCGGAGTGGAATCTCCACCTTGATTTGATGCCCTTCATCAACCTTCACAAAATCGATATGCTCTATCGCTTCGGTAGTTGGATGATACTGCACATCCTTGAGAATAGCCTGTTGAGCTTTCCCTCCAAGGGTAAGATCAACAACCTGAAAAACTCCAGTGAAGACGAGCTTACGCACATCCGAAGGATTTACAGTAAAATGCTCTGCACCTGAGCGGCCGTATGCCACGCAAGGAATCTTGCCCGCTGCGCGGTCTGCTTTTGTGGCTTTTTTGCCAGTAGCTGTGCGGGGTTCTCCGCTAAGTTGGAAAGTATTCATCGACGGCGAATTTTCAATTCGGAGCGCAAATGTAAGACTTTTTCAGTGCGCACGGCTTTGTTTTTACAAATATTGTAAATAGGTTTTGAGAAAGGACAAATTGACTGAAATCAGGCATTTTGATGTGTCAAATAGCCAATTCGATACCTTAGGTCTGATGTTTGCCGTTATTTTAGCAACACTAACAGCTATGCGCTTACTAATTTTCTCTTTACTAGCTACTACGCTACTCTTGGCATGCGAAAAGCAGCCTGTGTTCTCAAGTGAAGTTGAAGAGCCCGAACAGCCTGCCACATCATCGAAGGCCTATGACAATGTAGATGAAATTCTCTGGCCTTATTTCGAGCGCTACGAAATAGCGGCGAATGAGCGAGGCATTGATGTCGACCTTTCTCAGGTACATGGTTTTTTAGTGAGTATTGATGACGACGGTGTAGCCGGAGATTGCTCTTTCGATACAAGAAATCCTAACCGCGTTCGTGTAGATCTAGAAACATGGAATCAAGTAGGCGACAATTTCAAGGAGTACATCGTCTTTCACGAGCTTGGTCACTGCGATAGAATTCGCAAGCACCGAGAAACAGAAGATGTCAACGGAATTTGCGTAAGCATGATGGCCAGTGGCGTAGGCGGCTGTCGCGAAAACTACAATCCAACCACGCGAGAAGCACATCTGGATGAGTTGTTCGACGAGGAGTTTTTCGGAGATTGGCAGTAAATCTTAGCTAGATTTCTTCAATTTTCCGTTGCACCTTCGTAGCATGGATACGCTGCTAAAAGCCAAACACTGGCAAATATTCCTTTTTGCTTTCGGAATTCCATGGTTACTGATGATGGTCGTCATGGGGTTCGGTTTTGCCGATTTCTTCTCGATGATGAAAGCCAATCCCGATCCTGAAGACATGGCAATCGTCATGTCCGACTTTATCTCGAAAATCACCGTCGGAATTTTGCCTTTGGCACTACTTAGCGCTATTGTTAATTATGGTTGGCTGTATGCGGTCAATCAACGCATTTCCCCTATGGCCCCCGATGCGTATAGGCCTAACACAAATTTGGTTTCACTCTCTATTGGATGCATTATCCTTTTCACATTCATTAATGCGGGGCTCACAGCTTACATGTATTCCAATGGTATGGAGCAATTCTTAAGCCTTGGTAACAACTCTGGCGAGCTGAGCAACATGGGGTCCACGTTCCTTATTATGTACCTGGGAAGCCTTTTCACCAGCTTGGCAAATTTTGGTTTAGCAATCTACGTGTCCTATCAACTCTCCAGAGCCGTGAAAGGAGCAGAACTCCAACGCTACTTACGAACAGACGACACCATCGGCCCCTTCTTCGCCTTCGTTTTCCTCTTCATTGGCATATGGTTCATACAGCCAATCGTCAACAAATTGCATGCAGATGGACCAGGTGGAGGAAACAACTTGGATAAGTCTTTAATCCTAGATTAACCTTCCTGCCCTTCCTTCGCTTTCTCTGCACCTTCACCGATTTCCGAGCTCTCTCCTTCGTACTCGGTACTAACCACGTGCGAATTGTACCCTTGCTCACGAAGCCATTTGGAGAATACTGCGGTGTAGCCGTGCGTCACAAAAACATTTTCACAGCCGGTTGCCTCGATAGCTGTATTGAGTGCCGCCCAATCACAGTGGTCGCTGAGGACGAATCCACGATCTACTGCGCGGCGTCTTCTAGCACCGCGCAAGGCCATCCAGCCAGATGCAATCCCAGTACTCGCATCTTTAAATTTCTTGGACCACGCTCCGTTAATTGCTCCCGGAGGTGCGATGACAAGATTGCCTGGGTAGTCTTTTTTATCGATATCCTTCGTCACTCGGATCGTCTTTGGCAACTCTATACCTTCCTTCTCGAGCACCTCGTTCATGTTCGCGATCGCACCATGTGTATAGATGTTCCCGATACCAGTATCAAGATTGGCGATGATACGCTGTGCCTTTCCTAGGGAATAGCCAGTCAGAAGGGTGGTTTTGCCTTGAGCAGCATTTTGACGCCACCAATCATTGATCTCGCCCATTACCTCAGCCTGCTGTCTCCATCGATAGATCGGCAACCCAAAGGTTGTTTCTGTAATGAAACTGTGGCACTTTACCAGTTCGTAAGGTTCCGATATCCCGTCATTTTGTAATTTATAATCTCCCGTAAAGCACCAAACTTCACCTTTGTATTCGCAGCGAATCTGAGCAGAGCCAATGATATGTCCTGCTGGGTGAAAGCTGAACTTGACGCCATTTATGGTTCGGCTTTCGCCAAAATCTATTCCTTCTGCATCGATGTCTCCAAGGCGATGCAACATGATCGCCTTTGTTCGATGCGTAGAGAGGTAGTGCTTATGTCCCCAGCGGGCGTGGTCGGAATGTCCGTGTGAGATCAAGGCCCTGTTCACCGGTTTCCAAGGATCGAGATAGACGTCTGCCTGCGCACAATAGATTCCGCGATCTGTGAAGGTTAGGAGGGCCATGCAAGGTATACAAGATACTACGGTAGAGTGTTCAATCTTTACGTTTGAAGTTTGGTCGACATTCAATTTTGCGCCAACTGACTAACTTTAGGTGATAAAACAGCTCTTTTCGTATGTACTTCTTTTATCGCATTTGCTTGCTAGGCATTTTTTTAAGCTCATTTTCTTACACATATAGCCAGAGGCAAATTGTAACTGTGCCTATTGCTGATGGATTGGCGGATTGTTCGCTTGATTTTGGAGTGATCACTCCTGACAAAGGGGTAGTGCTCGCAGGCACTGAAAACATCCTTATCAATGGTGAATACAAAGATATTGTCAGTATAAGAGGCCTTTCTGAAGATGGGATACAATTGTGGGACTATTTTCCAAACTTACCGGCAGAAGACTTGGTTGTGAATGACATTGCTGGAAACGCAGGCGGAATATCAATCTTACTAACCTCTAGCAGAAAAAGAAATCAACGGATTCTTCGGCTAAATTACCAAGGTCAATTGCAATCCGAAACAGCTCTTCCAGACCAAGTAGAATTCAGTAGCAGTATTGTTTTTAAAAAAGGATTTGATAGCAATTTAGATTACGATTTGGTTATTGGATCCCCATCTCGTATCGCACTTGATTCCCTTGCATTTTACTTATACACCTCCGCTGGGGATTTAGTTAATACTTTGGGCTTTAATCGTCGTCTACAAAGGCCCGAAGATATCTATATCATTAATAATCAAACGGCTCTATTTTTATACGAAACTGGATTCACTACAATATCATTACCGTCTTTAACAGTAATAGATAACTATTCATACGAGAATTTTGGTGTACAACCTCTATTCCGCTTCAACGCTGCTAAATACAGAGATGGCGCGTATGCTATATTAGAATCAAATACAAGTGACAGCTTATTCCTATGTAAAATCAATGCAGTTGTTGGTTCGTTTAATAAAATCGGAACACTAGATCGTTTCAGTTCTTTTTCGAAACACATACAACTTATGGAGGCTAACTCTATAAGCCTTTTCAGGGGAGTCACTAACGCAATAGTTGACAAATACGACACTCTTGGAAATTTCATTTCAACTTTCACTTCGGCAGATCCCAATGGATTCATCAATACATTCATTGAGGGTTACCCTGGAGCCCCGAATGTTGCCTATTCTATAAGCTCACAATCTACTGAGTATGGAAATTTAAACTATGTCAATTCAATATTTTCTGGCTCCAGTGAAAGCGTATGTGGCTTCTTTGACCCAAGTCAAGGGCCTCCTGAGTCATTTTACGAAATCGCTATCACTGAAGCAGGTGACTATCTCCTGACTACTAATTCGGAGGACATACTAAAATATGATCCAAGTTTAGGACTTACCAAAATATTGGATTTACCAGATGAGGGTAATTCAACGAATCGACTCATTTCACTTAATGACCGAGGCACTCGATTTGGAACATTTACAAAAGTGAGCAACTTCGCAGAGGAAACGATCTATCGGACAATCAATAGCCAAGGGAACATACTTATCGACACCATTATTAGCGGATTTTTCAATGGAGTAAAACCTGCTTACAATACACTTAATAAGCAAAGCATTCTAACGACTGGCGTTCGCAGTGATGGCATTTTTTATATTTACATTTTGGACCAGAACGGTAGAATTATTTCAGTATCAGACGATAGAAATCTTCCAAACATTCTCCCTTTAACTGAAAGATTTGAACTTAATGATATATCATACGGCCCAGATGGAGAATTAGCTTTAGTATCTAGAATACGAGACTCCAGTAACAATGATAAATATGAACTTCAAGTATATTCAGCCGATAGATCAGCTACTTCTGGGTTTACCCTTGATTATCGATTTGATGAAAGAATAACAGATATACATTTCAATTCACAAGGACAACTTATCTGTAGATGGCTAGATCGCAGGGCTGCAACTTTCATAAGAGTATACAATAGGCCACTTGAAGACATAGAAGACTACATAGACATCCAAGACCTTCCAAATTACACACTAATTCCCGTTGCCTTTGAGGCACAAAATTTATTAAAAATAAAACTTGATTCAAGAGGATCTCAACGACGAACGGGATTCGGAACCTTGGACATTCAAACAGGCGAGATTATAGACTCCCTAACTTTCACTCTTCCAAGTGGGCATGCTGTCAAGTTTGGAGAAAGTTTCCAAAATGGATACGCTCTTGGCTTAGAAAACGGACTAAGTTTTGGTTCGAACGTACTTGCTTATCTTCAAGGAGAACCGACAAACACCAACTCACCTCAACAATTAAGTCCCACTTTTAGCGTACAGAATCCGTTTTTTGATGAGGTTAGGTTTAAGATCGACGAAGAAATAAAGTCAGCTGTACTACGCGATTTACTAGGTCGACCAATTGCCCCACTCAAAGCTTCGAGTCTGGGCGCTCAAAACTACCTCGCTCCAATTGACGTTCAACTATCTGTAGGTCCTTATATTCTTACCGTTAATGGTCATTCACGTCTTGTAATTAAGTCAGACTGACTGCTGTTTCCACTGAGGCACGAGCTCAGTACCTTCTCAGTTATTGCAGAGTCTCCTAATGAAATTTAGGATTCAGGAGCGAAAAATGTAGTAAAATAAGTGATAAGCTCGCTAAAAAAGTGCCTAAATCAGTCCACTCGGCCTAGTCCTTGCACTACTTTGAAACTGCCAGGCAATACTCTTTAGCGAAAATTCGCTAAAGAGTATATCTTTGTAGCGAATTTTCGCTAACACGCTTCAAGCAACACATACAGTAATGACTAAGCTTCCCGAAACATCCTTCGACGAAAGCATCTCCAAAGGAGGTGAATTCCTTATCCGCCAAAGCGGACCCGCTGAAACATTCATTCCTGAAGAGGCGAATGAAGAGCAGCTCATGGTTCGACAAATGGTAAAAGATTTTATCGAGCAAGAGATTCGTCCGAATTTCGCTAAAATCGATAAACAGGAGCCTGGACTTACCGTAGGCTTACTTGGAAAAATCGCTGAACTAGGTCTTCTCGGCACACACATGCCAGAAGAACTCGGAGGTATGGCTTTAGACACCAATACCAACACCTTCATTTGCGAGGACCTTGGTCCTGCGGGATCATTCACTACGAGTTTTGCTGCGCATACCGGTATCGGCATGCTTCCGATCCTTTACTATGGCACCGAAGAGCAAAAGCAGAAGTTCCTTCCGCGTCTCATCTCTGGTGAGTTAAAAGCTTCATACTGCCTCACTGAGCCAGGATCTGGAAGTGATGCACTTTCTGCAAAAACAACTGCGGTCCTCAGCGAAGATGGAACCAAGTACATCGTCAACGGACAGAAGATGTGGATCACCAATGCGGGATTCGCTGACATCTTTATCCTGTTCGCGAAAATTGACGGTGAGAAGTTCACTGGCTTTGTCGTTGAGCAAGGAACTCCAGGGCTCACGCTCGGAGCAGAGGAAGACAAGCTTGGCATCAAAGGTTCATCGACTCGACAGGTTTACTTCGAGAACATGGAGATTCCAGTGGACAGTGTTCTTGGCGAAATTGGCAAAGGTCACCTCATCGCCTTTAACGTGCTCAACATCGGCCGTTTCAAGCTAGGTGCACTTACCCTAGGTGGAGCCAAGAAAGTCGCTGATACCGCAATCAAGTATGCCAACGAACGTCACCAATTCAAGGTGCCAATCGGCAGCTTTGGTGCTATAAAGTATAAAATCTCAGAGCAGGTCGTACGCCTCTTCGCAACCGAAAGCGCTCAGTACCGCGTCTCTAACCTTATCCAGCTTCGCAACAAAGGCCTCATGGCCGAAGGCAAAAGCTTTGATGAGGCAAAGCGAGCATCTGCTGAAGAGTACGCAATTGAGTGTTCTATCTTAAAAGTCACTGGATCAGAAGCGCTTGACTACGTAGTTGACGAGACGGTTCAGATTCACGGAGGCATGGGCTACTCTGAGGAAGGTACCGTTGCGCGCGCATTCCGCGATGCACGTATCAACCGCATCTTTGAGGGTACCAACGAGATCAACCGCCTACTCATGGTTGATCAGCTCTTGCGTCGCGCTATGAAAGGCGAGCTTGACATTGTGAGTCCAGCGTGGGCTGTACAAAAAGAGCTCGCAAGCATGCCTAGTTTTGATCAACCTGAAGGCGATTATGCACTCGAGACCAAAGCAGTAGCGGACTTCAAAAAAATCATTTTGATGGTTGCTGGAGCTGCTGCAAAAGATCAAATGGACGGTAAGCTCAACCTCAAAGAAGAGCAGATGCTACTCATGAATGTCGCTGACATGATGATTGACACCTACCTCTCTGAGTCTACCTTGCTTCGAGTTATCAAGCTTAAGGCGGTAGCCACTAAAAAGCAAGATCAGGAATTCTACGAGGCAATCTTGCGCTTGTTGACCTGTGACGCACAAGCCCGTATTGCGAAGTCTGCATCAGACGCCCTTGCATCATTCGCCGAGGGTGATGTGTATAAGGCACTATCGATGGGTGTGAAGCGATTCACGAAATATCCGACACCTAATGTACGCAACGACCGCCGCTTGGTCGCGGACGTTCAGCTTAAGGCCAATGCCTATACCGCCTAAATACGGCCAGAAGTGAACAATTTAATACGGGTCATCTGGAAACAGATGACCCGTATTTGCATTAAAAACGCACTTTTTTCGCTTTTTGGGGCAAATTTGCCTTAAAAATTGAGCTAAACGAACTAAAATCTCGAATAAAGCGTACTTACATCAGAACATCGCTTCGCGCGGTTTCTAAGAATCATAACTAGTGAGAGTATGGAAGGCAGTTCCGCAATGCGGGATTGCCTTACTTTTTGCCCCTAAGACTGGCTTAAATTAGCTAGTTTCGTTTTGTGATCATCGATTCTTTCAGCCCCGTACTGCCTAATACGGCCCTCGTTGCCTCGGCCGATGCGTTCTTTAACGTTGTCAAAAACGACTACCTCAATTATCGCAATCGCGGCATGTTCCTCGAACATCCTGAGAAGTGCATGTTGGTGTACCGCCTACGAGAAAATGATTCCACCTTTCTTGGTCTTATCACGGGGTTACCTGCCGATCAATACTCCACAGGAAAGATTAAGAAGCACGAAGGCACACTCGCCGCATCCGAGCAGCAACAACTTCAGTTGCTAGTGCTTAGAGAGGCTATCGTAAAGCCGGTGTTACTCACCTACCCTGCAGTTTCTAAGATCGATCAAAAGCTGCAAGAAGTTGCCGATACCCAAGCTCCATTTCTTTACATTGAAGATGGAAAATCCATCCGCCACGAACTTTTTGAAGTGAATCAAGGAAGTGAGGTTGAAGAATTTTTCAAGTCAGCTTTCGCCAAAACCGTCGACTCGCTCTACATCGCTGATGGTCATCACAGATGCTCTACACTAGCCTTGTACAATCGTGAGCAGAAAGCTAAAGGGGAACCTGAAGCACCCCTTCTTGCAGCCTTATTTTCAAGCAAGCAGGTCAACGTCCAAGCTTTTCATCGTTCCATACATTTACCCGTAGACCTAAGCCCTCTTGCGCTCATCGCAAAGCTTTCAGATTTGTGCATTGTCACGCCGTTGAGAGAGCCCCAACTACCTCAAGAGCGTCACCAAATGACACTACTTATAGAGGATGAGAGTTTTTCCCTCCGTTGGAGAAAAGAGGTTTTTAGCAAACGAGAATCAAGCGACGATCCTAAGGATAAGATTGCGCTTGATGCAGGACTATTCAATCAACTCATTGCCGCGCCAATTTTTGGAATTACAGATGTTCGAACTGACGAGCGTATTTCATACATCCCTGGAAATAAGGGCTTGCGTGGAATGCTAGACCGTGTTCAGCGTCGTACCGACCGCGTAGGTTTCATGCTCTATGGCATAGAAGCGAAAGATCTTTTTGATATTGTCGATGCTGGCTTGATCATGCCTCCAAAGAGCACCTGGTTTGAACCAAGGCTGAGGAATGGATTGGTGGTTTTAGAGGTTTAAATCAGATACCAGATGTGGGATATTAGACGTGAGACTCTTTAGAGACGCTAGCGAGATTCAACAAAGTGCAACACCATTTAAGGCCACGTATACCCAATAAGCGTCACGAACTCTGCGCTTACTTATCTTTTTGATGCGGAATCGCCTAGCTCTCCGTGAAATAAAAAAGCGGAGATTTAGAACTCTCAAAAAACGTACTATTGTCCTTAGAAAGACAGCTAATTCAGTATACCGAAAGCATATCATATTCTACGTCCCAAATCTCACATCTCAATTCCCCAGCCCCAAATCTCGCCATGACAACCTATACCGCCGACCTCGTTTTCCCAGCAGACCAAGCACCCATCCCAAACGGCTACGTAACTTTTGATGATTCAGGGAAGGTCTCTGACGTGGGGAGCGTTTTGCCGAAAGGCGTAAAAGCACAGGCGTATAAAGGAGCACTCGTCGCCGGTTTTGTTAATACACATTGTCACCTCGAACTGTCACACATGATCGGCCGTGTTGATACGGGAACTGGTTTGCTACCATTTTTGAAAGGAGTGGTTTCTCTTCGCCAAGTAGACCCTGCCGATATTGCAAAGGCAATTGAGGACGCAGACAAGTATATGTGGGAAGCTGGTATCCAAGCCGTAGGGGACATCTCCAATACAGCCGATACAGCCAAGGTTAAGACTTCCAGTAAAATCACCTATTTCACGTTCGTGGAGGCCTTTGATTTCTTACAGGGAGGAGCAATGGCAAAAGAGGTTTTTGCGAAAGCTGAAGCTACCTACAAAGCACAACCCGAACCTAAAAGGTACGTGCCGCACGCTCCGTATACGGTGAGTCCTGCGCTCTATGCGATGATCAATGACGCGAATCCTAGTGGAGGAACCGTCAGTATTCACAACCAAGAAACGCCAGCAGAAAACGAATTCTTCGAGTCCAAGTCTGGCGGCTTCATCGATTTTTACCGCGACTTCGGATTTAACATCGAGCATGTTTCAGCTTCCGCCAAAACTAGTCTTGCGACCACACTACCCCACCTCAATCCAGCCAACCGAGTCCTGTTCGTACACAATACGCTCACGACCAAGGAAGACATGCAGTTGGCGCAAAGCTGGAGCGACAAGGTTTATTGGGCCACCTGCCCAAACGCAAACCTTTACATAGAAAATCGCCTTCCTCGTTACGCCGATTTTATGGAGCAGGGCGCTCGCATGACTATCGGAACGGATAGTCTTACCAGCAATTGGCAATTGTGCGTTTTAGAAGAAATGAAAACCATCCAGCGAATGCAACGCTATGTCGATACGCCAACGTTGATCCAATGGGCGACGCTTAACGGCGCGGAGGCGTTAGGCTTAGCGGACGAACTCGGTAGTCTAACTGTAGGCAAACGTCCAGGACTTGTCTTGCTTGAAGATTTTGATGAGGCGGGAAGATTCACCCCCAGTACAAAAGCAAAGCGTCTAGTCTGACTCTAGATTAAAGTTGTGATAGCAGGCAGCACATTACTGAGATGTAGCGTTGACGAGTATGAAGTTTTATTCTTCTATGCTTATTATTCTGGTGCTTACACTAGCTTTTGTTGGGTGTGAGGAGTTACCAGAGGCTAGACCGATCCCAGAAACTGCCTTTGGATTGTTACCTATTTATCTTGACAGTGTAGAAGGAACAAGTATTACGACGCTGCCTCCAAGAGGAATTAACGATGGACGAGGTTTTGCCGTCTTAGGTGATACACTGTACATCGTAGATCAGCTCAGAGGCATCCACATATTTGATAATCGCGATCCTGCCGAACCGGTAGGCGTTTCTTTTATCTCTATTCCTGGATGCGCGAGCATAGCTATTAATGGTAATTTCCTCTACGTAAATAACCTCACCGATCTAGTAACACTAGATATCTCTGACCCTTTCAATGCCATTGAAGTTGATCGCGAACCAAATCTATACCCTCGTCCGCTGGAATTCCCAGAAGGACATGTCGGCTATTTTGCCTGTTACGACTCCTCTCTTGGACTGCTAGCTGGTTGGGAAAGCGGCACAATTGAACTTCCACAATGTTATATCGAATGAAAAATTTAAAAACAATTACACTTTGCCTTTTGCTGCTTTCCATGAGTGTCTTTATCGCATGCGAGGCTGACTCAGATTTTGCAACTCCAGCAAGCAATAGCTCCAACGGTACGAACAGCTCCTACGCTCGGATTTTGACTGTCGGCGATTTTCTTTATGCAGTCAATTTAAACGAGATAGTGACGTTTGATGCAATCGACCCCTCTGACCCTACCGAAATCGATCGCCAAGTCATTGGAACAGGCATTGAGACGATCTTTCATCATGAGGGTATCCTGCTCATCGGATCGAGTGAAGGCACTTTTACGTACACCATTGAGGCATCAGGAATTCCTCGTCGAAGAGGTCAATTCGACTACAATACTTTAGATCTTCCTGTAGAGCCTTGCGATCCAGTGGTGGCCGCGGGCAACGTGGCATATGCAACCTTGTATACGCGAGAAAACAATGTAGGAATTTGCGGAAGAGATCAAACCATAAATCTATTAGTAGTGATGGACATCACTGATCTAGAGAATCCTTCGCTGATCACGACCGTAGAAACTCCCAGCCCTAGGGGCTTAGCTGTCCGCGGAGATTTACTGTTTGTTTGCAATGAATTTTCTGGGCTAACCGTATATGATGTTTCTGATACTAGTCGACCAAGAGTTATAAGCACCGTAAATGATGTGGTTGCCTACGACGTAATCGTGAAAGATGATGTCTTGATCGTCGTCGGCGGAAGTGAACTTATCCAGTACGATTATGCGAATCCGGAAGCGTTGATTCGTCTGTCGACTATTGATATGACATGAAGTTTAGATTAACATTCCCATGTTTCCTAATCTTCTTGATCAGCTGCCTTGCTACGATGTCTTTGCAAGCCCAGCCAGATACGATATACATAGACGCTCCTATCGAAGAATATGATACGAGATCGAGAAGAGAAATAAGAGACGATGAGAGGATTTTAAGACGCTTGGAGAGAAGTAAGGTCGTTCACGAACAAGCAGTCCTTTTTGAGGCAGGAAGATTAGCCAGTATTCGGTTTCCAGCTTTGACATTTACCTACCAACGCATGTTAGGTGAGTTTTTCTCAGCTGAAGGTTCGGTAGGCCTTCCTATCAATAGGATTGATGTGTACGATGAGCTTACTGGTCCTTTTTCAGGAATTGAAGCTCGACTTGGAGGGCGAGTCTACCTGTCCAATTATCAAGGATTCAGGCATTTCTTCTCTGTAGATGGGTGGGCGCTACATAATCCTGTTAGGGCCTTCACGCTAGTTCAAGAGGCTGATCTACCTACGTTTCGCGCTCGGGAACTTCAATTAGATCGAAAGAGGCAGGTCATCGTAACATCCTATGGATTTAAGTCCATCGGATTCAATGGTTTCACCTTCGATTTCCAGGTAGGAATCGCTTTTGGAAGAAGAGGAATATTTGCTGAGGGAGATGTAAATTACGTGAGCACTGGTAATGACCCATTTTTCGGAAGCACCATCGAACAGAATGAGTGGGCAGCATTTACTGATCTACGCTTTGGCTTAGCGTTGGGCTATGCTTTCTAGCAAAAGTCTGTGAATTGATCGCTTAAGGGCACGCTGTTCTTAAAAAGAATCGAGAAACCCTACTTCTTCGTTTCATTGACGTACTTTGGGCCGACCTTAGCGTACTTTGTACAATAAGCTAGATCGTCACCGTACCAAACCTGTCTATGAAAACTCGAATCCAACCTAATACCAAGATCGTAGCCACTGTTGGGCCTGCATGCAGCAGCACTGAAATGCTACGAGGTCTAATGATTGAAGGAGTGGACATCTTCCGTCTCAACTTCTCACATGGAACACACGAGGATCATGCGCAGACCATCAAGCGTATTGACGATATTAACAAGGAACGCGGAACGCACGTTGGCATTCTTGCCGATCTACAGGGACCGAAGCTTCGCGTAGGGAAAATGAAAGATGACGGTCTTCAACTCAATGAAGGTGATGTCGTCACCTTTACCAACGAGAAGCGTATCGGTGACATGGACGGTGTGTACATGAGCTACCCACAGTTCGCTCGTGATGTATCTGTTGGAGAGCGTGTGCTCATTGACGATGGAAAGCTGGTATTCGAAGTAGTTGCTACCGATGGAGAGAGTAAGGTCCAGTTGAAGACCCTTTTTGGTGGAGTACTTAAGAACAACAAAGGTGTCAACCTTCCGAACACGAAGATTTCGCTACCGAGTTTGACTGAGAAAGACCTTAAGGACCTCAACTATATTCTTGACAATCATCCTGAGGTCAACTGGATTGCACTAAGCTTTGTGCGTTCGGCAAAGGATGTAAAAGAACTGAGAGCACGCATCGAAGCTGCTGGCCACAAGGCGAAGGTGATTTCTAAAATTGAGAAGCCAGAAGCAGTAGAGCGTATTGACAAGATTATCAAAGCTTCAAATGCGGTGATGGTTGCTCGTGGGGACTTAGGTATAGAAATCCCTATGGAACAACTTCCGATTGTTCAGAAGATGATCGTCTCCAAGTGTATCCAACGTGCCCGTCCAGTCATTGTGGCAACACAGATGATGGATTCGATGATCGAAAACCCATCTCCTACGCGTGCAGAAATTACCGACGTTGCAAACGCAGTACTGGATGGAACCGACGCAGTGATGCTCTCAGGAGAGACTTCGGTGGGCCGTCACCCGATAAAGGTGGTTGAAGCGATGAACAAGATCATCGAGCAGGCGGAAAAAGCCTATGACTTCAACGGTCGTCGCCCAAAAACAAACGCGAAGAGTAGCAACTTCCAATCGGACGTAATCTGCATCAATGCTGCGAAGGTGGCAGTCGATCTAGGTGCAAAAGCTATTTGCGGTCTCACTGTAAGTGGATACACTGCCTTTAAAATCAGTAGTTACCGGCCAGCAGGCAAGAAGATTTACATCTTTTCTGAGGGCAATCACATACTTGGGACGCTCAACCTAGTTTGGGGAGTCAGGGGTTTTCAGTACGACAAGTTTACCACTACGGATGAAACGATCGAAGACACCACCAATATACTCAAGGCTAAAGGCCTTGTCGTGAAGGATGACTTGATTGTGAACACTGGATCTATGCCACTTCACAGGCGATTCACGACAAACATGCTTAAGGTTACTACCGTAGAGTAAGTACCGAGCTGCACATTATTTGTCTGCGTTCGTTGTATAGTTATGCAGCTGCGCTACGTTGTGGTAAGGCACATTACCTTACGCCGCTTATCGCTTGAGACACTTAATGAAATTTCTTCCCTTCCCCAACATTCCTACGTGTAGGCTCGTCCTGCTGCTACTGATCGTGGTGGGCGCAGCGCGTGGGAATTATGCTCAGGAGGCAACCACTACTTCGCCTCCCTCGGCACAAGACTGGGTAGACGCTACCCTAGAAGGCATGAGTATCGAACAGCGCATCGGACAGCTGTTTATCGCTCGGGCGCACAGTGATGGATCTGATGGCACGTTAAGTGAGGTAACTAAGCTCGTTACAAGCTATCACCTTGGAGGAATCTGCTTTTTCAGCGGTACGCCTACAGCACAAGTGAAGTGGACGAATGCCCTTCAACGAGCTTCCGCCAAAACCCCTTTATTGATCTCTATGGATGCAGAATGGGGAGCTGCCATGCGGTTTGGAGACAAAGCGCCACGCTTTCCCTACAGCATCACCCTTGGAGCCGCCAATGACGTAGAACTGACTCGCAAGATTGGGAGAGAAACGGGACGTGAACTAAGGCGAATGGGAGTCCATATGAGTTTTGCTCCCGTAGCAGACCTTAATAGCAATCCTGATAACCCCGTTATTGGTCGACGTTCGTTTGGCGAGAACCCCATTCGTGTAGGTCGCCTCGCGAAAGCCTACGCAAGAGGATTAGCAGATTCTAGAGTATTGGCCGTGGCAAAGCACTTTCCAGGGCATGGAGACACCGACGTAGATTCTCATGTTGATCTCCCTGTCCTAAGTTTTGACGGAAGTCGACTTGACTCTCAGGAGATGGTCCCTTTTCAAATGCTTGCACAAGACCGCATTGCGGGTATCATGACGGGACACCTAGTGGTGCCAGCTTTGGATAGCCGCCCAAACAGATCGGCAAGTCTAAGCGACGTTCTCACCAAAGGCATTCTCCGCGACCGCTGGAACTACAATGGACTCATTGTTAGCGACGGACTAGATATGGACGGTTTAACCAAGCATTTTTCCTCTGGTGAAATTGCTGTAGAAGCACTTATCGCAGGAAACGATCTGTTGCTTGTTCATGAAGATATACCAGCTGCGTTTGCGGCTATTCAGCGGGCATTAACTCAGGGAATAATCACTCAAGAGCGCATTGATGCTAGCGTCCGCCGTATTCTAGCTGCTAAATTTAAGGTCGGTCTAAGCGCTTGGACTCCTATTCGAGAGACGGGTATAAAGAGTGAACTTTTCGCTCCGGTCGTCAATGATTTAAACGAGCAAGCTTACCGCAAAGCAACCACTGTTGTTCGAGCACGGACTGTTGGTATTCCTATCATTCGCGTTGACACAACTAAGACGGCAGTACTTTCCATTGGAGCAAAGCTTAATTCTGCTTTTCAACAAGCCGCTAGTAAATACGCTCCCTCTACAAACCTAAATATACTTCAGCCACTGACTGCTCTCCAGCAAACGCGCTGGGTGGAACAACTTTCGACCTATGAATTGGTACTCGTTGGCATACACGACATGTCATGGAGTTCTTCAAAGGATTACGGCATCCTAAATAGTCAGCTCTCCATTTTGCGCAGACTCAACCCAGATACCAAGGTAGTTTTGGTGCTGTTTGGATCTCCATATGCGTTGCGTCTCGTGCAGGATTTTGACAACCTAATCATAGGCTACGAGAACACAGCTTATGCCCAAAAGGCTGCCGCAGAGATTCTGTATGGAGCTGTCGCTGGTTTTGGTAGTTTACCCGTAAGTGTGGGTAACTCCTTCCGTCTTGGTTTGTTAGAACCTACTGCTTCAGCTTATCGACTTAAATTCTCAACTCCTGGGAATTCAGGTTTTAGCGAAAGCAAATTGAGAAAAATCGATCAATTAGCCAAAGAAGCTATTCGTACAAAAGCAACTCCCGGCGGTGTGGTCTTTGCAGCAAAAGATGGTAATGTAGGCTTGCTAAAGGCTTACGGGCGCTACACGTATAGTAGTAAGAGTGAGCAGGTAACAACTGAAACGATCTACGACCTAGCGAGCATCACAAAAATTGCCGCGACAACCTTGTGCATCATGCGCTTGCACGAGCAGGGCAAATTGAGTGTATATGATCGTCTGGATAAGCACTTACCTTGGACCAAGTCTACTAACAAAGGCTCCTTAATTATTCAAGATATTCTCGCGCATCAAGCCAGGCTAAAACCATGGATTCCGTTCTACGAAAGAACGATTACAAAAACGGCCAGTGGGAAGAAGGCGTACTTCCCAGGGGTGTATTCAAATGTCCTGAAAGGCGGCTACGATGCTCAGATTGATGAACGCTTGTTCATTGCCGACCGCTATAGAGACACGATCTTTACACTCATTGGCGAGAGTGAACTTCGTGCTAGATCGGGTTATCGATATTCTGATCTCGGTTTGTATATGCTCGCAGACATGGTAAAAGAGATCACTGGGCTTAGCTTGGATGAGTATGCGGCGCGAGAATTTTACAGGCCGCTTGGTTTGCGGACCATGGGTTACAATCCGATGAAGCGATTCAACAAGGATCGCGTGCCACCTACTGAGGAGGACAATTATTTCAGGTTTAGAAGGGTGCAAGGATATGTACACGACATGGGCGCTGCGATGCTTGGAGGAGTCAGTGGGCACGCAGGACTGTTTTCAGATGCAGTAGACTTAGGCGTAGTGATGCAGATGCTCCTTAACGATGGATTTTATGGTGGCCGCAGATATTTCAAACCAGAAACGGTTAGGTTGTTTACCACTCGTCACCCCAAGAGTACTCGTCGTGGTTTAGGATTTGACATGGCTGAATTATCAAGTCGAGGTAGTACGAACATGACTCCACTTGCATCTGCTCGAACGTTTGGCCACTTAGGATTCACCGGTACCTGTGCATGGGCTGATCCCGAAACAGGTTTGGTCTTCGTCTGGATTACGAATCGAACCTATCCTAAAATGTCTCCTAATAAATTTGGGAGGGAGAATTTTAGACCGCGGATGCAGGAGGCAGCTTATGAGAGCTTGTTGAGGTAGGGGATTTGGATGTCGGATATCGGATATCGGATATCGGATATCAGATATCGGTAAAAAGTACATTGACCGTTTCACAGCTTGATCCTTCGTCCCTCACTGCTAAATCGCTGCGTTGCTAGACCAGATGTCGACACCTGGTTATGTCATTCTGAAGGTCTACGCGTATGAATAGACTGCTTATTAGGGCGCCCTTTTTTCAGGTAAAACAGATGTTTGTCGACTGTTGCAAGGTGTGTCGAGATAACGCGCGCTGCGCGGGGTAGAAATTTTTTAAGTTTACCCATAAGGAATATATCAATCTATAAAGCCTATTATTTCAACCTCTTGATTAAACTAAACGTTGTTAAAAAGTACCAATACGGCAGGGAACAATGCATTTAGCACACCTGAGTGGTAGGACTGGCCCATTATTTGGCAATGGAAGGGTGCTATGCTAAACAAATCATTCTATCGAGTCCTCATCGCTTCATTAGTGATCTCACTCGCACCCAGTATTCAGGCCCAAGACATCAGTCACAAACAAGCTGATGACTTCGCCGATTGGCTCGTCGCTGACGGGCAGTTCTCAAAAGCCGCCGGTCTTTATGCCGATGCCTTTAAGGAGAAATCACGTAACGTTTACGCCTATAAAGCCGCCGAGCTTTATTTCGCTGTTAAAGATTACTCGAAAGCAGCTAAGTACTACGAGGCTGCTGCGAAAAACTCAACCGATCACCCTGATGCTCGTCTCAAGTACGCTCGTTCGCTCAAGCAAATGTGCAAGTATGAGGACGCGCTAACACAGTTCAACAACTTCTCAAACGAATATGTCGCTGAAGATTCTGCAGCTGTACGTGCATCTGTTAAGTTCGACATTGAAGGAACAGAGTTGGCGATCGCAGAACTCGAACGCGTCGACCCTACTGTATTTGTTGACCGACTAGGTCAGTCAATCAACGGTATGAAAAACGAAATCGCTCCGACAATCAGCACCGATGGAAGCATGAACTTCATTAGTGACTTTGATGGCACCATGCGTGTTTATTCAAGTGCTAAGGGACGTAATGGTTGGTCTCAAATGCGTCCTGCGAAAGACTTCCCAGTTCTTGAAGAAGGACACATTGGTGGAGTAACCTTCGCATCTGACGACCGCATCTACGTGAGTATTTGTGATCAGACGCAGAATATGATTCAACCTGCAGTGGCCTGCCAGATCAATGTGATCACTCGCATGGGCAATACATGGGGCGCTCCAAAACCAGTAAAAGGCAACATCAATGTGGAGGGTTCTTCATCTGCTCAGCCTTTCGTTTTCGAAGAAGATGGTAAAGAAGTAATGCTATTTGCTTCAAACCGTCCAAATGGCTACGGAGGAATGGATCTATGGCGCACAGAGCGCTCACTAGATACTGACAATTCTGTCTTTGCTACACCAATCAACCTCGGTACATCTGTAAACGGCGGAGGTGATGAAGTAACGCCTTTCTTTAATACAGAAACTCGCGTTCTTTCTTACAGCTCTAACGGCGGAGTAACACTTGGTGGATATGACGTTTTCCACTCAACGACGAAGGACAATCTTAAAAGCTGGACAAAAGCGATCAACCCAGGTACACCTGTCAACTCAACAGCAGATGACTATCACTACATGGAAGTAGAGGGAAGCAGCACTGCTTTCTTGTCGAGCAACCGTATGGAAGATATGGAAGCTACGCACTTCGTCAACGATGATGTATACGAAGTAACGTATGACAATCCTAACGTAACTATTGAGTTTGCTGTACTTGACGACAAGACTGGATTGCCAGTAAGTGATCCAACGATCAACGTTCAACTGAATCCTGATGGACGTAAGCTCAAGCCACTTACTATTCGTCGCTCTATCGATGGTTACTTCTCACTTACACTTCCGGTAGACCGTGATGTTGTAATCGACGTAACTCGTCCATACTTTGATGATTCGAACACAACGCTTTATATCCCTGTAGGCGAAACAGATGGCTACGAAGTCAAGCCTTTCCGTTTGGAGCGTACTCGAGTTAAGAAAGATGACATTCTCGTAGTTTCTCGCTCAGAAAAAGTCGATAATCCTAGTGCTATTAAGCGCGAGATCATGACCGCTTCAGGTGACAAAGAAGAGAACTAAAACGATCTATCTCAGCCCTAACTAAAAGAGTCCATTCGCTATGCGAGTGGGCTTTTTTTTGTTTACTACTCCTCTTCTCGATAACTCCCACGTTCTCTAAACCGAGGTCGATCACTCCGATCGCGATCGCCACCACGCTCTCTTTTTTCACGGCGTCTTGAGTCATCTTCATCATAGCGCATAATGATCCTTTTGACCAGACGGTGCCGAACGACATCATCTGTCGTGAGGCGGATCATGTCGATGCCGTTGATGTTTGGAAGAATCTCAATCGCATGGCGAAGTCCAGACTTCTGAGAGTAAGGCAAATCAACCTGTGAAAGATCACCGGTGATTATACATTTGGCTGTTGGACCTAGACGTGTCAAAAACATCTTCAGCTGCATCGTCGTACAGTTCTGCGCTTCATCTAGAATAATGAAGGCATTGTCGAGGGTACGACCACGCATGAAGGCAAGAGGTGCAACTTCGATGGTACGATTCGACATATACTCATCGAGTTTCTTCGAAGGGATCATGTCGAAAAGTGCATCATAGAGGGGACGCAAATACGGATCGACTTTGTCCTTCAAATCTCCTGGAAGAAAACCTAAACTTTCACCCGCTTCGACGGCTGGACGGGTCATGATGATCCGTTTGACTTGTTTTGCCTTGAGCGCAGCAACTGCCAGAGCAACAGCGGTATAGGTTTTGCCTGTTCCCGCCGGACCGACGGCAAAAACGACGTCATTCTCTGCGCTTGACTGCACGATTGCCAACTGATTTTCGGTTCGCGCACGTATAGGGCGTCCCTTTGTGGTGGTCACAATGGTCGCTCCGCCGACGCCTGCCGCTCCTTCTGTATCCGAGGAAGGAAGTTGAACTTGCCAAGGCTTCCCACCATTGGCAATTTCTTTGACGGTATTTATTGGAAGTTCATTCCGCTCTTTCAAAATGCGGAGCATAGTTTCGAACCTCGACTTAACTTCTTGAGTGTCAGGTTTTTCGCCCACTATGCGTAGGGTGTTGCCTCTCACAGAAATTTTGACGTCTGGGAATGCATCACGCAGAATCTTCAATTTTGAATTGTTCTCGCCGAGTAAATCGACGATTTCTACGTTCTGGATGCGGAGTTGGAGATCGCTCAAATGGACATTGTATTTTGTTGCAAAATACGGTCAAAGAGCGTTCTTCGCCATACAGAAAATGAAATGCTAGATTTACAGCTAGAAATCAGCCTAGAACCAAAGCATGCCGATCATAACACTAACGACAGATTTTGGTTTGCGAGATCCCTACGCGGCGCAACTAAAGGGTACGATTATGTCCATGTGCCCCAATGCAAACTTGGTAGATATTTCGCACAACGTCGGTCCGTATGATCTACTAGAAGCGGCCCACATGCTCAACCATAGTTGGGAACATTTCCCTGCTGGTACGCTCCACATCTGTACGGTGGACAGCAATTCAGAGACGGATACGCCGTATTTGTGCTTTCGCCAAAACGATCATCTCTTTCTCCTACCTGATAATGGCTTGGTGTATCTGATTTTTGATGAATTTACAGCAAATGCAGTTCGCCTTCCCATTTCTGAAGATCGGTCTACGAAGCTCGTCATTGCAGAAGTGGTGAAGCAACTCTCTTTAGGCATTGAGCCTACACGACTCGGCAATACTGTGACTGATTTTGTGGGAAGTATGCGACCAGAGCCTGTTATACATCCTAACCGCATTCGTGCTTCGATCATGTATATCGATCGCTATCATAATGCTGTACTTAATGTTCATCGAGAACAGGTCGAAAAGATGCGCAAAGGTCGATTGATACATACGCGCTTCTCGCAAGGAGATCCAATCATTGGCATACATGAACATTATCATGAGGTGCCTCAAGGAGATTTACTAGCGCGTTACAACAGCCGTGGTTTTGTAGAAATATGCATCAACATGGGGAGAGCCGCTCAACTCTTTGGCTTGGAACGCGATCAGTTGATCGAGTTAGAATTTATCGGTTAGCAACCTTCAACCCAACTTCCCTCCATGGAACTTCACCCAGTTCTTTCTGGTCCTATTTCAGAATTGCTCCCCGACATTCTTGAATCACTGCAGCCTAGTAAAGTATTCATACTCGTTGATGAACATACTGCAGCGCATTGTCTACCTGTTTTGGCGAAAGCTGAAACACCTTTCCTGAAAGGCCTCCCAACAGATCAAATCATCGTCTTTCCGGCTGGGGAGATTCACAAAACCCTTTCGACCGTAAGCGATGTTTGGTCTCAATTGATCGAACAGCAAGCCGACCGTCAAGCCTTACTCATCAATCTCGGCGGGGGCGTAGTTACTGATCTCGGCGGATACGCAGCCGGATGTTACAAAAGAGGAATCCGCTTCTTGCACATTCCGACAACCGTACTCGGAATGGTTGATGCAGCAATTGGTGGAAAAACAGGCATAGATCACGCAGGGATTAAAAATAGCGTAGGTCTGTTTAAAGTCCCTGAGGCAGTCCTTACAGACCCTCAATTCTTGACTACCCTACCCACTCGTGAGCTTCGCAGTGGAATGGCCGAGATGTACAAACATGCTTTGATTCAAGACCAAGCCCACTGGGAAGAATTGAAATTGAAGCCGGAGTTATCAATCACCTTGATCACTAAGAGTCAGCAGGCAAAACGCTACATCGTGGAGGAAGATCCCTATGAAAAGGGTTTGCGAGAAGCCCTCAATTTTGGCCATTCCATTGGACATGCTATCGAAAGCTTGCTACTCGAAACGGATTCCCCGTTACTCCATGGTGAGGCAATTGCAATAGGGATGATCTGCGAAGCCTATCTCAGCGAAAAACTATGCGGTCTAACGGCAGAGGCCGTTCATGACATCGAACAGACCCTGCTTTCGGTATTTGGATATACCAAGCTGAGTGACGAGCACCGAAGCGGCATCGTCAACCTTGTAGCCAACGACAAAAAGAACCAACGTGGGAAGATTCGAATGAGTTTACTCGAGAAAATTGGAGTTCCTGCACTCGGTATTGAAGTCGAGCCCGACGAAATTAATAGAGCGGTTGACCGCTATCAAGCCTTGGGTTAGTGCTTACCACCAGCCGGGGTTGAACTTGCCCCATGGCCATGGAATAGCGAAGAGGATGAGTGCCAGCGCGACGCCATAGCTCACCATAATCCAAAATGCACTTTTCGCAGATGTGCTTGCACGTTTGCCTACCATATAGCCTATCGTGATTATCAGGATTGCTGGCAGCATATACGTGAAGTGATCAACGGAATAGAATCGCATGATTTCTCCACCCGCACCTTCCCAAGCAGCCTTGTCCATCCTTACATATGGACTGCCTACCCCAGACCAACCGGCAAGTGCGCCACCCCACAAGAGCAATCCCAGGAGTAATTGTATGTGTGTGGTAATGAAGGCTGGTAATGCACCTTTCGGCAAAACCTTAGCGCCGGCCGTATCGGCAACGTTCATGGTCCCTCGGGCAGAAATGGCTGAAATAATCGCCCAGATTAAGAAAACAAGGACAAACCAGCGGTTGATAGAATGGAGATGTGAGAGTATTCCGTACATAGGACGCAATTATACGTTAGAGAGACCTTAAAATTGCTGCGAAGCCTTCACACGTTTGAAGTCCCTGAACACGTTTACTTTCGTGCACGGTCCTTTGCTGATACGTTCAGTAGCAGATCGCTCAACATTTTTACACTATGGCAACCAGCTCCCCAACGCTTCAGAAACGCTATAAAACGTGGTCGAGAATAATTCTCGTCCTCTTTTTCCTTGGAATCTTGGCTGTTGCTGGGACTTTTTTCATCTTATCTAAGGGTGATCTACCAACACTAACTCAGCTAGAAAATCCAAAAAGCGAACTTTCTTCGACGGTCTATGCAGACGATGGAAGTGAGCTAGGTCGCTACTACATTCAAAATCGTGTAGCGGTGCAGTATGCAGAGCTCAACCCGTACCTGGTTGATGCCTTGCTGGCCACAGAGGATGAGCGCTATCACCAGCATTCGGGCATTGATTGGTGGGGTCTGACGCGCGCGATTAGTCGTCTAGGGAGAGATGGTGGAGCATCAACCATTACCCAGCAACTTGCTAAGCAAATGTTTACGGGTACACCTTCTCGAAGTATTCCAGGAAGAATAAAGCAGAAAGCGAAGGAGTGGATCATTGCTACTCGCTTGGAACGCAACTACACCAAGGAGGAAATCATGGCGATGTACCTCAACATTTTTGAATTTACCTATGGTGCATTCGGAGTGCAGGCCGCCGCTGAAATCTATTTCGGAAAAGACCAGTCTGAGCTCGACAAGGACGAGGCGGCAATGTTGGTCGGTATGCTCAAAAGCCCTTCACTCTATAATCCTAAGGGTCATCCTGAACGAGCAAAGCGTCGCCGCGAGGTGGTGCTAAAGCAGATGGAAAAAGCGGGCAAGATCAATCAAGTAGAATATGATTCCCTTCGGGTGAAGCCACTGAAAGTGGTGATGAAAAGCCAGACGCATATCGATGGGCCAGCACCGTATTTCCGAATGGAGCTACGTAAAGAGATCCGTCGCATTCTTAAAGATCCAGACATTGTGGATGCGGACGGGGAATCATACGACATCAATAGAGACGGACTCAAGATTTTCACGACCATTGATCCGATCATTCAAGGGCTTGCTGAGACTGCTGCGTGGGATCACATGAAGCAATTGCAACAGACCTATGCTCGCGTTTGGAAGGATAGGGATCCATGGACTTACAAAGAGAATATTGGGGAGGAAGATGAAACAACTGAAGAAGAATTAGAATCGCGCGCCCGTCGATTGAAAGGTTTTATAAGAAACAGTGATCGCTACGCTAACCTTCGCGCAGAATTACTTGAGCCTACGCTTGAGGAGATCGATGAGGATTATGATGGTTGGGAGATCACCGAGCGCGATATTGATCGCTTGATCTTAGAAAAAGCGGAGGGAGACGTGATCGCTTACCTGAAGCGTACGAGATCGATTGGGCAAACCTTAGAAGGTAGGTACCGCAAGCTGCTCAAGGATCAGAACAATTGGAACAAGCTCATGCGAGCCTATAACCGTCTAGATAAAGCTGTTCAATCTGAGTTCACGAAGCCTGTGAAGATGAAAGTCTTTGCATACAACACTGAGGGAGAGACGGATACCTTGCTTAGTCCGCTGGACTCCATCAAGTACCATAAGTCTATCCTTCAAATCGGCTCTATGGCCGTTGATCCTAAGACTGGGTTTGTTAAGGCTTGGGTTGGTGGTGTGAACCACAAGTGGTTTCCGTTTGACCACGTGCAAACGCGTCGTCAAGTTGGGTCTACATTTAAGCCTTTCATTTATGCGACGGCGATTGCTCAGCAAGGGATTTCACCATGCTACCGAGTTGCTGATTTACCACAAACTATTCGCGTAGGTGAAAGTGGGTTTAACCTGCTCGATGACTGGGCGCCGGGGAATGCTAACGGTGAGTTTACTGGGGAGTATCTCACCTTGATGGATGCGCTCAAGAAATCAAAAAACTCTGTGAGTGTATATCTCATGAAGCAATTGGGAGATACGGATCCTGTGAGAGGCTTGGTACACAACATGGGAATTGATTCGAGTGCTCGCTACAGCAATGGTCGGTTTATCGTTCCGCAGAGTCCAAGTATAGCTCTGGGAGCAACAGACCTTAGTGTCGAGGAGATGGCAGGCGCGTATACGACTTGGTCTAACAACGGTATTTACGTCAAGCCTGTGATCGTAAGCCGTATCGAAGACAAGAATGGTAAGGTGTTGTTCCAAGCTATTCCTGAAGAGCGTAACGCCCTTGATCCGATCAGCAATTATACGATGGTGCGTATGCTTCAGCACGCTGGGCGCAATGGCTACTATTTTGGAGGAGTAAGTGTTGAATACGGTGGTAAGACAGGAACCACCAATGACTATGTGGACGGCTGGTATATGGGAGTAACTCCAAACCTAATTGTCGGTACATGGGTTGGTGGAGACGAACGCTACATCCGCTTTTTAACACTAACTAATGGACAAGGAGGCAAGATGGCCCGTCCTTACTTCGCGAGTTTACTTAAGAAGATCGAAGAGAATGCGGAAGAAATTGGCTGGGAGAAAGGTGCAAGGTTTAACGTCCCTGTAGGTGCAGGAGGCATTGAATTCGACTGCGAGAACGTACCCTTTGAGGCTTCTGCAACTGGTGGCTTTAATGATGTAGATTCTACGGGTGCGCCAATCGGTCCTCAAGCAAACGATCCGTTTGG
>CALDUE010000060.1 GCA_937923485.1 uncultured Saprospiraceae bacterium
CTGTAAATCCAGTGATTCGTCTGAATAGGTTCGATTCCTATCACCCCCACATTTAAGCGGGAGTAGCTCAGTTGGTAGAGCATCAGCCTTCCAAGCTGAGGGTCGCGGGTTCGAGTCTCGTCTCCCGCTCATTTACCTTAACGCGACTCAAACGTGAGTCGTAAAGAACTATCTAGGTTTTGCCGCAAGGTGAACCAAAAATCATATCCTCATCGTAATACATGAGCATTGCTTTTTAGCCGACGTAGCTCAGGGGTAGAGCACTTCCATGGTAAGGAAGGGGTCGTGAGTTCAAATCTCACCGTTGGCTCTACTCAAGTCTTTATTCGTAAAGGCGCATCAAACAAGAAAAAAACAGGTTCCCTTAGGTAGCGGGGCGCCAAACCGAGCAGCAATGTTCGGCTAACAAACGCGACCATTAACAGCTAATAAATCACGACCAATGGCTAAGGAAACTTTCGAAAGAAATAAGCCGCACCTCAACATCGGTACCATTGGGCACGTCGACCACGGTAAGACGACCCTGACCGCTGCTATCACGAGCGTACTGGCTGGCCAGGGCCTCGCACAAGCGCAAGGCTATGATACCATCGACGCTGCCCCCGAAGAGAAGGAGCGCGGTATCACTATCAACACCGCTCACGTAGAATATGAGACGGCAAATCGTCACTATGCTCACGTAGACTGTCCAGGTCACGCTGACTATGTTAAGAACATGGTTACGGGTGCTGCACAGATGGACGGTGCAATCCTTGTGGTTGCCGCAACTGATGGCCCTATGCCACAGACGCGCGAGCACATCCTTCTTTGTCGCCAAGTTGGTGTACCAAAGATTGTTGTGTTCATGAACAAGGTTGACCTTGTTGACGACGAGGAAATGTTAGAACTCGTAGAAATGGAAGTTCGCGAACTTCTTGATCAGTACGAATTCGACGGCGACAACGTATCTATCATTCAGGGATCTGCACTTAAGGCGCTCGAAGGAGATGCTGATGCAGTTCAAAAGATCAATGATCTAATGGCAGCATGTGATGCTGACATTCCTGAGCCAGAGCGTCTTGTAGACCTTCCATTCCTAATGCCAATTGAGGATGTATTCTCAATCACTGGTCGTGGAACAGTTGCAACTGGACGTATCGAGCGTGGAGTAACCAACGTAGGTGATCCAGTAGAGATCGTCGGTATGTCAGCAGCAGGTGAGAAGCCTTTGACTTCTACTGTTACTGGTGTAGAGATGTTCCGTAAGCTTCTTACACGTGGTGAGGCTGGTGATAACGCCGGTATCCTTCTTCGTGGAATTGAGAAGACTGCAATCCGTCGCGGACAGGTAATCTGCAAGCCAGGATCTGTAAAGCCACACACTAAGTTTAAGTGTGAGGTTTACGTACTCTCTAAGGATGAGGGTGGTCGTCACACACCATTCTTCAACGGATACCGTCCACAGTTCTACTTCCGTACTACGGATGTAACTGGAGATTGTCACCTACCTGAGAATGTAGAAATGGTAATGCCTGGTGACAATGTCACTATGGAAGTTCACCTTCTTGCTGCAATCGCTATGGAGAAGGGTCTACGTTTCGCAATTCGCGAAGGTGGCCGTACCGTAGGTGCAGGTCAGGTAACTGAGATCATCGAGTAAGAGACATCAGTTTCTTATAGGTACGCATGTACTACTAAGCATGAAGATTTAGCGCCTCAGTAGAGGTGCTAAATTTTCGTGTTTTAGAAAATCTCTACTTCAACGGAAGAGAGATTCAGATAGCTTTCGCCAAAATTTGGCAAGTAATTCTGGAAGGTAGATGAGCATATTTCAGTGATCATCTATCACACACGGGTGTAGCTCAATTGGTATCCCGCAGGAATGCGGGACAAAACCATTAGCTATCCCAAATGAAATTACTTGCAACGGCAGGTAGTTACTACACAACACACGGGTGTAGCTCAATTGGTAGAGTAGTGGTCTCCAAAACCATTGGCTGGGAGTTCGAGTCTCTCCACCCGTGCTTAAGCATGCGTCGAAATTCTGCGATTTAGTAGAAACTTCGGCGTCGTTTTCGTGGTATAAGAAGGATTGCCGACTGGCATCAACTTTTATCGCACAATTCAATACAATGGGAAGTCTTCAGACCTACGTTCAAGAAAGTTACAACGAGCTCATCAATAAGGTGACTTGGCCTACATTCCGTAACTTGCAATCGGATACTGTAGTCGTTATTGTAGCAACGATCTTATTATCTCTGCTGATCTTCGGCATGGATGCTATATCTAATTTCGTTCTTGATCTCGTATACTCGCTTAATATCAGTTAAGCAATAGCTTAACAGGACAACCCCCAAGCACCATGTCTACAGATACAGATACTGAACAAGAAAAGGACACTCGCTGGTACAGCCTTCGAGTAATCTCTGGTAAAGAGCGCAAGATCAAAGAGCGTATCGAGCAAGAGATCAGCCGTAATGGCTGGGAATCTGGTATTCCTCAAATCCTCGTTCCAACCGAACGCGTGTTTAAGTTCCGTAACGGGAAGAAGGTGATTATCGAGCGCAATATTCTTCCAGGATACATCCTGATCGAAGCGGTTGATTTTTTCCTCAATGGTGAGACGGTAGGTACAATCTCAGGATTGCCTGACGTCATGCATTTTTTGGGTAGAACCAATCCAATTCCCATGCGGGATTCGGAAGCAAACCGTCTGCTAGGTAAAGTAGACGAATCCAAAGATGCTGAAGTGTCAATGATTGAGCCTTTCCTCGAAGGTGAAACTGTCAAGATTGTCGACGGACCGTTTAACGGATTTGTGGGTGATGTACAGGAAGTCAACGAGGAGAAGAAAAAACTAAAAGTAATCGTCAAGATCTTTGGTCGCGGTACAGAGGTAGAACTCAACTACGGTCAGGTCGAGAAGCAGATGTAATTTAATGTCAGCGCGTCAAGCGTTGATTTCACCGTGGGAGGGCAGCCATCGAGCTGCGTGCTTGACCACAACGAACGAACACCATGGCTAAAGAAGTCGAAACATTCATCAAACTCCAAGTTAAAGGAGGCGCAGCTAACCCTGCTCCACCAGTCGGTCCAGCACTAGGTGCAAAGGGCGTTAACATCATGGAGTTTTGCAAGCGTTTTAACGCTTCAACAGAGGATTCACGCGGTAAAGTACTACCGGTGGTAATCACTGTATACAAAGACAAGTCATTTGACTTCGTCATCAAAACTTCTCCAGCAGCGGTCCAGTTGCTCGAAGCTGCAAAGCTCAAGGGAGGAAGTGGCGAGCCAAACCGTGTCAAAGTAGGAAGCGTAACCTGGGATCAGATTCGCGCCATCGCTGAGGACAAAATGGCTGACCTTAATGCCTTTAAGATTGA
Source organism: uncultured Saprospiraceae bacterium (assembly GCA_937923485.1). GTDB lineage: Bacteria > Bacteroidota > Bacteroidia > Chitinophagales > Saprospiraceae > CALDTK01. The sequence goes on from CALDUE010000060.1 coordinate 3,363, forward strand.
AAGCGCCATGAAAATGGTAGCTGGTACTGCACGTTCTATGGGACTGACAGTAAAAGGCGAGTTCCCAGGAGCTTAATTCACTAGACTTTTCATCAGGGAGCTGTTTGCAGTCTTTGTAGACTAGGCATCAGCGTTTGAACCTAAACTTTTTTTCAATGGCAAAGCTTACCAAGAAGCGAAAGGCCGCTGCCGAGAAACTCGAAGCAGACAAGCTTTATCCGCTTAACGAGGCCATGGGTCTCGTCAAGGAGGTCAATACCGCGAATTTTAACGCGAGTGTTGATGTTCATATCCGTCTAGGAGTTGATCCGCGTAAAGCAGATCACGCACTCCGTGGCACGGTTACTCTTCCACACGGCACCGGTAAGGTGAAGCGTGTAGTTGTATTTTGTACCGAAGACAAGGTCGAAGAAGCCCTCGCAGCAGGTGCTGATTACGCCGGTCTCGATGAACTTGTTACGAAAATTTCGGGCGGTTGGTTCGAATTTGATGTAGCAATTGCTCAACCAAACGTTATGGCCAAAGTTGGTCGTATCGGTCGTGCACTCGGTCCACGTGGTCTTATGCCAAACCCAAAGACGGGTACGGTTACTCCAAACATTGCAGCAGCAGTTGCAGATGTGAAAGGAGGAAAGATCGCCTTCCGTGTTGACAAGACAGGTATCATTCACTCTAGCATTGGACGTGTCCAATTTACAGCTGAGCAGCTGAAGGACAACGCCAACGAACTACTTACGACCATCCAAAAGATGAAGCCAAGTAGCGCTAAGGGTACTTATTTCAAAAGCATCGTTGCGGCCTCTACCATGAGCCCAGGGGTGAAAATCGATCCACGCAACTACCGCTAGGTAGTCTCGAAATCTAACGATATGACTCGTACACAAAAGAACGATACCCTCGAGGCACTTAAAGTTAAGTTTGCTGATGCGGATTTCTTTTACATCACAGATGCCAGTACACTTACTGTAGCTGAAACGAATGAACTTCGTGCCGCTGCATATGAAGCTGGAGTAACCATGCAAGTGGTTAAGAATACACTCGCTCGCAAAGCGCTCGAAGCGATTGCAGACGAGAAGGACACGGCTGAACTACACGGTACCCTCAAAGGACCTACAGCAATCATGTTCACAGACGTTGCCAAGGCTCCGGCGGCACTCATTAAAGAGTTCCGTAAGAAGCACGAGAAGCCGGTTCTCAAGGCAGCATACATTGATAGCGCGATCTACATCGGAGACGATCAAATCGACGCGTTAGCAAGCATCAAATCGAAAGAAGAACTCGTTGGCGACATCATTCTTCTTCTTCAGAGTCCAATCAAGAACGTTGTTGGCTCACTTCAATCAGGTGGTAGCACTATCGCAGGTCTTCTTAAGACCCTCGAAGAGCGCGCCGCCAGCTAAATTAATTTTCGCCGCAGGTTGTGTTACGACTTCCATCGCGGCTTAACCTTTTTTTCAAAGGCTTCCAGTTAGACATACTAACCACTTGTCTAACACTTAAAATTGTCCATCATGGCAGAACTTAAAGAACTAGCAGAACAGCTCGTAAACCTTACAGTAAAGGATGTGAGCGAATTAGCAACGATCCTCAAGGATGAGTACGGCATCGAGCCAGCAGCAGCAGCAGTTGCAGTAGCTGGCCCGGGCGGCGGCGGCGGAGACGCTGGCGGCGAAGCTCAAACTGAATTCACCGTAGTTCTTACTTCAGCAGGCTCAGCGAAGCTCGCAGTTGTTAAGGAGGTGAAAGGACTCCTCGGAGTTGGCCTCAAAGAGGCTAAAGAACTCGTTGACGGTGCACCTACCAACATTAAGGAAGGTGTCAGCAAAGACGAGGCAGAAAGCCTCAAAGCTGCTCTCGAAGGAGCAGGCGCTTCTGTCGAAGTCAAGTAATTCAATCTCTGAATTGAACCGTAAAGCGTCCCACTGGTTATTTTCTTCGGAAGACCAGTGGGACCATTACAGGTTTTTACTATAACCCTTCCACCCCTCCAATTCTATGCCTGCAATAGGCGAACCCCAATACTGACATAGAATGTACGCTCTGGCTGTCTCTAGGTACCCACCTAGGTTCGGCCTATCGTTGTTTTTGGCCAGTTGATTAAGCAGAATTATTAAAAGAACCTTACACAGTTCTAAATCTACTTAAGCTTCCAGCCCGCATTTTTTCGAATCTTACAAGACTGTACCCATGGTTACCACCGGCCAGCCAGGTTCTACCGGAGAACGTTTCAACTTCGGTAAAATCAAACTAGCCCCCGCTTATCCCGATTTGCTGGGCATCCAAATTCAGAGCTTCCAGGAGTTCTTTCAATTGGAAACTACCCCAGAAAATCGGCACACAGAGGGTCTATCGCGCGTGTTCAAGGAAAACTTTCCTATCTCTGATACACGCAGCATTTTCAATCTCGAGTTCCTCGATTACTATATCGATCCTCCGAGATATTCACTAGAAGAGTGTATCCACCGTGGACTCAGCTATAGTGTCCCGCTCAAGGCCAAGCTACGCTTGTCTTGTAACGACCCAGAGCACATTGACTTCCAGACGATCGTACAGGATGTTTTCCTAGGAAACATCCCATACATGACTCCGAAAGGAACGTTCATCATCAACGGCGCTGAGCGAGTAATCGTAAGTCAGCTTCACCGTTCACCTGGTGTGTTCTTCGGTTTGAACTTCCACCCGAACGGAACTAAGCTTTACTCCGCACGTGTAATCCCTTTCAAGGGTGCATGGATGGAGTTCTCTACCGATATCAATACGGTGATGTATGCATACATCGACCGTAAAAAGAAGTTCCCTGTAACGACGCTTCTCCGTTCAATCGGATTCGCAACAGACCAAGACATTCTCCAACTCTTCAATCTTTCTGACGAAGTCAAGTCTACCCGCAAGGAACTTGAGAAGTCTCACGGCCGCAAGCTTGCTGCACGTGTCCTTCGTTCTTGGACAGAGGATTTCGTTGATGAGGACACGGGTGAAGTAGTTACCATTGAGCGTAACGAAATCATTCTTGAGCGTGATTCTATCCTCGACGATGAGGCCATAGACAAAGTGCTCGAGTCTGGCGTAGAAACTATCGTACTTCAGAAGTCTGAGGTTGATCAGGACTATACCATTATTTACAATACCCTGCAGAAGGATCCGACCAGTTCGGAGATTGAAGCAGTTAACTATATCTACAAGCAGCTGCGTGGTACTGAGCCGCCTGATGATGACACCGCACGTGGTATCATCGACAAGCTGTTCTTTAGCGACAAGCGTTACAACCTCGGTGAAGTAGGTCGTTACAAAATTAACCGCAAGCTCGGTTCTGACGCAGCAGGCGATGTGCTCGTTCTAACGAAAGAAGACATCATCTCTATCGTCAAGTACCTTGTTAGCTTGATGAACTCTAAGGCAGAGATTGATGATATCGATCACCTGTCTAACCGTCGTGTTCGTACCGTAGGTGAGCAGCTTTATGCGCAGTTCGGTGTAGGACTCGCACGTATGGCACGTACCATCCGCGAGCGGATGAATGTACGTGACAACGAGGTCTTTACTCCAGTAGACCTCATCAACGCACGTACGCTATCGAGTGTGATCAACTCTTTCTTCGGAACGAGTCAATTGTCGCAATTCCTCGATCAAACCAACCCACTTTCTGAAATCACTCACAAGCGCCGTATCTCGGCACTGGGACCAGGTGGTCTCTCACGTGAGCGTGCAGGATTCGAGGTGCGTGATGTACACTACAGCCACTACGGCCGGCTTTGTACGATCGAGACACCAGAGGGTCCAAACATTGGACTCATCTCTACACTTTGCGTTCACGCAAAGGTGAATAAGATGGGCTTCCTTGAGACACCTTACCGTGAGGTTGTCGAAGGTAAAGTCGATGTTGTTGGTGATGTACAATACCTCTCAGCGGAAGGTGAGAACTTTAAGAAGATCGCACAGGCAAACGCCGCGATTGATGGAGATACCGGTGACTTCAAGACGGCCCGCGTAGCTTGTCGTGAGCACGGTGAATTCCCAGTACTCGAGCCAGAAGAGATCGAGTACATGGACGTTGCACCTAACCAGATTGTGGGTGTATCGGCCAGTTTGATTCCTTTCTTAGAGAACGATGATGCCAACCGTGCCTTGATGGGCTCGAACATGCAGCGTCAGGCAGTTCCGCTTCTTCGTCCGGCAGCGCCGATCGTAGGAACAGGTCTGGAAGCAAAAGTTGCACAAGATTCTCGTATGCTCATCAACGCCGAAGGGCCTGGTGTCGTCGAGTATGTTGATGCACGTAAGATTACGATTCGCTATGAGCGTACTGAGCAAGACCAGTTGGTCAGCTTTGAAGGCGATAGCAAAACCTACCACCTCACGAAGTTCCTTCGTACCAACCAAGGAACTTGTATCAACCTGAAGCCGATTGTGCGTAAGGGTGATCGCGTAGATTTAGGTACACTTCTTTGCGACGGATATGCAACCGACAAAGGAGAGCTCGCTCTTGGGCAGAACCTCAAAGTGGCATTTATGCCTTGGAAGGGGTACAACTTCGAGGATGCGATTGTACTCTCAGAGCGTGTAGTACGTGAGGATATCTTCACTTCGATTCACATCGAGCACTTCGAAATGGATGTGCGCGACACCAAGTTGGGTGAGGAAGAATTGACCAACGACATCCCGAACGTTTCTGAAGAAGCAACAAAGGATCTCGACGAGCACGGTATCATCCGTGTTGGTGCATGGGTAAGCGAAGGTGATATCATCATTGGTAAGATCACTCCGAAAGGAGAGTCAGATCCGACTCCGGAAGAGAAGCTCCTCCGAGCAATCTTCGGTGACAAAGCAGGTGATGTCAAGGACGCATCGATGAAGGCCGCACCGAGTGTGAAAGGTGTTATCATCAACAAGCAGCTTTTTGCTCGTGCGAAGAAAGATAAGGATCAGAAGGAGCAGGAGAAAGAAATGCTTTCTAAGCTCGACGATGAGCACGCCATCAAGGTGAACGAGATTCGTACCATCATGGTCGACAAGCTCGCACAAATCGTTCGTGGTCGTGTATCTCAAGGTGTCAAAGACATCTATGGTGAGCAGATCGTTCCGAAAGGCGCGAAGTATACGATGGAAGTGCTTCGTAACATCGACGTTCTGAAGGCTGATTACTCAGGTTGGACCACCAAGGATGATGACAACCAGCTCATCAGCCGTTTGCTCCACAACTTCAACATCAAGTACAACGAGGAAGTAGGTCGCTACAAGCGTGAGAAGTTCAACATCTCTATCGGTGATGAGCTTCCAGCGGGCGTTCTTAAGCTCGCAAAGGTTTACCTAGCTAAGAAGCGTAAGCTCAAGGTTGGTGATAAGCTTGCGGGTCGTCACGGTAACAAGGGAATCGTGAGTCGTATCGTTCGTCGTGAGGACATGCCATTCCTAGAGGATGGAACTCCAGTCGATATCGTACTCAATCCGCTTGGTGTACCATCTCGTATGAACCTCGGACAAATCTTCGAGACAGTTCTTGGATGGGCCGGTGAGAAGCTTGGTATGACCTTCGGTACTCCAATCTTTGATGGTGCAAGCCAAGATGAGATTGAGACGTACATCCAAAAGGCTAATCTTCCGAGTCTTGGTCAGACATACCTCAGTGATGGAGAAACGGGTGATCGTTTCCACCAGCGCGCGACGGTAGGTGTGATCTACATGTTGAAGCTCAGCCACATGGTTGACGACAAGATGCACGCTCGTTCTATTGGACCATACTCGCTTATCACGCAGCAGCCACTCGGTGGTAAGGCACAGTTTGGTGGACAGCGTTTTGGTGAGATGGAGGTGTGGGCACTCGAGGCATTCGGTGCTTCAAGTATCCTACAGGAACTCTTGACCATCAAGTCGGATGACATCAATGGACGTGCGAAAGCATACGAGGCAATTGTGAAGGGAGATAACCTTCCTGAGCCTGGCATTCCAGAGTCGTTTAACGTTCTCGTGCACGAGTTGCGCGGATTGGCGTTAGACGTCAAGTTCGACTAGTTCGAACATGCTGTTTTAGCAGGCCCGTTAACACGTGGGCTTACAGCTTTCGCCAAAACCTATCAAACGTGACTGGTTTTGGCGAAAGCACTAAACAGCAAAAGCGTCGATGAAACTAATCGTTGACGCAAGGCAAGTTTTGGCGAAAGCCGAATAGGCCCTCGTAAAGCGGGGCCGAAAATGCCACCAACAACCGACCAAGTGTCGGTTAACTCCCTTAGCCAAACCCTCGGGAGCGGCGATCATCCTACCAAAGCAATTTGGTGGTAATAACAAGAACATGGCGTTATCAAAAAAGACCCCGGTACTCGATCAGAACTTCAGCACCATTACGCTGACGCTCTCTAGTCCGGACGAAATTCTCGAGCGCAGCTACGGAGAAGTGCTCAAGCCCGAAACGATCAACTATCGCTCTTATAAGCCAGAGCGTGACGGACTATTCTGCGAGCGTATTTTCGGACCTGTAAAGGACTTCGAGTGCTACTGCGGTAAGTACAAGCGTATTCGTTATAAGGGTATTGTCTGCGACCGTTGCGGCGTAGAAGTAACCGAAAAGAAAGTGCGTCGCGAGCGCATGGGCCACATTAAGTTGGTTGTCCCTGTCGTGCACATTTGGTTCTTTAAGAGCTTGCCGAACAAGATCGGCTACATGCTTGGTCTTAACACCAAGAAGCTCGAAAGTATCATTTACTACGAGCGATATGTCGTAATCCAGCCTGGTGTAAAAGAGGCTGACGGTATCGAGAAAATGGGCCTCTATACAGAGGAAGAGTACCTCGACATGTTGGACACATTGCCAGAAGGCAACCAGCAGCTTGAGGATTCTGATCCAACAAAATTCATGGCCAAGATGGGAGCCTCAGCGATCTTTGATCTGCTTGAGCGTCTAGACCTTGACCAGTTAAGTTACGACCTACGTAACCAAGCGGCTACAGAGACAAGTCAGCAGCGTAAGTCAGAAGCATTGAAGCGTCTACGTGTTGTAGAGAGCTTCCGTGATGGACAGACGCGCGTGGAAAATCGTCCAGAGTGGGCGATCATCCAGTACTTGCCTGTCGTTCCACCGGAACTACGTCCGCTTGTACCACTCGATGGTGGCCGTTTTGCGTCTTCTGACCTTAACGACCTCTACCGCCGTGTGATCATCCGTAACAACCGTCTTAAGCGCTTGCTCGAGATCAAGGCACCGGAAGTAATCCTTCGTAACGAGAAGCGTATGCTCCAAGAGGCTGTCGACAGTCTCTTTGACAACTCTCGTAAGTCAAATGCAGTGAAGGCTGAGGGTGGACGTCCACTCAAGTCTCTTTCTGACATCTTGAAAGGAAAGCAAGGTCGCTTCCGCCAAAACCTATTGGGTAAGCGTGTAGACTACTCTGGTCGTTCGGTCATCGTGGTTGGACCTACCCTTAAGATTCACGAGTGTGGTCTTCCAAAAGGAATGGCTGCGGAACTCTTTAAACCGTTTGTTATCCGTAAGCTCATCGAGCGCGGAATCGTTAAGACGGTAAAGAGTGCGAAGAAGCTCGTCGAGCGAAAAGATCCTATCATTTGGGACATCCTTGAGAACATTCTCAAAGGGCACCCAATCATGCTTAACCGTGCCCCTACGCTTCACCGTCTTTCAATTCAGGCGTTCCAGCCGACATTGATCGAAGGAAAAGCGATCCAATTGCACCCTCTTGTTTGTACTGCCTTCAACGCCGATTTTGACGGTGACCAAATGGCGGTTCACGTTCCATTGAGCCAAGCGGCGATTTTGGAAGCGCAAGTGTTGATGCTTTCGGCGCACAACATGCTCAACCCGCAGGACGGTTCACCAATCATGCTTCCTTCACAGGATATGGTTCTTGGCTTGTACTACATCACCAAAGAGCGTAGCTCAACACCAGAGCACAAAATGCTTGGTGAGGGACGTCGTTTTTACTCTTCGGAGGAAGTGATGATGGCTCTTGACGAAGGTAAAGTTGAGCTTCACTCGAAGATCACTTGTCGCGTACGCACGGAGGATGAGCATGGCAATCTCGTGCAAGCACGAGTGGAAACTACTGTCGGTCGTGTACTCTTCAACGAGGCCGTACCAGAATCAGTACCGTTTGTAAATGAGCTACTGACGAAGCGTAACCTCAAGCGCATTATCCAAGGCATCATTACACGTACGGATTTCCGCACGGTAGCGATCTTCCTTGATAAGGTAAAGGAGATTGGATTTGGTTGGGCATTCAAAGGTGGACTATCGTTTAACTTGGGAGACCTGATCACACCATCGCAAAAGCAAGCAACACTCGACCGTGCTACCGAAGAGGTAGAGGAGATCATCCAGTCTTACGAGATGGGTATGATTACAGCGAACGAGCGTTACAACCAGGTAATCGACAAGTGGAACAATGCGGATAATCGCATTACCTCTAACTTGATGACGGAGCTCCGCGAGCACAAGCAGGGATTCAACTCTGTATTCATGATGCTTGATTCTGGAGCGCGTGGTTCACAAGCGCAGATCAAGCAGCTTTGCGGTCTTCGTGGTCTTATGGCCAAGCCGCGTAAGTCTGGTGATACAGGTGGAGCGGTTATCGAGAACCCGATCCTCTCCAACTTTGTGGATGGTCTTTCGGTACTTGAGTACTTTATCTCTACGCACGGTGCCCGTAAGGGACTTGCCGATACGGCACTTAAAACAGCAGATGCGGGTTACTTGACTCGTCGTCTTGTTGACGTAGCACAGGATGTTGTAATCCTAGAAGAGGATTGCGATACGCTTCGTGGAATCGAGACATCAGCACTTCGCGAAGGCGATAAAGTGATTGAGTCTCTACAGAGCAGAACTGATGGACGCTACACGTTGCACGACATCGAGCATCCTGAAACAGAGGAAGTATTGCTAGAGGCGGGTGAGTATATCACTCCGGATATGGCGAAGCTTATCGAGGAAATTGGTGTAGAGAGCGTTACGATTCGTTCGGTACTCACTTGTGAGACCAAGCGTGGCGTATGTCGCAAGTGCTACGGTAAGAACCTTGCAAGTGGCCGAGTCGCTGAGCGTGGAGATGCCGTTGGTATCATCGCTGCACAGTCAATTGGTGAGCCGGGTACACAGTTAACACTTCGTACCTTCCACGTAGGTGGTATCGCAAGTGTAAACCGTACAGAGTCTAGCATTGCTGCTAAGTACAAGGGTAAAATTGAATTCGATGATGTTCGCACAATCGAATCAAAGGATGCTACTGGAAAAGACATCAATATCGTTCTCTCACGTACAGGCGAGATTCGCATTGTAGATGCAGAGACTGGAAAGATTTTCATCACTCACCACGTTCCTTACGGTTCGACACTCTTTGCGAAAGAGGGTAGCACCGTCAAGAAAGGAGACGAACTCGTTGAGTGGGATCCATATAACTCTGTAATCATCTCCGAGTTTGCGGGTGTAGTTCAGTTCGAGAATATCGAGCCTGGAATTAGCTACCGTACAGAGCGAGATGATCAAACGGGAATGGAGGAGAAGATTATCATCGAGTCGAAAGGCGCGAAGAGAATCCTCCCTATGGTTCGCATCTCTACCAAAGATGGTGAGGACGAGCGTAACTACAACATGCCTGTAGGATCACGCCTAACTGTTCAAGACGGAGATTCGGTAGAAGCCGGTCAGATTGTTGCGAAGATGCCACGTTCTGCTGGCGGTATCCAGGATATCACCGGTGGTCTTCCACGTGTCACAGAGCTTTTCGAGGCGCGTAACCCAAGCAATCCAGCGGTTGTGACAGAGATCGATGGTGTTATCAGCTTCGGTTCTAAGATCAAGCGTGGTAACCGTGAGGTTATTGTGACTGCAAAGGACGGACAGAAGCGTAAGTACCTTGTAGGACTCAGCCGTCACGTGCTCGTACAGGATGGTGACTTCATACGTGCAGGAACGCCGCTTTGTGATGGTGCAACGGCTCCGAAAGATATCCTCAACATTATGGGGCCATTTGCGGTGCAGTCGTACCTCGTCAATGGTGTTCAGGAGGTATATCGCTCACAGGGTATTACACTCAACAACAAGCACATTGAGGTAATTGTACGTCAGATGATGCGCCGCGTGCTCATCGAGGATTCTGGTGATACAACCTTCCTTGAGAATGAAGCAGTTGAGAAGTATGACTTCTTCGATCAGAACAACTGGATCTACGACAAGAAATTTGTTGTTGATGCTGGTGAGTCTGAGAACTTCAAAGCAGGTCAGCTTGTCAGCGTGCGTCAACTCCGCGAGGAGAACTCATTGCTCAAGCGTGAGGACAAGAAGTTGGTTGAATCGCGCGATGCGGTTCCGGCAACATCAAGTCCAATGCTACAAGGAATTACTCGTTCTTCTCTAGGTACGACAAGCTGGATTTCAGCTGCATCGTTCCAGGAGACGACGAAAGTTCTTTCTACGGCTGCAATTGGTGCGAAGCAAGACTTCCTCAATGGTCTGAAGGAGAATGTTATTGTTGGTAAGCGTATCCCAGCGGGTACAGGCCAGCGTGCGTTTAAGGATCTCTACGTACTTACTCAGGAGCAAGCAGATGCACGCGATAAGCGCGAGTCTGAGCGTGAAGAGAGTTACGAGACGGAGATGATGTAAGTCGTTCTTTCGGCTTACGCCAAAACAAATTAGCCCCACTGGATTTTAGGATTCGGTGGGGCTTTTTTAATCTGGTTGGAGAATTTTGTCCCGCAATATTGCGGGATCGAATTTTGAATTTGATGGAATCAGGCTTGGCTTATTTCAATTAGGTATGTAGGATTTAGAATAGAGGAACAACATGGTCTGCATAAAAAAGCCGTCCAAAGCTTCAACTTTAGACGGCCCTTTATGCAAGAACTATGTAGGAGATCAATTAGGCGCGAAGCTCCTTAATCAAGGCCAAAGTCTCTCTGGTTTGCTGCTCGAGGAAATCCCAATTCTTGGAAGCAATGAGCTCTTTTGAGATGAGCTTAGAACCCATCCCGACGCAAACCACACCAGCATCAAACCACCCCTTGAGGTTGTCTCTATCTGGAGAAACACCGCCAGTAGGCATAATACTCGTCCACGGTTGCGGCCCGCTGATGCCTTTGACGAAGCCAGGGCCGTAGACGCTGCCTGGGAAGAGTTTTACAACCTCCGCACCAAGTTCTTCAGCACGGCATATATCTGCTAAACTGGCGCAACCTGGGTTCCACATGACCTTGCGACGGTTGCAAACGATGGCAATATCCTCGCGTAGAACAGGGGTAACGACAAAGTCGGCTCCAAGCATCATATAAAAACTCGCAGAAGCAGCATCTGTAACAGAACCAACACCTAGTGCGAGTTCAGGACATTCAACTGCACAGAACTTGCGGAGTGCTCCGAAAACCTCATGTGCAAAGTCACCTCGATTGGTGAATTCGAGTAAGCGTGCTCCTCCTTTGTAACAAGCGAGCGCGATGGATTTGGCAACTTCTATGTCACCGTGATAAAAAAGAGGAACCATGCCTGTCGAAGTCATGAGGTGTGCGACGTGAATGCGCGAATGTTGTGCCATGGCTTAGTTGTTGATTTGGGGAGTTATTGAATATTCCGGCCCTATCCATAAGATTCTTCAGGGTTATTCGGAGTCTAATTCAACAACTCAAAAACTACTTGATTAAACAATTTATTAGCGGCTAACGCGTCCACTACCATCACCTTCCATAAGCTTTTCAACTTCATCGACTGTAACGAGGTTAGAATCACCAAAAATGGTGTGCTTGAGACAAGAAGCTGCGACCGCAAAATCTAGCGCGCGCTGATCGTCATCAGGGAAGTTGAGTAAGCCATATATCAATGCAGACATAAAGCTGTCACCACCTCCAACACGATCAACGATGTCTGTGATTTGGTAGGTTTTGGTTTCATACTGCTTGACCCCATCGTAGAGCGTTCCAGCCCATGAGTTGTGACTTGCACTGATACTGCCACGTAAGGTTACTACAGCTTTTTTGCAGCGAGGAAAACGATCCATAAGAGCTTTCATGACGGGCAGATAATTTCCTGCGGCCATGTCGTGTCCTTTGGTTACGTCCATACCTTCTGGGTGAATGTCAAAGTGCTTTTCAGCGTCTTCTTCATTACCGAGAATGACATCGCAACCTTCAACTAGAGCAGGCATGACCTCACGTGGATCTTTCCCATACTTCCAAAGGTTTTTGCGATAGTTTAGATCAGTCGACACCATGATGCCGAGTTTGTTAGCCATTTGAATGGCTTCCAAGCAAGCATCAGCTGCTCCTTGAGAGATAGCAGGGGTAATTCCTGTCCAGTGGAACCAATCCGCTTTCTTTTTATTTCCCTTGGCGTCATGAGTAAACACATACTCCCAGTCAACCATGCCAGGTCCCATTTCTGCGATTGCAGAATGTGCTCGATCATAAACCACTTTCGAGCCTCTAGCTACCGCACCCATTTCAAGAAAATAGATACCTAATCTATCACCACCGCGAACGATTTGATCGGTATTGACCCCACGGCCGCGCAAAGCATTGCGGGCACAATCTCCCAAATCATTATTGGGTAAACGGGTAACGAAAGTTGATTCGAGACCATAGTTCGCCAAAGCAACGGCAACGTTAGACTCCCCGCCGCCATAAATGACGTCGAAGGAATGTGCTTGACTGAATCGTAAGTGACCGGGAGGAGAAAGTCTAAGCATGATTTCTCCAAAAGTGACTACATGCATGAGTTGATAATTTTTTGGGTCAAAAACCTATGAAAAGGCTAGACCTCCGTTAATGTCAAAGTTTGCTCCTGCGACGAATGAAGCATTATCGCTTGCGAGGTAAACAACTAAATCTGCTACTTCGTCGGGAGATCCTTCGCGGCGGAGTGGAGTAGCGTCGGCTACTTTCTCGCGCACAGCGTCAGGGGTGAAATTGTCGTGAAAAGCGGTTGCAATCATACCTGGGTTGACTGCATTTACTCGAATACCTTGTGGACCGAGTTCTTTGGCTATACCGCGGGTAAAGGTCATAAGTGCCCCCTTGCTTGCTCCATAAGCTGTGGCTCCGCCTCCGCCACCGTCGCGGGCTGCCTGTGAAGCAATGTTCACGATTGCAGAGCCGACGGGCATATAAGGTAAAGTAGTCTTGAACATGCGCACTACGGAAGTCATGTTCAAATCCATGACTTGCTCCCAAAACTCGATAGACATTTCATCCAGTCTTTTACGAGCGATGAGTCCTCCCGCATTATTGACTAGGATGTGGATTTCGTCTCCGTAGGCTTTGGTAGCCTCATAAAGCAGACTCTTACAATCGTCCATATTAGTGACATCTGCTTTGACCGCGATGCCCTCTCCTCCAGCCAATTTGATTTGCCTCAAGGTTACTTCAGCGTCCGCTTGACTTCGAAAATAGTTGACCACAACCTTCGCCCCAGCAGAAGCTAATTTCACAGAAACAGAGCGCCCAATATCACGTGAACCACCAGTTACGATGGCGACTTTTCCAGTTAAATCCATGGTGCGAGTATATTGCTGTTATGTATAAAAAGCAGCAGTAGTGGTAGATGTTAGAACTCCTTATTATGGATTAAAAAGAAGATTCTCTTAGTGTGACTTTTAAAGAAGAAGGCTTAGGGCTGAAGTAGCAGGATTTAATGCTGTCAAGCTGCTCACTTCGGTTTGAGTGGTTCAATCCGTGGACAAAGTATCCAAATAGCAGCGAGTGCGAGAATGGCAAGACCTGCCCCAATAGCGAAGGCCAAAGTATAATTACCCCCTGCGGTTACATATGGGACAACTGCAATCAAACCTGCAACTGCAAATTTGGCAGCCATACCAGAGAAGCCTGCCAGTGTTCCAACGGTTTTGCCGCCAAAGAAATCACTCGGTAAGGTTTGTACATTTCCGATTGCTGTTTGAAACCCAAAGAGGATAACAGCCATAATGAGTACTGCGGCGGTCGGACCTCCTGGATTAGCGAGTGCAAGTAAGGCAGGTAACATGATTAGGCAACCGAGAGTGATCGTTAGTTTTCTAGTAGCATTCACACTCGAACCAGCTTTGAGTCGGTTTTGGGCTAGTAAGCCTCCAAACCATGCACCGAACATCGCGCCTACGTATGGAACCCAGCCGTAAAGTCTGATTTCCTTCACATCCATACCGTAGACTTCTGTGAGGTAGGTTAGAATCCAGACTACGAATAGCCACCAAATAGGATCAATTGCAGCACTAGCTAGAATTACGCCCCAGCTTTCTTTGTGTGACAAGAGCTGTAAGGTTGATGGATTGTATCCATCATCAGCAACCCCATCACCGTCAGGGTCTTCATTTCGTTGACCAGTAAGAATAAAGTTACGCTCCTCTTCCGTGATCCATGGGTGAGACTTCGGTGGCGATTTGACGATGATCATCCAAGGTATTAACCATAGTAATCCTACCAAACCAACAAGGATGAAAATCATCTGCCAGCTAAAGTGAATGGCTAAAAAAGAGATTAGTGGTATTGAAATAATTCCACCAATCGCTGCTCCAGAGTTAAAGATACCTTGCGCCAAAGCACGTTGTTTGGTAGTAAACCATTCCGCATTCGCTTTTGCAGCTCCTGGCCAGTTACCTGCCTCAGCGACACCGAGAATTCCGCGGAAAATACTGAACGACAATAGACTATTTGCCACCGCGTGCAAAGCCGTAGCTATAGACCAAGCCCCAATAGATAATGCGAAGCCTAGTCTCGTGCCTATCCAGTCAAAGATTTTCCCAAATACTGCTTGGCCAATCGCATAGGAAAAAACGAAAACGACAGAAATTGTGGCAAACATCTGTTTGTGATCGAAGTCTGAGAGGTCTGGGTAAAGCTCTTTGGCCATCGTAGGCCAGAGTACGTTGAGCGACTGTCGATCAATGTAATTGATCACCGTTGCTAAACAAACGAGGGCGATTACCCACCACCTTAATCCATTAATTTTCATAGACTAGAATCTTGTTGGCATGACTGATTTGAAACCCTCGAGTTGAGCATTGATGAGTATGATGTCGCTGGTGATTAAAGGACGACCAATAGCTACTTCGAAGATTACATTCAGACGAAAATACCTTCCGCAGAGCAAGTGGCCTCATGAATTATTTTTTTCGAATTAGAAGTGGATCTTTCCATGCATATTGCTTTCCACAGATTTCAAGTGAATGTTGCTCCTGCGGAGCATTACCCTGATTTGCAATAATAATTAACCAATTAGATGTATCCGCAATGTTTACTGACACAGCTGTATAGCTTTCTGTATCGTGAAGTACTGTTGGAATGATCTTCTCCGCATACGGGAAGCTACTGATTTCTGTGACAGGATTGTACTTCCCATGTGCTGAAATGATAGATACAAAAAGATGGTCCTCTGCCGCAGCCTTGCGATGAAGGTGAAAGGCATCACGTCTCAGATTAAAGTTAGGATCGTTCGCGCCTAATCTCGCAAACAGCAGCGAGTCTGAAGCCTCTGCTACACTCACCTGTGTGAAAAATTTATCTTCGTTGTACCAAGTCAACTCATAAAGATCGCTATCGATTTTCCCCGCAGCCTCTAGGTAAGCATGCTGATAACCTGCACTTTTTCCTAGAGGTTTAAGCTCTTCAAGTTGGGTGTTGAATTTTACAGATGAAGACAAAAGTTGAGCAACATATTGAAAGGGTAAGTCCGCAGATTTAGCTTGAGATCCGGATACACGAAAGATGTCGAGCCAGTACGGTTGTTTGGATGCTTCTCCATGAAGAAGTGCCACTGTACGATGTAATTCCGTTCCAGGATATGCATGGCGATCCTTCGCACTCACAGCGGTGTAAACACTTTCTTCTTTTGCAAAGAAATAGCGTTCAGAGGGGTGTTCTTCTCCTTTCCTTGTACTCCCGCCGAACTGACTTTTCCGATCGAGTACAACCGTGTTGTGTGCGACCGTCTGCTTTGCCCAAGTCTTGTTCTCAGGTAAATAACGGCCGCCTGCCTTTTGATCGATATTGACCCAACGTGCTGCGCCGTAGTCTTGTAGTATTTCTGTGCTGCCAGCATAGAGAGAGTAGGATAGGCGATCAAAGTGACCATGGCCCATGCCTTGTGTTCCAAATTTGAAGAGTGCGTTGATGGTGCCATTAGGATGACTTTGACCCCGCAAAGTCGCTATACCACCCCCATTTCCGTCTTTGCCATCGACCCAAATTTGGCTCTTGAGTTGAGGAGGAGAGACTTGCAAATTGTTGAGTGCGGTTGCAACCGCATAACCAGTTTGATCAAGTTGAACTTTACCTTGTTTGAGGGCCGTGGTTAACAAGGACTGCTCTTGCCCGCAGTAAAAGTAAACAACGTCTACAGCGGCAATCAATTCACGAGACTGAATTGACATGCCTTTCTGAGCATCGTTAATTGGATAGAAAGCACCACTCTCATCAGTCATTCCAACCAATGTGTGAACGGCTTTGCGAAGTAGACCGTCCCGATATTCAAATATTTTAATAGATGGGTCGTAGCCTTCCAAGGCTCTGGAGAATACGATAAACGGCAACATCGCATAGCGTTGATAGTACGGTCCTTCGCTATAATAGCCATCAGGAGAAAAGGCATTGTCAAGTTGCGCAAAGAAGCCTGCCTCTCCATTGGGTCCCGTCTTGATATCTCCACCGTCATTATCTAATTTCAACTTCGTTGTTACACTATCTGGGAGCCCGTACAATGCACGTTGAAGTAAGTCCTTATCCTCCAACGCGATGGCCAGCATTCCTACGCCTGCATTTCCCCAAGTACTGTGGTTGTGTACCCGATTAAAGAACTGTGGGCTTTCTAAAGAGATATAATCTGCATAAGGTCTCAAGAAATTATTCTCGATTTTATTTCGATCTGCCGTGGATAGATTTTTCCGAATAGCTGCATATGCTTGGCTGCCGTATACAAGCCAATTGGCATCATTCAATGCTTGCCAGAAAAGTTTGCCTGGAGCGTAAGATTTTGTAGAAGGATGCCCCGTAAAGGTTGGATACTTTTCAGCATACTCTAAAAATAGCTCTCGCAGAAATGAGTAATACTGTTTGTTTCTGGTCAGGGTGTAAAGAGACCCAGCTTGCTCCATCAAAAGGAGGTTGCGCTTGTGAACTTCGTGGCTATATCCTCCAGCCATATCCTTTGGGATGGGTACGAGGATGCCATCGTTCATCCAGTCCTGAACAGCTTGTTCCGAATTCCTTAAGGTCTTCAGGAATAAAGGGGGAGCTGACCCATCCTGAACAGCGTTGACGATGTCAGTTTGACCCTTAACTATTGATCCTTTTTGAGCTTGCGCCAAAACACTTACCAAAAGGACTAGGAATAATACACCTATGTTTCTTCTCATTTGTATGGTTCGACAGCGGAAATTGTAACGTGAGAAGTTTGCAAGAGGTGAGATTTGCATGGGGTCCTTAAAAGTTAGTCGATGAAGTCGATAGCCAATTTCCATTGACGACGAAGAATAATGTTTATTGACCTTTCAAAAAAAAAACGAAGGGAGGATACTAAAAAATAGCACCTCGCCTTCATCCTTTTTTAAAACTCAATTCTCATTAGAAAATAAAACCAAATTAATTATCAGCACTGCCGTTAGGTTAGCTATGATATGGAGTACAAAGGTGAAATCCAAAGGCAGTGTGGTGAAAGTCAAAAAAGATTAAATCGAATTCTCCTATTAGGATTACCAGATGAAATTCATTCAAGTATTCAAAACGGAAAGAGTTTTTTTAGTCGAAATTGCCGAGTCTAGCTCAGAAACTAGTTTTTTAAGTAGGATGGAATTCCATTCAAAGGTTTATTAGATTGGAAGTTTCAAGGAATTATCTTTTTTTAAAAGTTGTTTGCTAAATTCAGAAACGCCTGCAAGGTGGGTAGCCATTGCGCTATTTGCTCCCAACGCATCTTTATTGATTATGCAATCAATAATTAGTTGGTGTTCTTCAAGTGTATTTTGAAGCTCATCAACACTACATATTTTAAGTTCATTATATCTCATGATTATATCTGGGGTGATAATCATCAATAAAGACTGCAAGACGGTATTTTTCGATGCTTCTGCTATTTTAACGTGAAATAAAAGATCGGCTTCGATTCCAGCTTTCCCTGTTTTTGTGATTTTTTGATGTTCGTCAAAAGCATATCTCAATTCGTCGAGGTCTGTGGCCGTGCGACGAGTGGCAGCTAGTGCAGCAGTTTCACACTCTATCAGAAGACGAGTTTCAACGAGAGAATTGAATTCGTGCCCCTCAAAAGAGAGGACGTCTCCAATAAGTCCTTGTAATGCGTTCACTCCGAACCCAACGACATATGTACCGCTTTGTGGAGATGTGCGAAGCACGCCAAAAAACTCTAATTTTTTAATCGCGTCTCTTACGTAGCTACGACCTACATCAAGTTGCTCTGCAAGTGAGCGTTCACTAGGTAATTTTTGTCCCATCTTAAGGTTTCCACTATGGATCAATTCCTTTATTTGACTTACAATTTTGTCGACAGGACTTTCCATTTGGATTTTGGAGAAACTTTTAAGCATGGGTTGATTGTAGACGAGTTTTGTTTGAGTGGTGGCCAACCTTCAACTGGTTAACCAATTTGTGGCAGCGACAAATTTACACTTTATTCTGTATTATCCTAAGATGTTAGTCATAAAGTTCCCCGACTCTCGGAAACCTGCCTCATATAGAAGCTTTTGTAAATGTCTAACCTTAGTTCTGCCTGGTATAAAGGTACGTATTATCGATGTTATTCACTTTGAAGTGTGTCCCATATCTTGGCCAAATAGCATGCTCAGGGTATTCGTTTAGCCACGTGTAGCTTGTTTTGACGAAAGTCGAATACTAGGAATTGTAACGCTTTGCTTACAGCAGAACAAGCTAATTCCATTGGTTAAGGCCAGGTGAAAAAGCAATCCATTATGTGGCAATGGATCAATACGTTGTGTCTTATTTGTGTGCTACCATGTATTGGAGCTACAAATCAATCGTACCGATACGTCTGACATTATCCAAAGTGCTCAGGTTTTTGATGTAAGGCAATCCATATACCTGTGCCGCCCAGTCGCTTAATAGCAATCGGCTGGATCGCGTCGTGATGTTAAGACCAGTGTGATCCTATTTAGTCGGGCGTTGAGGGATGTTAGAAACGATGCAGTGAGACATGAGCCTCTTGCCAGCTCCTAAATTCAGGGCTATGAACGATTCGGTTCTGCATGCTTCAGCGTGCCTGCGATACGTAACAGCCTAAAGGCTGTTGAACCGAATACTTCTATGAACGATTCGGTTCTGCATGCTTCAGCGTGCATGCGATGTGTTACAGCCTAAAGGCTGAAGAACCGACTACTTCCATGAACGATTTGGTTCTTCATGCTGCAGCTTGCATGCGATGCTTAACAGCCTAAAGGCTGTTGAACCGAATACTTCTATGAACGATTCGGTTCCGCATGCTTCAGCGTGCATGCGATGTGTAACAGCCCAAAAGCTTCTAGATACACCTACTCGGTTGAGACTTTTATCGGTTCCATTAAACTTTCTACTTTCGATCCAGTCCAAGAGGTTTGCGATCTGAGATAACCAATCTCTAGTTGCTGATCCAAACTGAAAGTCTATGTGGGAATCCATCAAGAAAAATTACGGCTGGGTAATCGTGGCAATTTTAGCTGCCCTCCCACTGATGGCGATCTTTGGCAATTTGAATATTGACTTTGCGAACGGCTTACAAATTTCGCTTAAAAAAGCAACCGGCAGGGGAGGACGTTCCACCTTAGATATGCTATATCATATTTCGGGCGAATTTGCGATTCGCTGGATGGTGGCAGTCTTGACCTTGACGCCGTTTTATATTCTGTTCGGGGTGACGAACCTATTTGTACGACAAGCCATGGGAATAGCTACCGCAATTTGGAGCATCTTACACTTTGCGCTATTCATCTGGGGTGCTGGCTTTATGGAAACTTTCACGCAGGTTAATTACATCGCAGGTTTCATTGCCGTGCTAATCCTAATTCCGCTACTCTTTACGTCGAACCGTAAGTCAATGACTGCCATGCTTTCCAAATGGAAAGTGCTCCATCGGTTTACCTACCTCGTCGTTGGCCTGAGTATGCTGCATATTGTGTTGCTAGAGAAGACGTGGATTCCATACGCGGTCGTATTGGCGATTGGTTTTGTATTACGGGTTCCGAGTATCCGACAGCGCGTTGAGTCGCGTTGGAAATAGATATTGTACGATTTGGTTGCGTATGCTTCAGCGTGCATGCGATGCGTGACAGCCTAAAGGCTGTTGAACCGAATACTTCCATGTACGATTCGATTCCGCATGCTTCAGCGCGCCTGCGATATGTGACAGCCTACAGGCTGTTGGACCGAATCGACACTCAACGCTAGCTGTTTAGAAATTCCTTCGCTATATTGGTCTTACGTTGTTCAAATTCAATTGTGAGCGATGAAGTATCCTTAGTCGTTTTGTTCTTAAAACACTCGTATGCACCAGCGTTACCTTTCCTTAATAAGTTCTTGGATTGTCATTATAGTTTTTCTAGCAATCTCGCCGCAACTGACATTCGCCCAAACCATCGATACTATTTTTGGCTGTGATGATATACCCGCTAGCCCGCAAGGAGCAGCAAGTTGTACCATCTGCAACTTTGATATTCTCTACGGAAACACTTTTCCGTTCACGCCAAGTGAAAATGCTGATTGGTGCGGTACAATCGAAAATGATCAATATATCGGCTTTGTTGCTGGTCCTACCGGACAGGTAGTTTTCGAAATGGTGACTTTTAACTGCGCAAACTCGAATGGCTTACAGGTTGGCATTTACGATGAAAACAACTTATCGGTTGGAGATTGTTTGGGGCAAGTCTTTCCAAACACGTCCGAAATCTTTACTGCGCAGCAACTATATCCTGGTAACATCTACTACATACGTATAGATGGTTTTGCTGGAGATGGGTGTGAGTTTTCAATACGAGTAATATCGGGTCTTATTAATGCTGGCCCTGATGCTCCTGGTCCAATCGCGGGGCCAAGTGAAGTGTGTTTCGATGAAAGCTACCCGTATTTCATTAATCCAGTAGCAAACGCGTATTCCTACTACTGGAGATTAACTCCTGGCATTTGGACTGCTGGAGCCACAGTTGACCCACCCGAAGCAGCTAATCCAGTTACTGGAACAACCAGTCTAAATATCGAAGTTGAAATTCCCCCGATAAGTATTGCGATGCCTTCTGGATCATGTGATGTACTTCGATTAGATGTTTTTCCGCTGAATCCATGTTTCGCAAGTCAAGACTCATCGTCTTTTGACATTCGAGTATGTAGAGCTCTTCAAGATACTTTTGTGTTTGAGGTTTGTTTAGGTAGTGAGGTGGAGTTTCCTGCCGGTTCTGGAGATTTCTTTTCTACTCCATTCATATACCAAACCGCTGACGTGGGGCCGTCGGCAAGAGGCTGTGATAGTTTTGCAGTACTACAAATTATTCCATTTGTAAATCCGCAATTTGTTGATACAATATCGGTTAGTGGCAGTTATTCTGCATGTGAAGCAGGTTATGAGTATCCACCTTCAGGGCAGCTATTTACGGAAGGAGTTTACTATTTCGGAGTAGATACCACAGGCCTCAATTTATGTGATACCGCAATTGAACTAACTGTTACACGAACAGGTGATCCATTGCCAGCGGTCTCGTTTTCCGGAAACGGGATTATTTGTGATAGTATAACAGACGTGACAGCGGTCATACAGCAAGGAGTTCCACCTTTTATTTTTGAATGGTCAACAGGCGATAGAGATAGCGGAACTGTGAGCAGTACCGTCATAGATCTCTCGGTAGGCACTTATAGTCTTATCGTCATTGATAGCTTAGGATGTTCCTTGGATACTTCGTTTGTGGTTGAACGTTTTCAGGGGGCATTGCCCGAATTAGAGATTACGCCATCCGACTGCAACGGTCAAGGTGGAGGCGTAGGGTTAGTAGGCGTGGACTCTAGTGCTTTTAATATTCTTTGGAGCACAGGAGCAACTTCGACATCCATCAGTGATCTTTCAACTGGAGTGTATAGCCTCAGCGTTTCGTTACCGAACACACCTTGTCAATTTGATACGGTTTTCACTGTTCCAGTAGACACCTCGTGTTACGCTGTAATCGAAGGATATGTCAGTTCAGATCTTATGATCGATTGCGCAACTGCACAGACTGCGTTCCCGCTCGCTGATGTTGAGGTTGTTCTCAACAGCAGTCGAAGCACTTTTACAGATCCTTCGGGATACTATAGTTTTCGTGTAGACACTGGTACCTACAATGTGATGGCGGTAAATCCTCACCCAACATTACTGACCCCAACATGCATTCAGCAGCACAATATTACCATTCAAAGTTATCTGGCACCGGCTGTACGAGCAGATTTTTATTATCTGAGAGATAGTATCTCAGATATCTCAATAGAGCTCTATGCAACTTCAGCAAGCGTTGGTCGATCTAATTCACTTTTCGCTCGCGTCTGTAATAACAGTGCACTTGATCAACCTGTTGATATTACGCTGGCTTATGACAGTGACAAACAAAGTGTACGCTACACTCGGCCAACTACTGGACAGGTTTCGACAAATCCAGGTACGATACTATTCCCTGCTGTCAATGTGCCAGCCTTTGGTTGTACGTTCTTGCGTGTAGAATTGCAGTCAGGGACAACGGTCTCTATAGGAGATACGCTTACTTATTTTGGATGGACCGATAGTCTGACTACACTAAATGATGCTAATCCTGTCAATAACCACGATACAACTCAGACGGTAGTCATAGCACCATTTGATCCAAATGTTAAACTGGTTGAACCTTCTGGTCGAGGTGATAGTAATTTGATTGCGGCTACAGACACACTCTTGGAATACACAATCATTTTCCAGAATTCCGGGACAGATGATGCGCTCTATGTACGCTTAGAGGATCGTTTATTGCCAGAGCTAAATGCATCCACCTTTAGGCCTATTGGTGCTAGTCATCCATACCAGGTTAACCTCGAAGATGATAATACACTTACTGTCACTTTTGATGATATTCGATTGCCGCCAATGACTGAAGATTTTGAAGGTTCAAAAGGCTTTTTCTCCTTTGAGATTGAACGTGCCGAAGGACTTCCGGAGGGGGCTGAGATCACAAATTTTGCGGACATCTTTTTTGATTTCAACGCTCCGATTAGAACACCAACTTCAAGATTGATGCTTCCGCGTACGCAAGTTGTAGTTATAACGCCTCCAGTCGATACCCAACAAATTTTCAGCGAGCTGTTGTTGTATCCGAATCCAGCAAAAGATTTCTTCATTGTACGAGCGCCTACTGGAGATAGTGTGCTGACGCTCATGCTCACTACCGTCAATGGTACGACGCTTCCGCTCGAATTTGTCGGCGGAAACGCGGCAAAAGGCAATCAAGAATTTCGAATAGGTGAAGACCACTTTCCTAGCGGTGCCTATTTTGCACGCATTGAATTGTTATCTGGTAGGGTAGAGCACGTGAAGGTTGTAGTCGAATAAACGGTACAGTTTGTAACCCCTTTTGATGTCCGTGCAGAAGTTTGCTAGCCTAGAGGAATGATGAGCTTAAAACTTTAGCAATATCATTCTGTAATTTCTTCTGTCATTTTTATATGTTCCTTCAGTCATTCAGCTTTCGCCAAAACTCGTTCTTATATCCCCAGCCCGATGACTGTTCAGTCATTTCAATGGCTGAGCGAGTATGGGTTTGTGAATGGTCAATTTATTGAACAGTTGGCTTCCATAGTGTCATATACCTTCTACTGCCGAATTCGAGCGCTTGGTTGTAAGCAATTGAATTTAGGGGTAGAGTTGTATTGGTAGACACGATCAGGTTGGGCAAATATCAGGACCCTCTGCAAATTCCACGGTTCGAAAAGACTACCGTTACGTATGAATTGTACTACAGAATATAACTAAAGTTATACCTCATCGCTCCTAGATTATACCGAACTTTGAAACTGTAGCTGAACTCTATTAACGTTTTGCAGAATAGATTTTCCAGCAGTTGAGTTTACGCTAGAGACTAGGAATTGCGATAAATAAGGGACAGGGGAGATACGTTCTCTTCAATCTTACGTTAACGCATTGGGTAACAGGCTTGCAAAACTTAAACCTTTGAACCTTTCTCCATATGACTATCTATCAACCACCATCGTATCTGCATGATTACTTGGCCAGCGGTCGTCGAAAGACGATTTTTGTCAAGAAAAATGCGAAGACACTTCAACGCATTGACTTTGAGTCGGTCTCCTATCTAGCTGCCGACGGAGCCTACACAGATGTTCATTTTCGTGATGGAACCCGCTGCACTTTAGATATGGGTATTTGTTTGGCGATTAAGGAGTTTCATCGCAATGATTTACTTCAAATTCACAGGAGTTTTGCTGTTCCATTTCATGCGATTCAATCGGTAAGGTGCGGGGAGTTGGTCTTAATAAATGGAAGAGAATTACCAATTGGGCGCGTGTACCGTTCGGGATTACAAGAGGCGTTGGTGGGGTAGTATTGGCTACTTGTTGAAACTATTAACCTGAAATACCTGAGAGCTGAGTCACTCCGCATATGGACCTCATTTAATCTTAAATGCTGCTGTAAACTTACCCTTCCTAAGTTTACTTATTCGATAGGTTGAGGTTGCATAGTTGCATGAGACAGATAGGCATTTTGCTATGCAAAAATTGAAGCAAGCTGATTTTACATAATTTAATTTCAGTTAGTGAGTATAAGCTAGGTATAGTGTCTTATTTTAGATTCTCCTAATTTAATCGCTATGCGCTACCTTAATCAACTCATCTTAGATTTTGCAGAAATACGACTTCGCCGATGCGGTCAACTTGCAGCAAAGAACCTGTTACATCAACGTGAACACATGCTAGGGTATCGGTGCAACTTTGCAGGTGCTGTTGGTGATCGAGCACACGATATCTTTACACAGAGCAGGGCGGAGTCTTTAATTTCTCTTGAGCACCGCCCAGAATCTTTTGATGCAGACCAACATATTCAAGGTATAGAAGCGTTTATGCGCGGGCCCGATGAGTCTATGCCAACCATCGCTCAACGTATCGGGATTGACCTAGAGGCTATTCCTCCTGCGGATACGCTAAGTGATGATCAGCTGCAAGCGCTCAACGAAGAACTCATTCCAACCTTGGCCATGCATGGAGCTAGTTATGGCGGTCCTAAAGATTATCCACCTAGACTTAAGTATGAGGTAGTCTTAAAATTAGCTCAGCGAAAATCGAAAATTACAGACAATGGTGGCTTCACACAAGATGGTTGCACTGGAAGTCAAGTAGGCTGCGATTGGGGTATGTACTGTTCTTGTCTTCAATACACAAGCAAAAAGGATTTTGTTGCTCAAGGCGGTGATCCTAGCTTTCCAGAAGAGCGTTTCTACCAAGGGGATGGTGATCCGTTCGGCTTTACCCCGGCCACCTCAGAAGAGAAAGCGGAGGCGGAAAAATTCAACGCCCTTCCGTTTGAAGAAAAGATTCGTATTTGGGAAGAGCAGGATAAAAACGCGCCTCCATGCCCTATGCATGGGAAAGATTGCGGCAAGTGGTGATAGCAAAGGAAGTTCTTCATTTTTGCCTCTGTTTATTACCTGAACGATACTAAAATTTACCTAATGCCTCGCCATTCCGACCCTAACATACTGTCCGAGTTTATCAAATCTATTAGGCCCCCAGAAGATATCCGTGATAAATTGGATGTTGGCGCAATTCATGATGATGACGGTATAAAAATTTTTGAGCGGAGGCCTTTTGTTAAGGATCCCGAACATGTTATGTATAACGCCTTTGCTAAGTTGAAATACATCAAAAAGTCTGACACTTGGCGACTCTATTGGATGCGCGGGACACTAAAATGGGTGCTATACGAACCATTCCCTGAGAGTCGAGACCTCGGTCAATTGCTAAAGGAGGTGAAGCGAGATGCTTACGGATGTTTTAGGGGTTGATGGTATAAGAACAGCGAATTTGAGTTAATCTAGATTGGGCATGTTTAATTTGCTTTCCTTTCCTCGCTGTTGCTGAAATTAATCTTAGAGTTTTAGCGTCTCAGCGCAATCCATCCCGATACCGATCTCCAACACTCACTTGAGTGCCGTTAATCAACTCTACATGTTTATGTGCAACCCGCTTAATCGCATGATAGGGGACCGCATAACTTTTGTGCACGCGGATTAAATCATCTCGCCCGAAAAAGCTGATGGCTTTATCCATGCCCATTGATAAAGGTTTCTTTTTTCCTTCAATCGTGTGTAAGAGGACTTGTCCTTGATCCGCCTGTATGTAGAGCAGCTGCTCAAATGGGAATTTCTCCGCATGAGCTGCTCTGAAGTTGATCAAAGGCATATCTATACGCTGATTCGCTAGTCTTTGAGCTCTCGGATTGGTATCTGGAGTTTTGGCGTAAGCTGAATGGTCATTTATTGTCAATAACCTGCGTAAACTTGCATCTATCTGTGTACCCGTCGCCGGTTTTAAGATGTAGCCTGCTTTAGGAATTGCCTCTAATCTCGCGATGGTGCGCTCGTCACTATAACTTGTAACTACAAGTATAGGCATGGCGTAGCGTGCATGAAGTATACCTGCGACATCGATGCCATCTACAGGACTTTTCTTTAGTTCTACGTCAATAATGGCAGCATCGTAAGTTGAACCTCTCTCTGAAAGTAATTCTTGGGCACTCGGCCAACACTTACAATGATCAACGCAACTATATCCAAGCTCATGAAGCTCTTGCTTGGTTCGTTGGGCTATCATCGCCGTATCTTCTATGTAAAGAATTTCTAGGCCTTCGGTAGAGGGGTTTGCTTCTTGACTGTTTTGAGTGGACATAATTTTAAGTAGACTGAAGTTTTTGAATTGATAACTCAATTTTTGAGACCGAAGATCCAGAAGTAAACTAAGCTGTCACAGAATGTCACTCTATCCGTATTTCTGGAGAGTTACAGTCTTATTGCGGTGATTGCTAATGTATATCTGGCTATCGTGTGGTTAATGTACTCTTTTCAGCAATATTATTCGGCAAGCTTAGGCGGTTCCAATGCTAGATTTATGCAGTTCACACCTAAATTATTGGCGTTCGTAGGCAGTCCTGTGGCTTTGAATACTTTTTCATGAACTGTCAATACTAGCTAAATGAAGCCTATTGACGCCCGTTATACAACGTAGACACTAGGTTTAGACTAGCGAAGAACTTATGCTTGCTCAGCAACAAACACTAGACTACTTGCCTGTAGCTCTTAGCTAGCAAAACATGCTTCCAATAGTGAACCTCGTACAAGTGTTCATCCGGACGATAATTTAATGTATATGATTATCAATGAGTTATGAGGGGGCAGATTTTAACCCCCGAGTCTTACAGTTCTCATCTTAATTTATACCTAGTCCAGTGCCCAAGAAACCTATTATAAAATATCCTATATTTGTATGGCTGTCCGCTATCACGCTTCCTTTAAGGGTAAGGGCATCAATATCCTATTAGCCGTTCAAGTATTCAAATGATCAAGCGAAGAATCCTTTCGAAAAGCGCAGTGCTCGCCACCTTATTAATGTATTCTCTGCTCGCTTGGAGCCAAAAACAACCGCCTAAACCTGCCGACCTCCCTCCTTTTGGTACACATGACCTCAACTGGTTTAGTCAAAATCCATACGCGGGCGATAGCTCTGTACACGCCTACGTGATTGCCAAGAATGTAGAGGCCTTGCTCACAGAAGATTCAGAGGTGCGTTGGCAGCTCGTTTCTGATCATCGCCGCATTGTGCGTATCCTCGATCGTCAGGGTACTGACCATGCTACCGTACGCTTATCGTTTTATAGTCCTAAAGGTCAATCTGAAGGGAATAATATTCGGAAGTTGAAAGCCATGACGCTAACCAAAACAGCTACAGGGGTCGATCGAAACGAAGTTAAAGAAGAAAACATCTTTCGGAAGAGGGTCAACGAGAATTACGAAGAAATTTCCTTCAGTTTTGCTGGAGTACAAGATGGAAGTGTATTAGACCTTTCCTATTCGTTGCAGTCTGACTATATCCGCAGACTTGATCGATTTTATTTTCAAGAAAATATACCTGTTCAGTCAGCCCTTATCGAACTAGCCAATCCCGCAATATTTAATTACGCGGCCTCTTTTACGGGGAGAGTTCCAATCTATAGAGAGATTGATCAGTCTAGGACGGGCTCAATCAATAATAACTCGATATATAGCTCGGACATGGCTTTCTGGGCACTTGAGGTACCCTCTATCAAAGAGGAGCCTTATGTGTCTTCTATTGATAACTTTAGATCTAACATCTCTTTTGAACTGACTCAATACGCCGCTCCAGGTGGTGCGGTAAAAGAATATACAACCACGTGGGTCGAGGTAGCGGACCTGATGCGCGATAACACCGGCTACAAAGAAGCCATGAAGGGTAGTAAGTTTTACCAAGAGTGGGCTGAGTCTTACGCTGGGACAGATGACCTGATGACTAAGTATGATTGGGCTTTTGGTCAAGTGACTAATAAAGTTTCTAGCAATGGTTTTATTAGCTCTAACGCTCGAGAAAAACCTCAAAAGACTGTTGGTCGTGGAGATGGTAATTCTGCCCAGATCAATATACTACTAGTAGGCCTATGCAATGCATTGGGTATGGAGGCAATGCCATTAATCATTAGTGAACGGGAATACGGAAGTATTGTAGAAGAGTTGCCAAGCACGCAGAACCTGCGACATATGATCTGTGCCGTACGTAAAGGGAATCGTTACGTTTATGCAGATGCATCACAACTCCCAAGTGCTCCTGGTGTGTTGCCCTTGTATGACCTGAATGGAAAAGGACTTTTGCTAGATAGGAAGGATGGTCAATTTGTTGACTTGCATACCGCTGCAATTGGTATGTCTCAATTCATTGCCAACTTAGTGATGAATTCTTCACTCGACGTATCTGGAGAAGTAACTATTCTCATGGCCGGAAATTCTACCTTGGATTTCATTAAAGTGGAGAATGGTAAGTATACCTTCGATACCGATAAGTACGAACCTCTGAAGGATTACGACGTCAAGGTTATCAAGGTAGAAAATACCGGGCGTATGAAGTTCCGAATTCTTACGGAAGTGAAACGAAAAGAAAAGCTTCCTTCCATCGATGGCATTGCAGCATTTTCACCATCTATTGATGGTGCATGGCAAAAAAATCCTTTTGCTGAAGAAAACCGGACATATCCTGTAGAGTTTCCTTATGGCATTATTCAATCTAGAGAAGTAAATCTAAAGCTTCCAGAAGATTTTCACTTGGAAACGATACCAGAGTCACTCGTAGTGAAAACTCCGGACGGAAAATGCATGTATCAGTATACGACGGCTGAAACTGAAGACGGGATGACCATTTCACAAAGCTTACATGTCAGGCAGTTGGTGCATGGCCCAGAACAGTACGAAGGGCTTCGCTCGATGTTTGAAATGCTCTCGAAAAAGGAGCAGGAGTATATCAGCTTAGCGCCCAACTAGTATGTATATACAACGAGCTGTCGTGCGGATATTTTGGACCTCGATTACTTTAGTTATCTTTTCCCAGTGCGTTTTGGCGCAAGCAGAACTAATGCATGCCGAAATACTAGAAAATGAGCAATCATTTGAGGCACTACTAGATGGAACTTTTATTCACAATAAGCGCCTCGTCGTGAAGGTGAATAATAGAGAGGCTGCTCAGTATTTTCGATCTTTCTATGTTTTCTATGATCCACAAACGGAAATCACTGAACTCTCCGGTACGCTGCAATCACCTAGTGATAAGAAAGCTATAAAAGCCAAAAAGAAAAACATTTCAGATAGATCATATTATGATGGATTTTCTATCGCGGTCGACGACCGTTACAAGATACTAGAACTTGATTTTCCGGACCAGTATCCAACAATATATACGTTCTGGAGCTCCGTTAAATATCTGGAAACAGTAGGACTGCCTACTGTTTCATACCGATATCCAGGAGGTGTAGTGCTTAAGTCTGCCAAGTTAACCTTGCAGGATCCTGAAAACCTGATTCAATATAAACTTATTGATCCCAAAGATTTATTCACGGTAAATAACTCTGCAGGTTCTAAGGCATTTACGCTGCAAAACCTTCGATCGAAATCCAAGACCAATCAAAGTGACTTATTTGTTACTGGTCCGGCAATTCTCTTAGCTCCAAAGGTTATTCAAATGGATGGAACTGTTGGGACCTTTACTACATGGTCTGATATGGCCGCTTGGAATTCCTCACTGATTGCTGCAGCAGGCGAACTTCCTCCATCCGCTATCGAGGAAGTTGAATCGTTGGTTCAAAATGCTAAAACAGATGAGGAAAAAATTGCCCTTATCTATGATTTTGTACAAAAGCGTTCTCATTACGTTTCTATTCAACTTGGTATTGGAGGCTGGCAGCCAGTGTCTCCTGCGGAAGTGCATGAGACAGGGTATGGTGACTGTAAGGCGCTGACCAATTACACGCGCTTACTGCTAGACGCGGTCGGCGTTAATGCGTCTTATTGTGTCATCGGGGTACAAGATCGAGAGATTCGTTTTCCTGATTTTGTAAGCGCTAGCCAAATGAATCATGCAATGCTTGCTGTACCGATAGAGCAGGATACCGTTTGGCTCGAATGCACAAGTCAACGTACGTCTCCTGGTTACATTTCAAGTGCCGCGTCGGGCCGATACGCCCTGTGGATTGATAAAGACGGTGGATCATTAGTGCGTACCTCTGGTTTACTTCCATCTGAAAATTTACTCGTACGTAACAGCACGTTGACGCTTGCTAAAGATGGTTCAGTTCAGCTTTCGCAAAAACAATGGAGGCGAGGGAATAGGCTGGATTTACCAATCATGCTACAAAGTGAGACTGCAAACGAGCAACGCCGAACTGTACGTAAACTCTATTCCCATACCCTAAACGACTTACGCATAAACTACGACATTCCATTTGGGGTACTTAATCCAGAAGCGACCGTTGTAATCGAAGCTTCGATTCCTACCTATGCTAAACAATTGGGCACACGACTATTGCTTCCAGCTTTTGACTTTCAGACGCCGTCTCGCACACTCACCGATTTATTGGCTGCCAAAGAATTCTTCGAACTTGATGAGGCGAGTGTGCGTCGCGATACCGTCCGATTCATTGCCCCATCAGGAATGCGTATCACGCAATTACCTGAGCGAAAAGTATTTGCAACATCGTATTTGACCTATAGCCTTTCGGCAAAACCTACATCGAGCGGGGTAGAGTTGATTCGTCAACTCACCTTACGTAAGACTCAACTAGAGGGCGAAGAATTAGAAGAAGCTAAGGAGTTTGTACGCGCAATTTCTCGCACAGATCGATTTGCACTAGGAGTAGTGAAAGCGCAGTGTCTTAGATATGCTGATAAGGTCTGATAGCTCTAAACCGTCTCAAGCGTCTTTTCCTCGACAAACTCTGGTACACAATCTAGGCCTACATAGAAACTTGTTCCAACGCCGATTTTGCCTCGGTAAGTAATGTCACCACCCATGCTTCTAGCCATCTTTCGACAGATTGCAAGGCCGATACCAGAACCAGGACGATCGAGTTCCCCAACACGTTGGAACGGAAGGAATACTTTGTCTATGAAAGCATTGTCCAGTCCAACTCCATTATCTTTCACGACAAGTATACTGCCTCCCGCGGTGTCTTGCCTCGTCACTTTAATACGACAAACGCGCTTGTAATCCCTGTAGACGATAGCGTTTAGGATCAAGTTTTGAAGAATCTGAGAAACGACCACTTTTGATCCCTTCGCTTTTCCTAAGCGGTCGGCAGTAAGAATAACTTCATTTTGAGAGATGTCCGCAGCCAAGTTTAGTTTTATTTGGCTAATAATCTTGTCAAGATCAATGACTTCTGTCTTCCTTTTTTCACCGGCTCTGTTGAAGGCGACTAAGTCGTCTAGCACCTGACTCATTGCCGTAGCATTCTTTTTTATGAATTCGAAATATTCATACGCTTCGTCTGGTATTTGTTCTGCGTACCTGCGCTGGATGAGCGCTGCAAAACTTCCTATACTACGAAGTGGGGTTTTCATATCATGGGATGCCACATACATGAATTGATTTAGCCCTTCGTTCGCTTCCTTTAAATCGCGAACTTGCCTATGCATTTTTTGATCCTGGATCTTGAGCGCCTTGATCAAAGAAGCGTTTTTCTCATGATAAGGCCTCAAAACGAAGATTACTACGCTAAATAGTATGACCAAGAGTGCACCGGTGACCAGTAAACTGATTAGCTGAGCATGTTTTGCCTTCTCATTTGAAGCACGAACAAGCTCAGCCACCGCAGCATTCATCTCCACGAGGTAAGTATTGATATTGCTCTGAAACCTCGCAAAGTTGACCTCTTCCTGTCTCATCAGCGCTTCGACATCCTGCACACTCAGGTCGATGAGCGGAGTGAGCTCAGCTAAAGATTGCCTGTGCGCTAAATGCTGTAAGGGAATACCACGATCAATGTTCCCCTCCAATAGATCCTTGTGAGCAGTTTGCCATTCTTGTACAACTTTGGCCAATTCTTCTCTGCAATCGGAGGTAGAATTTTCGAGGTACAGCAAAGCACTGTAGGCCAAAATCCGCTGACTTAGCATTCGCTGTTTTCCTGCGATGTCAATGACTAGAGCATCACTCGCTTGTGCAGCTAGGCTTCTGTGGGTAATCCATTTGCCTATGCCAATCGTAACAATCAGCAAGGCTACAAAAACAATAAACGAACGAGTTGATGAAGAAAGATGAAGCATCAATGGAGAAGGATGGGAATTGGCCGTTCTACATATTCAAATAGTATGCCTACGTGTGGTCCTCTTTACCCAGCTTTGTGTTGGTCAACAGATTACGTTAAATAATCAGTCTGGTCGCAATCCTAGTTCATTTTCATGGACGCTTACTGGGGCAACTCCGCCTACTTCAACGCAAACGGTCGTTGCTGTGCAACTTCGCAGAGGAGCAGAGCGCGCAGAATCATGACGCTCATTCAGTACGCGTAGGCTTTAATCGCGCTGCAGCTACGCTGCTTAAGAGTATTTTACTATTTCCTGCTGACTGTCAAGCCACGAAGAACTAGCAGCAAATCGGCCTTCCTACTTTTCCGTAATCTGAAACGACGTTCCTATAAGCATCCGAAATCCGAAATCCGAAATCCGAAATCCCACATCCCAAATCTCACGCCCCCTCTCCATACAAGCGCGCATACCGCACCACATACTTCCCGATTACATCAAACTCTAGATTGATCTTCGAACCGGGTTGTAAATTTTTGAACGTCGTGTGCTCATAGGTATATGGAATGATCGAAACGCCAAATGAATCAATCGTTGGGTCGATTACCGTCAAACTAACGCCATTGATACATATGCTTCCCTTGTCTACCAAGATGCGCTCAGGATGAGCCTCATACTGAAAACGATAGTTCCAACTGCCGTCGACGTCTTCTACACTTTGACATGCACCCGTCGTATCCACGTGGCCTTGCACCATGTGACCATCCAATCGCGCACCAGCCTGCATGGCGAGCTCTAAATTTACTTCTCGGCCTACTTCCCATTCACCCAATGTAGAGCGATCTAATGTCTCTTGAATAGCCGTAACTGTATGGGTTTTGGCGGAAGCAGAAGTTGAGGTGACCGTCAAACAAACTCCGTCATGAGCCACACTTTGATCAATGCTCACTTCACCTGCTAAAGCTGATTCGACAGTGACATGAATGTTGCTCCCTTCGCGCTCCATCGCGGTGATGGTACCCAAGGCTTTGATGATTCCGGTAAACAAGGTAGTAGGTGTAAGTGAGAATAGAGAACGAATAAACAGACTGCAAGTTTACGATTGGCACTGTACTGTCGAACCACCGGTTCGCAGTAAAAGTGGCAACTATCAATCACCGAATTTTTACTGTCCTCCCCGAAACACCTCAATCGTCCCGTTCAAAGCCTCACCAGCTATGCGCTCAACCTCACCTCCCGGCAAGCGCTGAAACACTTCACAAGAGTAGAGGTACGTCCCATCAGAAACAGGCTCTCCATTGAGGTTCGTGCCGTCCCAACCAAGATTAGGATCTTCGGTCTGGTACATCAATTCACCCCAACGGTTGTATAGCACAAAATCAACGCGCTCTACAAACCGGTTGATTCTAGGACGCAGCACATCGTGCTGATTGTCCCCATTTGGAGTAATCACATTGGGCAAGAGATAGAACGGACAATTTTCTACGCAAACACTAGGAGACAACGGACCTTCATTGCCCACAGAATCGACTGCCGCAACCGCATAGCAAGCGGCGATTTCTAGCAGATCAGGAACTAAGAAAGTTGTATCGATCAGGAAATCAATTTCTCCGAGTAAGGTGCGACCGGTTCCAGCAGAATCCGTCAATTCATAGAAACGAATAGCCGCTAAATCATCAGCAGGCTCGCAGTCCCCATTGAAGTTGTAGGAAAGGGTATTGGTAAAAGGCGGACGGATATTCTGCTGATCTTCTAGTAGATCGCAAATTGTAGCGACATTCAAGTTTGGCGGGCATGGGCCAACCGTATCTATAGGTACACCGCAGACAACCTGACTATTGTTGATCAATGGCGAATGAATCGTCGAGACACCATAGGTGCCGAATCCAACAATCTTGTAGCAGGTCTCAACTCCATTCACCACATCATCATCTGCGAAAGTGGTATTTGTCACAGACGCAAGGGTATCAAAGCCTCCCGTCGTACGTTCACGCAACACAGCATAGCGTGTGTTCTCCCAAGAAGTCTCTGAAGTCCAATTCAACGTGTTTAGCTGGTCTGTACTAGCCACACTTAAATCAATGGTAGAAGAGGGGAGTGGTGCGATACCGTTGTCACTGCCATTAGCTGTGAAGCGGATGGCGTACGTGTACCCTTGGCTCACGGTGTTTACATTCTGATCGACAAACATGGTATCACCTTGCAGAGCTGCGAAGCTCGTAAAGGTGTTCAGTGTTCCAGGAATAGGGATAAAGTTGCTCGTGCCAATGCCATTGCTTCTCAAGATCTCATAGGTATAGGGAGCTGGATTGGCAATTGTATCTAAATCGGAGGCCAGCGGTGGAGTCCAGCGCACATCGATAGAACCTGTGGCAGGATCGGTACTAAGAATATCGGCTCGTGTCAAGAGCGGTAAGTCACGAGACGATTGAATACACACCTCCACACTCGGGATACTCTCAACAAGGTTGAATGGACGTCCCGTTGCCGTAAATCGAACGAACTGCCCTAAAATGCGGTAGCAATACGTGCGACCACGTTCTATGTTATCGTCTGTGAATACATAGCGGCCTCCTTCGATATCGTTTGTTTGGGTAGAAATTCGAGTATATCCACGTCCCGCCAGACCTTGTACACAAGAGTCAAAAGGAAACGGATTACTCCCTTCGCGCCGCCACACACTGAAACCGAAGAAGAAATCATCGGCTGCATCTTCACATACGTAGGGAGCTTCCCAGTCCAAATCAATTAAACCATTCTCCGCTTCAATCTGCACGTCATTCGGCGGTGGAGCGCTCACTTTAATTCGAACTACCTCAAGTCGACTCAAATCCGTTTCACCGCCAAGATTCGAACGGAAATCATCGGTCGCTTTAAAGATGACGTTGTAGGGATTGCGGTCTGTGTGTTCACAGACCGTAGTCCAGGCATATTGTCGGGTCCAAGGTTGG
This sequence comes from uncultured Saprospiraceae bacterium, assembly GCA_937923485.1. Lineage (GTDB taxonomy): Bacteria > Bacteroidota > Bacteroidia > Chitinophagales > Saprospiraceae > CALDTK01. Next base: position 39,088 of record CALDUE010000060.1, read on the forward strand.
GGATGGAACAATTCATCACCGTTCCAAGTCGCGGGCGAGAGCGCTAAATCAAGTGTGGCACTTGTTGCTTCTAGGCGCACCATTTGATCAGGTTCATCTATCGGAGCGGTGGCCACAGGATCGAGTGTTAAGGACTGACCGGTGATGAGGCAAAACTCATTATCGACCACCACGACTGGAGGAATGTTATCGCAAGTCTCGATTGAAATCTGCATGTCTCTAGTCGTCGTATCGATCGGTTGACCGTTCCGATAACTGATGATCAAAATCACTGCATTGTAGTCGCCTTCACGCCGTGGGCTATCCCACGTTAAGGTACCAGTGATCTCATTAATCGTAAAGAAAGAAGCGCCGCCAACGCCTCCAAATTCACTCGGAGATTGATAGTTCGGGACGGGGATTCCTTCAGCTTGGAGTGGGGTTCCAAGGCGATACACCAGGGAATCTCCATCTGGATCAAAGGCATTTGGGTTGTGCGTAAAGCGTTGCCCCACACAGCCATTGTCTATTGGTGGTTGTAGTAGTTCAGGCGTCGAGTTCGGTCCTTGAAAGTTTGCATCTAAAAAGGTAAAGACCGTTCGGATATAGAAGCGGACTTCCGTACTACCTCCATTGTTGATGTTGCGGATATTATCGACCCTGTTCGGGTCTTGCATGCCGATGATGTACTGTCCGCGACCACTATAAGTATGCGTGGCGATGTAGATGTTCACTTTGATGTTGTCGCCGAGGCGCTCTCCGTTTGGAAATCCGTCTACGATTGGACCATTTTCTCTAATCACCCATTCCGAGGTTCCATCGCCCCATTCAATAAGAAGGGAGTCTCGATCGGCATCGTTGGAATTGCCTTGAAAGGCTGTATACGTAACAATGGTAGCTCGTACCGATAGACCAGAAAGCTGTTCTACACGGATTTCTCCAGCTCGATTGTGCGTGGCAAACAGCGACGTACTCGTAGCTATTACGAGGAGTGTGAAAAGGAATACACGAAAGGTGGTAGGTAAAGTCACTTGCGGCAAGGTAATAACAACCTCAACGTGATTTTAACCTATGTCGTTGCATCACGCGCGTGGAAGTCTGCTAATGCGTCGCGCCAGTGACGAAATGGGAACTTCCCAGCTTGAGCCTTTTGAAGGTCTAACACGCTGTAATGCGGTCTTGCTGCTGGAGTTGGGTAGAGTTTAGTGGGGATTGGATTTACGGTGCAAGTGAGCCCATAAGTTTCCATGATCGCTTTTGAGAAATCATACCAAGAAGCTACCCCAAGCCCAGCGTAGTTGTACGTTCCAGGCTTTAGATCTTTAGTTTCGATTACATGTAAAATAGCCCGGGCGATGTCATCCGCAAAGGTCGGGGCGCCGATTTGGTCACTCACTACATTTAGTTCGTCACGTTCGCTTCCCAAGCGAACCATCGTCCGTACGAAATTACCTCCTTCAAGACCGAATACCCAGCTCGTACGAAGAATGGTGGTTTTGGCGCAAGCTGAAAGAGCCTCTTTCTCTCCTGCCAACTTCGTTCGCGCATAGACACTCTGCGGATCAGTTGGATCACTCTCTAGTAGAGGTCGATTTTTATCGTTGTGATAAACGTAATCCGTTGAAATATGAATAAAGCGGGCATCGATTGAAGTACAAGCTTCCGCCAAAACACGCACTGCATCTTGGTTGATCTCTACGCATGCCTGCGTATCACTTTCAGCCTTGTCTACTGCGGTATAAGCCGCACAATTGATGACTACTTGCGGCTTATAGGAAAGTGCTTTCTCCCGCACTGCATCCTCGTCTCTCATGTCGAGCTCGTCACGATCTGTGAAAAGACATTCATAAGATGGATTCGTAAGTGTGCGGCGCAAGGCCGTTCCTACTTGTCCGTTTGCTCCAGTGATGAGAATACGCATGGGAATAGAATTGAAGGGTTTAGGGCTTTCGCCAAAACCTTAGTTAATTGGATTGCAAAGATGAGACTTACATAAATGCAAAACCTAATATGAATTGTGCCCTAAAGATTAAAGTGCTGCAAGGTGCTCTCCAAAATTTGGGAGAATTGCATCCTTCTCACTTAGCTGTACTTCAGACATGTCAATCTTCCAATCAATTCCGAGTTTCGGATCATTGAATTTGAGACCTCCTTCAGATTTTGGCGCATAAAAGTTGTCGCACTTGTACGCAAAGAGTGCCGTCTCGCTGAGTACGACATATCCGTGGGCAAAACCACGCGGAACGTAAAATTGATTCTTCAGCTCTCCGCTTAGCAGTACTGAATGATGCTGGCCGTAGCTAGGGGAGTCTGGACGACAATCAACGACGACATCGAGCACCTCTCCATGGATTACGCGGACAAGCTTTGCCTGTGCATGCTCTCCGCGCTGATAGTG
>CALDUE010000061.1 GCA_937923485.1 uncultured Saprospiraceae bacterium
CCAATCACGGCTGGTGCGTATCTCGATGAGCGTTTACGTGAAATCGGCCTCAAGAAGTAATCCTTGACCTGCTTTCAGCGTTTGTGTTGTATCTTGACGTAAGACAAACGCTTTGGTTACGATCGTTCGCCTTACCTTTGAGTTACAAGTATACAGTCATGCAATCTCTTTTCCTTTTCGGACTCGGTGTTCAAGAAATGTTTTTCGTCTTTATGGCCGTACTCCTGCTCTTCGGTGGTAAGAAGATTCCTGAGCTTATGAGAGGGCTTGGTAAAGGCATCCGTGAGTTTAATACGGCGCGTGCTAGCATCGAAGGAGAAATTCGCGATGGTATGCGTGAGGATGAGGCTGCTGAGAAGGCGAAGATTAAGATTGAGAAGGAGAGTTAATTGAGCTCCGCTCAGTTTAATTTGTATTGAACCGCAACAGACCTGCGGTCTACGCAAGGGAGTAAAGGTCGCAAAGCGATAGGCACTTTCGGGACGCCTAGAAACGCAAAGCACCCTGCGGGCTAAATTGAAACGCAAAGGACCTGCGGTCTGCGCAAGGGAGCAAAGGCCGAGGCGTCCTTACCAAAACAGCAACCTGCTCCGTGTGCTCTGTGCCTCTGTGGTGAATGCGCCTTTGTCCTGCCTCAACTTTTTTTTGAATCGCAAAGGACCTTCGGTCTACGCAAGGGAGCAAAGGTCACAAAGTCCCGTACGTAGTACGTGGATCCTCATGTCTTGACCCACGCGATAAGCGGGGCTTTGCACGGGACTGGATGTGCCAAACAGACGCGTTTAATCATTCCATCCTGTCTAGCAACGTAGTGGTCCAGCAGCGAGGAACGAGCGATCCAGCAATGAAATAGTCTTTCTACTTTTCCGAAATCCGATCCCGTGCGTAGCTCAAGGACCCACGCGCTCCGCGCGGGGCATCCGACACCCGATATCCGACATCCGAACTCCAAACTCAATCATACCCAGCTAGCCCATACCGCTCAATCAAGCTTATCAGTTTATCCGCGTACTTCGGATCGGTAGCGTAACCAGCTTTTTTTAGGCCTTTTGCCCAACCTTTGTAGTCTTTTGGCGAAAGCTTGAAGAGTTTCTTATAGCGACCCCCACGCAACAGAAAAGCGCTGTGGGCGTGGTAACTCTCTGCCGGATCAGCATAATTGCGGAAGAAGTCCTTGTGGTGGTCATCCTCGAAATTATAGCAGTGCCCTCGCTTGCAGGAGCGCTTAAAACACTTAATCCCGAAATGATTATTGGTGCGTCGAGCGAGTTTGCTGGTTCCTGCAACGCTTTCTAACAAACCTTGTGCTAGGGTAATACTTGCAGGAATTCCGTGTGCCTTCATTTCCGCTTTTGCGATAGGCGCGTAGGTCTCTATGTAGTTTTTGCGCAAACGTGCCACATCCTGAGCCGAATGACTTACGGGATGTTTGAAGCTGGCCAACTGCGCCTTGACTTCTTTTCGCTGGTGTTGCTCCTGTGGACTTACGTTTAGAGGAGCAACATCAGCGGCCAATTCACCTACGTGAATGTCGATGCGCATTCCGTGGCGAACGAAGAAGATGACTACCAGCACCAACATCAAGTACTTGAACGTGAAGTACGGACGGAAGCGGTTGAGGAGGGGAGTGTTGTCGAACATAGCACTTGCTTTTGCTCAACAAATATAAGGAAAATATTTAATGTGACACAAAATGTTTTTATCTCACCCGTAGTCTTTTTCCTGCATGGATGGTATTCGACTCTAACTTATTGAGGCGACGCAAGTCACCCACACTTACACCTTCACGGTTGCTGATGCCCCAAAGCGTCTCACCTGATTTTACTGTGATATAGCGACTTGATTTCGTCGAGCTACTCTTCGAAGATGTCTTCGTTGGGAAGATCTTGCTGGGCAGTTGGAGTTTTCGCGTTTTGTCGGCTGCTCTCGATGAGTTGCTCGGCTTACTCGTTTCAACTTTTTCTGTGCGACGTGTTGGAGCGCTGCTTTTCATGGCATTCTTCGCTGGGAAGATTTTGCTAGGGTTCAGCTTCTGTAGCCTTTTATTGATTGTTGTAGAAGCAGAAGTAGACTTACGCTTTTCAGCTTTAACTTTTTGAGGCGCGGACTGAGATTTTTGCTGGTCCGCTTGACGGAGCTTAGCTACATCATTCTTACCACGTTTACCGCGTATGAAAACCTTTTCACCCGGTTTAGGCTCGGTTCCAGGTTTCATGTTGTTGCGCTTGTACAACCATTCCGTCTGAATTCCATATTGATCTGCGATAGACTGCATAGAATCAGCTCTCTTTACATAGTGCGTCTTTTGACGACCGCGGAAAGCTTTTCTTTTCGGCTGCAGGTAAATACGCGTTCCTTGCTTTAGTGGCGCGATGACATAAGGAATTTCTTCGTTGTATTTCACCAATTCTGAACTGTAGCTACGCGTACGTCGTGCAACATCACTCAAACTTTCTCCCGCTGCAGCGAAGGTGTACTCAACATCATTATTGACGTGGACACTCACTCTATCAGTAATTCTTGCTTGATGCACCGGCAAGCTCGTGCCTGTTGGTGGTACAGAAGTACCAGTGAGCGCTGGACTACGATCTGTTGGAGCTTCAATAACGACCTCGGCAGTGGCTTCACTCACTTTGACTTCTACTTCAGTTCCAGCCAACATGTAATCCGTGGCATGACTTCCTTCATCAAACTGATAAAGCTCGTAGGTCTCGATAAGTCCTATAAGCTTGGTCGCATAGGTCGATGAGGTTGCGTATCCCGCTTTCTTCAAACCTTTCGCCCATCCTTTATAGTCGGTAGGGTGAAGAAGAAACAGGGGAGCATAACGTCGTGATCCGGTGAGAAAGTCGCTATGGTCGGCATAGCTCTGAGCTGGATCGTCGTATTTGCGAAAGCAACTTTCGATAAGCTTGCCTTGGCGATTGCGATCATCATCTTTGCGATGCATGGTTTTGCCTGTCCAACTACTGTGGCATTTTATGCCGAAGTGGTTGTTGGCCTTTATTGCAAGGGTACTTCTCCCGGCGCCAGATTCTAGCAAGCCTTGGGCGAGCGTAATGGAGGCAGGAATTTTAGAGGTGTACATCTCTTGGATCGCCATGTTGGCGTAGGTCTGGATGTACTCGTGGTATGCGGGGGAGGTTTGGGCACTCACGCTGAGTACCAAACCTACCGCTAGGCAGGTGAGTGTAGGTTTCATGTGTTAGATTCGCTAACGTGTGTTTGTTCAATCGCATTACCTACTTATAGGTATGGTAACACTTGCACTACATAGAGGAAGTGCATGCCTAGTCTTACGCGAATCCAAAAGGGGGAGTTACGTCCGTTTACTCAATTGCTCCTACCGAAATCGCACGATTTGCCCTCATCATCAGGTAGTTGACCACGTGATGCAGTTGTGCAAACCTTGGGTCCTTTGTATGTCCTGCTGCATAGCGTGCATAGATTTGCTGCACGATTCCGGCAATTTTAAAATTTCCGAAAACGAAAGCATACAGTAAGTCGTCGGTATTGAAAGCTCTGGTTTTGGCGTAAGCTGAAACAAGCTGCTCGCGCCTCCAGCACCCAGGAAGATGTGTTGCATTGATGCCCATAAAAGGCATTTGATCGACCTCCTCTTTGTGCGCCCAATAGGCGAGGGTCAAACCCAAATCGAGCGTTGGGTGTCCAACGGTACACATTTCCCAATCCAAAACTCCGGCCACTTGGCTGTAGTCCTGCTCTTTGAAAATGACATTGTCAAACTTGTAATCATTGTGTACGAGCGCACCGGGATGATCAGCGATTTGCTCGCTCCTCAAGTATTCGAACAGACCTTTTGGTACAGATACATTTTCTGTTTTTGCGCGTTCAAACCTCCCGATCCATCCTTCAACTTGCCGATCGACATAGCCTTCGGGTTTTCCTAATTGCGCAAGCTCGCTGCCAGTCAAATCTAAGTGATGAAGGTCTGCGAGCGTCTGTATCAACGCAGCGGAAGCTTGACCGCGTTCTGTAGGTGTAAGAGTCGATTCTTGCCCTGCTTTGGATTGAATGATCTCCCCTTCGATCAATTCCATGAGGTAGAAAGGTGCGCCGATCACAGCTTCGTCCTCGCACATGAGGTATGTTTTTGGAGCTTTCGCGAAAACAGGCTGCAGTCCGCTCAGCACCCGAAATTCTCTCAGCATATCGTGCGCCTTGGCTGCCCGTGGTCCAAACGGAGGACGACGCAGGACGAATGGTCCTTGCTCAGTATTGAGTCGGTAGGTGAGGTTGGAGAAACCACTTGTAAACTGCTCTACATGAGAAAGCTTACGGATATTGAGGTGAGATTGCTCTAGATAGGACGAAAGCGCAGCGAGATTTAAGGATTCTCCGTTGCGGCAGTTTTGGCTTTGCATGGCTGTAAGGTCGGTAGTAAACAGAAAAGCCCAGCGCGAATCAATCGCACTGGGCTTTCTTGTGTAGACAGGTTCAATGAAGACCTATCCAATGGCTGGGTGCTGACTAGTAGTCATCACGTCCACCGCCGCCACCGTAGCCGCCACGGTCTCCGCCACCACGACGATCACCGCCGCCGTAGCCACCGCGATCACCGCCACCGCGACGATCACCACCGCCGCCGCCGTAGCCACCGCGATCACCGCCACCGCCACCGCCACCGCCTCGACGGTCACGATCGTATGCACCGCCGCCGTAGCCGCCGCGTGATCCGCCACCACCACCGCCTCCGCGATTGTAGCCGCCTCCGCCGCCACCACCACCACGCTCTTCGCGTGGACGTGCTTCTTTTACGATGATGTTACGTCCTTCGACATCTGCATCATTAAGGTTTTCGATGGCAGCATTTGCCTCGGCGTCGTCTGGCATCTCTACGAAACCAAAACCACGTGAACGACCA
>CALDUE010000062.1 GCA_937923485.1 uncultured Saprospiraceae bacterium
CATCACTGATGATCTTGGTAACATCCTCGGTCTCCCAGCTGCTCCACCTTTCAATCTTGATCCAGCAGGTCCTGGTACTTGTCTCATTTGGAGCTTGAGCTTCAACGGTCAAATTACTGGCCTTGAAGTAGGAAGCAACGCGTCTGATTTAGCAGGTGACTTTGACCTCTCTAACCCTCTAACCGTAATTCGCAACGAGCCTAACGGCGGTGGAATCACACTTGATGATGGCAGTACTTCTACTACCATTATCGTCGACGGAGTTCCTGATCCACTCAACGTAAATCTTGACGGAACAGGCGCCGGATCTAACAGAGGCTGGATCATCACCGACGACCTAGGTAATATCCTCGCGCTTCCACCAGCTCCGCCATTCGACTTAGACGGTGCAGGTGTCGGTGAGTGCAGCATCTACTACATCCGTTACGAAGACGGAACTACTGGAATCATGGCTGGCAACAACCTGACCGACCTCATGGGTTGCTTCGACCTTTCGAATCCAATCGTTGTTGATCGCATTGCGCCAACTGGCGTAGACGGTGGTACTATCTCTTTTGTCGACGGTTCTACCATGCAGACCATTTGCGTCGATGGTGTTGCTGATCCGCTAGATGTAATTGTTGAAGCAGGTACTGTCGTTGGTGAAAATCAAGCGTATGTAATCACTGATGATCTTGGAAATATCCTTGGTCTCCCAGCTGCTCCACCATTCGATCTTGACCCTGCAGGTCCTGGTACGTGCAACATCTACTTCTTGAGTTTCAATGGTCAAATCACTGGCCTTGCTGCTGGCGAAAATATCGCTGACTTCGGAGGCGACTTCGATCTTTCGAATCCACTTACTGTTGTTCGCAACGAGCCTAACGGCGGTGGAATCACACTTGATGATGGCAGTACTTCTACTACCATTATCGTCGACGGAGTTCCTGATCCGCTCAACGTAAATCTTGACGGAACAGGAGTCGGATCTAACAGAGGTTGGATCATCACCGACGACCTTGGTAACATCCTCGCGCTTCCACCAGCTCCGCCATTCGATCTCGACGGTGCAGGTGTCGGTGAGTGCAGCATCTACTACATCCGTTACGAAGACGGAACAACTGGAATCATGGCTGGTAACAACCTGACCGACCTCATGGGTTGCTTCGACCTTTCGAATCCAATCGTTGTTGATCGCATTGCTCCAACTAATCCAGGCAGCTTGGCTAGTGGTTCAATTCAGATGCCAAGTGGCATGACTGAGCGTACGACTTGTCCAGGAGACGATATCGACATCACCGTTCAACTCAACTACACCATTACTACTGGTGAAGTAGGCTACTTCCTCACTGATGATGATTTCACTATCCTATCAATTTCTGCTTCTCCGATGTTAAGTCTTACTGGAGCGCCTCCAGGAGAGTGCTACATTTTCGCTGTTAACTATACAGGTGACATCACCGTTGTTCCTGGAGATGACTTCTTTAACGATGACCTAACCAGCGGTAAGGATGAAGCATCAACCAATGCGATTGTGGTAACGCGCCAAAATGTTGAAGGTGGAACCATTCTCACTCAACGCGGTGAGTCTACCGTCTACGTTTGCACGGGTGATGATGATTTCGTTGGCTTCCGCGCACGTGGCGAAGAAGACAATGCTGAGTTCATTTTTGTTATCACGGATGACAACAATAACATCCTAGGGCTTAACGACGATGGCTTCTTGAATTTTGGAACTGTTCCAGAAGGCGTGTGCCGAGTTTGGGGATTAAGCTATACTGGCGACATCACCGCTCAACTCGGTGACAATGCTGCAGCCGTAGCACTATCTGATCAATGCTTCGATCTTTCAGACGACTTCATCACAGTGATCCGTCAAGGAGTTGAAGGGGGACAAGTGCTCACTAACGGAAGTGAGCGTGTCATTACAACGGTGAATAATCCTGTTGTCAACTACACGACTACCTCTACCAGTACTGCCGCATATGCATACTTCATCCTCGGCCGTGATCAGCGCATTGCTGCCGTCACGTTTGACCAGAGTTTTGACTTCTCGACACTTCCAGAAGAGCGCTACTTCATCTACGGAATCAGCCACAACGGCAACGTACTTCGTGGAGTTGGTGACAGCTTCTTTGGCCGCGACATCACCGATCAATGCTTTGATCGCAGTGTGAATGCCATCGTTGTTACAAATGGTGCAGCTGTTAATCCATTCACTTTTACTGCTAGTCCAGTTGCTGAGGGTCAGCTTTCGCTAAAACTTGCAACGCCTGTAGAAGACCTTTCACCAGAGAGACTTATCCTCCGCATTACTGATGCCTACGGAAGAGTAATTTTCTACGAAGAAGGTATTGATGCAGCAAGTCTTGAAAGTCGTGTTCTACAACTTTCGAATGCTGTTCCTGGAGTTCACTTCATTACTATCCAGCAAAACGACATGCTCGTTACTGAGCGAGTAGTTATGCCATAAGCTTCTCTTTCATACGTAAGTGTTGCCCCTTCTTGTCTTTGGATGAGAGGGGGCTTTTTTTTGGGGGCTTTTGGATGTCGGATGTCGGATGTCGGATATTGGATCTCGGATCTCGGATCTCGGATCTCGGATCTCGGATGTCGGATGTCGGATGTCGGATCTCGGATGTCGGATATTGGATTTCGGATTTCGGATCTCGGATTTCGGATGTCGGATTTCGGATTTCGGATTTCGGAAAAAAGTACGTTGACCGTTTCACTACTGGATCGTTCGTTCCTCATTGCTGTAACGCTGCGTTGTTGGATAAGAGACGGATGCTAGATTTGTCGTCTTAAACCACGGAGATCGACGGGTACAAAGGGTATTCTACGCAGCTAAATGCCGTGACACTTAGTGCCTTTTCTCCGTGGAACTCTGTGCCCTCCGTGGTTGATTTTATCGCTTTTAACGCCCACGCATTCCAAATGAGCGTCTTGAACTTTGCTCCTTTGCGTAGTCCCGTGCGAAGCACGTAGATCTCGCAGGACGACTTCGCGGTTAAAAAAAACACGCGTTAGCCAGCCTGAGGCGTAACCATATGTTGCGATTCAACTTTATCGAGACAGCCCTTACGCGATTAAAAAACCTAGCCCTTCAACATCTGCCGCGCACCCAAATAATACAAATACGTAGCCACCGCCAAAATTACGTGGCTCACGTCATGGTAATTAAACCACACTGGGTGCAAATAGAATTCCGTCAAATGGACAACCACCGCAGTGGCTGCGACCACGATTCCAATCAATACGTGCTTACTGGCCTTTGACTTGGTCTTGCGATAGACCAAAAAATGCAGAGGGAATGCGATGACAACAAGGCCATAGGCTGCATGAACCTCAACCAGATAAAAACTGCCGAAGTATAGAATTAGCCCGTGAAAGAGAACCAGTTCGGTAATGTTGGCGACGCTCATGATACGACCGAGTTTTGCACTCACCCGCTCGCCCGCGAACATAATGGCCGACCTTTCCATGCAGGCAACTCCCCACATACTGATGATCCAACCAGGATACTTGCCTTCTTTACCTAGTAGGTATTGAAACCCATGTCCCATGAATGCGCCCAAGAATACGGCGATCGCCATGAGTAGAAACATCCACCTGAACCAATTACCAGCCTCTGAGAGACGAGCTTTCATGCTCGTGAGACGTATGAAACAGATTAGTGATACAGCCGACCAGAGCAAATCTGTCAAGATCACATCGATCTCTTGGAGGCGAATGCCAAATAGGATTATATCGGTTGCGCCCATAGGTTCCATCGGCCGCGAATGTAATCGTTTAGCCACGCTCTAAGGCTGTACATTTGCAACCCAATGGCTGAAGAACAAGCACCCACATTTCGTGACCTGAACCTCAACAAGCAACTATGGAATGCCATAGATGAAATGGGGCTCGTCGAACCAACGCGTATCCAAATGGCTGCCGTTCCTGCCGTCATGAGCGGTCGAGATGTAGTGGGTATTGCACAAACGGGTACAGGTAAGACACTCGCTTATCTCTTGCCGGCCTTGCGCCAATGGAAGTTTGCCAAGCATCCATATCCGCAGATTTTAATCATCGTGCCCACGCGCGAGCTGGTGGAGCAAGTCGTCGAGCAGATCAAGCTTTTGACAGCCTACATGACTGTAGAGACCGTCGGCATCTATGGTGGATCGAGCATTGTTACGCAACAATTGACCTTGCAAGATGGACTCGATGTGCTTGTCGCCACTCCCGGACGTTTGTTGGATATCATGATGACAGGAACAGTCAAATTCCGTCATTTGAAAAAGCTCATCATTGATGAAATTGATGAAATGCTCGAGCTTGGTTTTCGGCCGCAGTTGATGAATTTATTGGATCTGCTTCCGCCAAAACGACAGAATCTTATGTTCTCGGCAACGATGTCCGAAGATGTAAAAATGATCATCGAAGACATTTTCAATTTCCCGTTGTATGTAACAGCTGCACGTTCAGGAACGCCACTTGAGAAAATTCATCAACTCGCCTACCCTGCGGAGAATTTTTATACTAAACTCAATTTACTCGGACATATCCTCGCTGACGCTGATCGATTTGAGCGGGTCTTGGTTTTTGCACCAAACAAGCGTCTTGCAGACGTCGTATTCGAACGTTTAGAGACTCTCTACCCTGGTCACTCGACAGTGATTCATGGCAACAAGGCGCAGAACGCCCGATTCCGTGCCTTGCGTAATTTTCAAAGTGGTGATAAACGTATTCTCGTTGCTACCGACTTAGTAAGTCGCGGACTAGATATCGAAGACATTAGTCACGTAATTAGCATGAATGCTCCTGGCGAGCCAGAGAATTACATCCACCGAATTGGTCGTACCGGTCGCATGGAAAAGAAGGGTGAATCCATCTTGTTTTTCACGCAAAAAGAACTCGGTCAGCTCGCCAATATCGAAGGCTTAATGCGTATTGAGATCGAGCGCTTAGAATTTCCTGAAGAAGTTGACATTAGCAAGGAATTGACCCCTGAAGAGCGTCCACAAATCTTCATGCCTACCCTCGAAGCCAAGCTGCCAGAAACAGGTGGGGCCTTCCATGAAAAGGGATTCAAGGCTTCCAAAACCAATCGTGGTAATCGCAAGACGCGCAAGCTGAAAGCAAAGATGAGCGGCAAACCTGGGAATACAGGGAAGAAGCGGAAGTAGGGTTGGATATCGGATGCCCCGCGCGGAGCGCGTGGGTCCTCGTGCTTCGCACGGGATCGGATGTCGGAAATCGGAAATCGGAAAAAAGTATATTGACCGTTTCACTACTGGATCGTTCGTTCCTCACCGCTGGATCACTGTGTTGTTAGATAAGAGACGGATGCGGGATTTGTCGTCTTAAACCACGGAGATCGACAAGTACAAAAAGGATTTCACGTGGCTAAATACCGTGATGTTCAGTGCCTTTTCTCCGTGGAACTCTGTGCCCTCCGAGGTTGATTTTATCGCTTTTAACGCCCACGCGTCCCAAACGAGCGTCACGAACTTTGCTCCTTTGCGGTTCAAAAAAATGGTTTGAGCGGAGCTCAAATACCGCTAACTCACCGCGCTTGTTCAAAATGGCGCAGCCACGCGTTGCGATTCAAAAAATCTCCCTTACCAGCTAAAAAAACTTAGCGCTTAATGAACACACTCCTCGCCGCATCTCCATGCACATCAAATAAAAGGAGCGCATACTGCCCCACGGGAAGCATTGAGATATCGAGCTGTTTATCGCTAAACTGTACGGCGTATTGCCTGCCAAGTACGTCACTGACAATCACCTCTTTAAGCGGTCCAAGTGCAGAGGCATCTACCGAAAGGACATCCGAGGCTGGATTGGGGTACACCTCCATGGTTTTGGCGAAAGCCGAAGATGTATTTACCAAAAGAGGATTTTTAGTATACGTGCGCGGAACACCTGGCGTAATCGGTAAATTATTGGCCGCATTTAGTTGTAGCGTGACCTCGGCACTCGGAGCTGGGAGATAATCAAATCCGAAAATCGTGATGGGAGCCAACTGCCGAGATTCGCCTGGCTGTAGTCCGAGGTTTTCGTAGAACAACCCTGAAGAAGAACGACAGAACCAAGGATCCAATTTGCTAGCATCAAAATCTAGACGCTCAATAACCATACTGGAAGTATTGGTGACCACCGGTATGTAGGTTATTCTCGCTACACTCGTGTCTCCCGCATTGACGACACTTACGTCAGCTTCAACTTCGGCCATAGTGAGCGTCACAGAAATACTATTTCCTATCTCGAGGTCTCCGTTTTCTGAATACACGACAAGCTTTGTGTTGTGATTATAATAACCGACCACGCCCAATTGGCGATCGCCTTGGGCTGAAAACTTCATGCAGAAAGCACGATTCGAAGGGTCGATTTCTCCAGTCTGCACAAGCGTTAAGACTCCATTTTCAAATCGGCCAGTTGCGATAAATTCATCACGACTAGGTGAAAAATAGGTACATACAAAGGCTCCATGTTGCGGGGCCGAAGCAAAAGAGGTAAATGAATTGCCCACCGAATTATGAGAGATGCTATTAACCTGACCGGCCGTGTCTACCACATATACAAAGGTGGTGGTGTAGACGATAAGCGCATCGTTGGCACTGACACTTAAACCCAAAATATCTTGCTGGAACGTTTGGAAGGTAGGTGCATCTGTTGACGTGAACGTGTAGACTGCATTCGCATCTGCCATTTGAATACTACCATCGCTGCGCGTTGCAAAGCGCTGCATTCCCGTTTTCGGCAGACCGATAGCTAAATCGTGTCTTATCACATCATTTGGTGCAGAGAGATTTCCAGCCAATACGTAGTCATCTCTAAGGATCAAATAGAGATCTCCATTTACGACGAGACCCGTTTCTGGATTATCGCTTACAAACAAGTCTGGCGTAGGAATAATCTGGACTTGACTAGGATCATTTGGATCGAAGACGTTTAATCGAGTAGGGACTTCGACCATGTCGCATTCATAATCTGACTCAAGAACGTATTGCTTGCCAGTACTTTCATCAAACCAAGACGCGAGTGTCGAAGAGGCTGTAAAACCACTTTGGGTAAGCGGAACGAGTGAAGGAACAGCTTGATTTAAGTCTAATTGAACAGGCGGGAAAAACCCATTGTCTGTTGCCTCGAAACCACCTTGATACAGAATGGGTGCTTCATTATCAGGAAGCACAATTGCTGCGATTGGCTGCCGACTGACAGCGTATTCAACAGAACTAGACTGTGCATACATACCAGCAAAAAGGTATACCAACATGCACGTTGTCAACATAAAACGCATAGACTGATTTTACATAAATCTAGTCGCATATCGCGCTTCTCGCAATGCTTCTACCCAAATTACCCCTTTCCAGTACTAGGTTTTCACGTAGCTATAATCTGAGAAGTCTACACTACAGCTATCGAACATTTCTCTTACGCGTTTTGCACTATCCCCACGACTGTTGTATTTAAAGAGTTTGACCTCTAGTGATACACAATTCTCAAAAGTTATGTTCAGTGGCGAACTGATGAAAACTAAATTTGTAGAGCTATTCCACCTTGCTGCAAAACCTCGCTTCCTTTATCCAATTCAGCTTCATTACCTTTATGTTGTACCAAAATCCTCAATGATGAAACTGCTCTTACCTGTACTGGTCCTCATTGTTAGTGTTTTCGCTGCGTGCGGCGGCGAATCCATGGAAGAAAAAATCAATAGAAAACTCTCAGAAGCGATTAGCGAAGCTGCTGGTACGGAGGTCAATGCCGAGAACATCAAAGATGTCATGAAGCAGGCATCTGATCAGCTGGAAAATGTCGATTTGAGCAAGGTCGGTGAGGATGTAGAAATCATCAATTTCCGTGAACTGAAGAAGTTTATGCCCGAATCTGCTGCTGGCCTTGAGCGTGGCAAGCATATCGGTGAAACCACCAGTATGATGGGCATGACCTATTCTAAAGCTGAAGCAACGTATGGCGAAGGTGATAAGCGTATCAATGCCACCTTTATTGACAGTGGTGGAGCAGGTATGCTCGTGATGGCTATGGCAGGTTTTACTAATTTGAAAATCGACAAGGAAACCGAAAACGGCTCTGAACGTACCCTCGAGATTGACGGTAATCCAGCTTATGAGAAATACACCAATCGCAACGGACGTATGACCAGTGATCTCAGCGTTTTTGTCAATGAGCGATTCATCATTAACCTTAAAGGCACGGGCGTCAACGCTGATGACCTTGCACAGGTGTATGAAGAATTTGATATTCGGTCGCTGCCTGAGAAAGAAGTGGTTACAAAATAATCAAGCCTCTCCCCTCCCCTCTTAAAGTCGTTTTCCACAGGCCATTCTTTAAAACTATTTGTTTTAATTTGTTTATTTTCGTTTGATTTGGACACGTATTGTGTCTAAATTTGCGGTAGTGGAAGACTTTACTCAACACGATTATCAGCGTCTCACGACTGGCTTGCCTCATCAGCGGCCGGAAGCGCCTGTGTATGAGGAGGAAGTGCCTTTGGCGGATGATGTGCTACATGTAGATGCATCTCCGTTTGAGCGAGCGATTCTACATCTTGATCTCGACTCGTTTTTCATTTCTGTTGAACGGCTCAAAGATTCGAGTCTGGTCGGCCGACCGCTCATTGTAGGAGGGCGTGCGGGCAGGGGCGTTGTGGCAAGCTGTTCGTACGAGGCGCGCGCCTTTGGCGTTCGCTCAGCAATGCCGATGCGCATGGCTTTGAAGCTCTGCCCTGAAGCGCTTGTGATCCGCGGGGACATGGAGAGTTATTCAAACTACTCTCGCTTGGTTACCGATGTGATTGCTGTCGATGCGCCGCTGTACGAGAAGAGTTCGATCGATGAATTTTACTGTGACCTCACGGGTATGGATAAGTACGTTGGTTGCTGGAAATGGTCGGTCGAATTACGCGAGCGTGTGATGAAGGAAACGGGCTTGCCGATCTCCTTCGGACTGAGCGTCAATAAGCTCGTTAGCAAAGTAGGGACGAGTGAGGCCAAGCCCAACGGAACACTTATGATTCGCAATGGCTTGGAGCGGGATTTCCTCTCTCCACTTTCGGCGGCCAAGCTGCCAGGTCTAGGCAAAAAGACCTATCACAAGCTATCGTTTATGGGCGTTCGCACAGTGAAATTGTTGCGTGAAATTCCGGTTACGCTGCTCGAGCGGGAGTTTGGCAAACACGGTCGCGCGATGGCTCGCAAGGCTAATGCCATTGATGACAGTCCAGTGGTTCCCCACTCCGAGCGCAAGTCTTTGAGTAAAGAGCGCACCTTTCAGCAGGACACGACGGACATTCATTATTTGCGCGATGTTTTGACCGATATGGTGACTCGACTTTCGTTTGACTTGCGTCAGAGCGGACAGTTGGCGAGTTGTATCACCGTCAAGATTCGCTACACTGATTTTCAGACGTTCACCAAGCAGCGGCGCATTGCTTATACCGCTAATGACAAGCACTTCATGCGGCATGCCAATGAAATGTTTGATCGACTTCATGAGCGGCGGCAGATGGTCCGACTGGTCGGCGTTCGCTTCTCAGGTTTGGTGCGCGGGCACTATCAGGTCGACCTGTTTGAGGATACCCAGCGTGACATCAATTTGATGGGTGCGATGGATGACATCAGGGCACGTTTTGGAGAAAGTGCGATACGGAGGGCGAGGTGTATGGCGTGAGGATTTGGACGTGAGATTTGGGATTTGGGATGTGGGATATCGGATGCCCCGCGCGGAGCGCGTGGGTCCTCGTGCTTCGCACGGGATCGGATATCGGATGCTAATAGGGACGCTTACTAGGGCCATACTCGCTGCGCTCGGAGTTGCCTGCGAACCGGTGGTTCGGCAGGACAGGCAGGGCAGGCCCACGAGCGTAGCGAGCAACATCTCGGCATTATCAATTATCAATTGTCAATTATCAATTATCAATTGTCCGCCCGAGCGTAGCGAGCAAGGTATCGGTATTCAAAATTCAAAATCAATGAATTCAAAAATTGGCCGAAGGCCACAACGCGGAGCATTAAACAACCCTAACAACCGCTTCGATGCGCATCAAAAAGTGGTCATTCCTGAATTGGAGGATCGCAGGCTCAATGCGGAGGAGGAGAAGTTGGACAACAAAACGAAGTATGTGTTGACGCATCCGAAGACGATACTTAATAAGATTACATCGCCAGATGTTCCCGGTACTTGGGGGCTGAATCCATATCAAGGTTGCGAGCATGGATGTACGTACTGCTTTGCACGTCCAACGCACAACTATTGGGGTTATTCAGCTGGACAAGATTTTGAAAAAGTCATTCTCATCAAGCGCAATACGGTACAGCTTTTAGAGGCAGCTTTCGCCAAAACCAGTTGGCAGGCATCGCCCATAATGATGAGTGGAAATACAGACTGTTACCAACCGATTGAGCGGGTCGAAAAACTGACGCGTGGCGTGCTTGAGTTGTGTTGGAAATATCGCCATCCGATTGCCTTGATTACCAAAAACAGATTGATTCTGCGCGATACTGACTTACTAGCCAAACTCGCAAAGGAAAATCTCGTCCACGTTGCTGTTTCGGTGACCACATTAGATGAAACGCTACGTCGCAAACTTGAACCACGAACGGCGAGTGCTCCACAAAAAATTGAGGTCATCAAGCGACTTTCTGAGGCTGGTATTCCGGTGCGCTTGATGATAGCGCCCATCATTCCTGGACTTACAGATCACGAGATTCCAGCAATTGCCAAAGCAGCGTGTACCGCTGGAGCGCGATCGATTTCCTACACCATTGTACGCCTGAATGGTGATGTCGCTGAAGTGTTTCGTGACTGGGCGCATACCCATTATCCCGACCGAGCTGATCGTATCCTGAACCGCATCAAGGAGTGTCACGGAGGTAGCATGAGTGACAGTCGATTTGGAATACGACAGCGCGGAGAAGGCGTCTATGCAGAAACGATCGCTAGTCAGATTAAACTTGCGCGGAATCGCTATTTACCTGAACTCAATGCCGAAGGTCGAGGCGTGCTGCCTGAATTTAACACTGCGTTGTTTGAAGAGTACCGGCCTGGGCAGAGGAAGTTGTTTTGAGTAAGAGACTTGGGATGTGGGATATCGGATATCGGATATCGGATGCTAATAGGGACGCTTACCAGGGCCATGCTCGCTGCGCTCGGACTTGCCTGCGAACCGGTGGTTCGGCAGGACAGGCAGGGCAGGCCCACGAGCGTAGCGAGCAACATCTCGGCATTATCAATTATCAATTGTCAATTGTCAATTGTCAATTGTCCGCCCGAGCGTAGCGAGCAAGGTATCGGTATTCAAAATTCAAAATCAATGAATTCAAAAATTCATCCGAGCGCAGCGAGGAAGGTATCGATATTCAAAATTCCCCCTCGGCCCGAGGCCGTGTGTACCTTCCCCCCGTGGCAAAGAAACTCCGCAAGGCTGAACTAGATGTGGTGGTTGTCCAGACAGGGCGCCAACTTGAGCAGGCGGCCCGTGAACTTGTTCCTGAACTCACCAACATTGATGGCAAGCCACTTATGCTAGGCGAACGGATGTTTAGGCTTAAAGACCACTTTAATGAAGACGTTTGGAAAGCTTACCAAGCATGGGCCCGACAGCGTAACAAATACATCCACAACGAGATTGACTCAATTCCCGATAAAGAGGCGTTTATCGAGAATTTCGAACTTGTGTTAGATGAACTTGAAGCGTTGGCATCGATAGAAGAAGAGCCCGAACCAGAACCGATTTGGATCTATATCATTTTTGCGCTTGCTATATGCGGGCTGATCTATTACGGGTGCTAGACAGATAGAATACAGCTCATCAGAACCAATGAGAAAGTAAATCCTGCGTTAGACTCGCTGCAAGTCTAGGCCTGCGATGCTTATGCTGTTTCTCAAGGCCAAGACCTGTGAATTCAATCGCTAAGAGTTTGCCTTCGCCTGCGATCCAACGCAATGCAGGAAGCAAAACTTCAAGGCTTAGCCCAAAAGAAGTTGATCGATTCTCTCCAGGAGCAAGTGGCTCACTAAGGACATCGAGATCGACACTGAGGACCACGCTGCTAATTTCCTTACAGAAATTTTCGGTGTACAAGAGCAACAAGTCTGCTTCAGAGGCCGCAAGTGTTAGGGCGTTGATCCCCAAAGATGCAGCTTCAATCCAAGCGCTTTTAGGGTTGATAGCTTCTTGAACACCTAGCTGTAGACATTGGAACGTACCGCGACAACGCTTTACCAAACCATGCATTTCGCAAGCTACCGAAGGTTGCTGTTCGGCTTCAGGATAAGTTAATAACGTTGGACTCAGTCGGATGTAAGCAGGCAATGGCGTCTCCGCAGATCGCAGCGAAGACAAACAGGAGCCTGCGAACAAGCCGAAATTGGCTTGTGAATCAATTTGAAAAAGCATCGGACGCACATCGGCGTGGATGGCTTGTTCGATCATTTCGGCGACAATGGTATGTCGCATGTCTTTATTAGGAAACTGCACGAGGTCTCCCGCATCAAAGAGCCTTTGTTTTTGATCCAAAGGCCAAGCGAGCGGATTGAGAAATTGACGGAGGAGGAGCAATGCCTCGGGAGAGTAAGTGTGCGGAGTGCTTGCAATTCCCGACAGCAGAAAATTTTGAAGCGATGAGCGTAAGGGAATCGTAACACCTAAGTCCCATTTAGCAACATGGTCTCCAATAAATTCGCAAGATGAATCACTTGCGCGACCCATCCAATCAAATGCGGAGGAAGTAAAAGCTTGATTCATGGGGGTGTTCAAATCAATTAATTTTTCAAACTGATTTGGTAGTCTCTAGAAACTCAAAGGTAACCGAGTTAAAATAATAACAACCTTTTTTGGGAGCTATTTAACATGCTTTCAACTATATAAATATGTACTTAGCAAGACATAAGTACAGACAAAATGATATTTCGATTGAAGCCTGAAAAGTGCCTAAAGCAGCAAAAAACGACTTGAAGAAGTTCTTAACACGACTCATGCAGTATGCTACCACTGAGGTGGACTGCTTATGCGGTGTCTACTTTCCAGTGATTACTGACTTCTTCAACGATCTACGAGATGCCGAAACCATACGAACGTCTTTCGGGAGGTCTACATGGAAGGTCGAGCCCTCTCCAACTTTCGACTCAATTGAGATTGACCCACCTAAACGCAAGACTACCTTCCTACACGAGGCAAGCCCCACGCCAGTGCCTTTGTACTTATCCATGGTATGCAATCGTCGGAATACTTCGAAGATACGCTCGTGGTATTCTGGAGCGATTCCGATGCCGTTATCCCTTACCGTGATGCGGACGCGCTCGTCCATTACTGTGGTAAACACTTGTACTTGGGGCGCCTTAGATTCATTGTACTTCAGGCCATTACCCACTAGGTTGGATAGAATTTGTTCTAGTGCACCTTTCGGCAAAACAAGTTTCGCGTCACCTTCAGTGGTGATTACCGCATTCCGATCTTGCAATTCGCTAAGCATCGTATCGCGAATGTTATCTACAGTCTCAGAAACTCTGACGTCACGAGAGATGTCCTCAACGTCTGCATTTAGACGAGAAAATTCGAGAACGTCGGTAACCAAGGTGTGCATTTGGCGTGCATTTGCGAGTGCAATGTTTAGGTACTCTTGCACGAGCGCTCTTGGTTGTTCGGGCAAACGTCTTTCGATCAAACCAAGAAAACTGGTTACGTTACGAAGTGGTGTTTTCAAGTCATGACTAGCAATGTATGCAAAACGTTCCAGCTCTGCATTTGACTCCTTCAACCGTTGGGCTTGAACTTGCAGTCGTTCACTATTCTCGACCAGTACAGCTGTTCGCTCATCCACCTGCGCTTGCAAATCTCTGGTGAGGCGCTTTCGGGTCACGGCACGATAGTAAATAAAGATGATAAACATCAATAAAAAGCCGACGATACCAAACATGGATAGTCGTTCCGATTCTTGTCGCTTTAATACTGCTTGGGCGAGTGCACGGTCGGCTTCAGAAGCGTTGAGTTCCTTCTTCAATGCATCGCGCTGATACTCCGCGACAATCTTGTCTGCATTCTTCTTCAGGCGATCTTCTCGCAAGGAATCACGAATGGCAAAGCCTTCTTTTGAGACGAGGTACGCTGAACGAAATTGTCCTAAAGCAGCGTGGATCTTCGCCAAAGAGTCTAGTGCATCTACACGGTGATACTGTTCTTTTGCAACTCCAAAGTACTTAATCGCTCGCATGTAATACGGGATCGAGCGACTCTTCTCTCCAGATAACGAAGTGATGTTGGCCAAGCAAAGTTGCGCTCTTGCAATTCCAGCAGCTCGCCCTTTTCGCTCTATTATCTCATTGGCCGAGTTTGCATAGTAAAAAGCCGAGTCCACCTGCATATTACCCATTAAGGCCTCAGCGTAGTTCAAAAAAAGATTGGTCACATATCGCTCATCCACATTCTTAATTAGCTTCAAGCCCTTACGCCCGTAGTAGAGCGCACTGTCAATTTGATTTAGCTTGAAGAAGGTGGTACTCGCCCCATCAAATCCTTCGAGCGCACGGCGATTATCGCCCATGGCCAAGAAACCTTCGGCAGATTTTCTTGCATGGTAGGCCGATCGCTCAAGCTGATTGGTGTAATAGCTACAATACGCAGCCATATAATGAGCACTTGTTAAGGTAAAGGGGTGGACGTTTTCTGCAGGCAAATTCAAAATACCTAACAGTCCTTTTTCAGCATCGTTAATCCCTCCATCAAAGGCTTGGAATTTTGCGAGGAGAAAGTCGATATGCGTTCGCTGGCGAACAGACAACTCATTAAATTCAAATGAGTGCATGAACACATTAAAACTATCAAGTGAACTTTTATCTGTTTTTCTCCGGCGCGCAGCGTTGTGAGCACTGCGTACCAAGGCACAGAGAATAGGGAAATCAGCCTGCGTTGAATAGGTATTGAACACTCCTCGATATGCACCAAGCTGCTCGCTCAGTGTTGGCAGTTGCCTGATTCTTTCTTCCAGTCCTTCAACGAGGTTCTGCTCAGTGGTATCCGCTTGGTAAGGATTTGCGGCAATTGTTGGTACTGCAATACTCAGACAACTTATCAGCAATGCGGCATTTAATATACGCAAGGCTACCGCATGCAACCTTTTCGTATCAAAAGGAGAAAGTTGAGTGAATGTCATGGATTTATCTCTGCAAACGGTCTGCCAATATTCGGCTATCCGTAGCGCTCATCAGCCACGTACGGCATTCGCTTTAAGCGCTTCGCATCAAGCGTCAAAAAGCCAAAATCCTCAGCTACTTGCCCCGTAATAAGGTAAACTCCGCCCGCACGTAGCTCACCATGCTTCCACACCCCTGGAAAGTGAGTGGTATCAAAGTAGTCTCCATTCACATCAAGCCATGTTCCAAAGGCCATAGGTTTGCCTTTTCTCGTACGTAAATCCTTGCGCGTCACAAAATAGCCGAGCACCTGAATGGTGGTTTTGCGGAAACGCGAAAAATCACGCACGGTCAAGGTCCCAGCGGGCATCTCTTCTAGCAATTCGAAGGGTGACCTCAAGGGAAAACCCAAAAGCTCAATCTCATCGAAAGCTTGGTCATACTTTCCTTCCTTCAACTGCGGTAAAGAGAAAGATTCTTCCATCCGTCCACTAAAAAGCGAACCAGAACCACTCGACTTTTTGCGTCGCTGCGTCGTCGGATCCATGACTGCATTGCGTTCCCACATGAGCTCATACTTGTTATAGTCCGTAAAGCGTAGCGCGCCGATGCGAATTAAGAGCACCAACTGCTCCGAACTCACTTCTGTACGTCGGATGAAATCAGAGAGGTCGCGATAGGCTCCACCCTGCGCCCGCTCACGCACAATCCGGTGCCCCACGCGCTGCTCCAAACCCTGAAGATGCACGAAGCCGAGGTAAACATTTACGCCGGTGATCGTCGTCAAATACAAAGACCGATTGACGCAAGGCGGGTGAATGCTCGCCCCTTGAATACGCGCCTCATGAACGTAAAACTCGGTGCGGTAAAAGCCACCAAAGTTGTTGATGACGGCCACCATAAACTCCAGAGGGAAGTACACTTTCAAGTATAAACTCTGGAAACTTTCGACGGCAAAACTCGCCGAGTGTGCCTTACAAAAAGAGTAGCCTGCGAAGGACTCTATCTGCCGCCAAACCTCTGCACTCAATTCCTTGGAGTGGCCGCGCTCGGCACAGCCATCGTCGTACTTTTTCTGAAGCTCAGAGAACTTGTCGCTGCGGTATTTTTTGCCTGACATGATACGTCGCAACACATCACATTCATCCATTGGTAGGCCTGAAAAGTGGTGCGCGATTTTCATAACGTCCTCTTGATAGACCATGACGCCGAAGGTCTCGCCGAGGTGCTCTTCAAACACGGGATGGAGATAACTAAAGCGCGTCGGATCATGAAAACGCTCAATGTACTCGCGCATCATACCACTCTGTGCTACACCCGGTCGGATGATCGAACTCGCCGCGACGAGGTGGATATAGTCGTCGCAGGCAAGCTTGGTGAGCAGGCCGCGCATCGCAGGACTTTCAATGTAAAAACAACCGATGGCGCGACCGCTTTTGAGCTGAGCGCGGACTTGTTTGTCTTGTTTGAGCCGTGGAATATTATGAATGTCGACGGCCCTCCCTTGGTTATCGCGGATAAGGTCGACGGCGTCCTTGATGTGGCCCAAGCCGCGCTGACTGAGGATGTCGTATTTGTGAAAGCCCCAATCTTCGGCGGTGTACATGTCGATGTGTACGATTGGGAAGCCTTTGGGCATCATTTGTAAGGCCGTGTGGAAACGCAGCGGACGTTGCGAAATCAAGATGCCGCCCGCGTGAATCGAGAGGTAGTTGGGAAAATTGGCGATGCGCCTTCCGTGTCGACGGACGATTCCTGCCAATTCATGATGGTCGGTATCGTCATCGGGGTTGGCGATGATCTGGTCGAGATCGGTTTTGGCTAGACCGAAAACCTTACCCAATTCACGCACTACACTTTTAAATTTGAAGGTGACGGTGGCAGCCATCATTGCGGTGTATTCGGCGCCGTGTCGCTTAAAAACGTAGTCGATGACATCGTCGCGCTCATCCCAAGAAAAGTCGATGTCGAAGTCGGGCGGACTAGAGCGATGTGGATTGATGAAGCGTTCGAAATAGAGGTCGAGTTCGAGTGGGTCGACGTCGGAGATGTGCATGCAATAGGCTACGATGGAATTGGCGCCACTGCCCCGCCCTACGTGGTGATAGCCGACAGATCGGGCGTAGCGAATGATGTCCCAGGTCACCAAAAAGTAGCAACAAAATCCTTGTTGGCGGATGACTTTGAGTTCGCGTTCCATGCGCTCGTGGGCTGCATGATTTTGGGCACCGTAGCGTTGTTTGCAGCCTGCTTCGGCGAGTTTGCGCACGAGGTCGTAGTCATTTTGCTCGGACTCGGTAAAGGTTTTTTTGTTGAGGTTTTCGCCGCCCTCATCAAAGTCAAAACTGCTGTTGGCGATCAGTTTGGCTAAGTTGTCGAGCAGAAAAGGATGTGTATTGTAGCGTTGCTGCAGTTCAGTTTCGGTATAGAGTCGTTCGTCGCTGCGTGCGTATTGTTTTGGCGAAAGCTGAGAAAGGACGGTGTTGTGGTCGATGGCGCGTAGGAGGCGATGGGTAATGTGCGCTTCGTCGTCGAGCACCGTGAAAGGACTAAAGGCGATGAGTCGGTCAGGATACTTGGCGACTTCGTTGCGAAAAAGCAGGTTGAGATGTTCGGCGCGTATGCCGAGGTATTCGCTTTCGCTAAAACTTGCGATGGCCTTACGTAGGCGTGGGTAGACGACGTCACAATGTTGGAAAGCGGGAGCGAGATTGGGTAGGTTCCGCCCAGCGAGGGAGCATTCAGTGAGCAGTCCGCAGAGTTCGGCCCATCCTGCTTGGTTCCGCGCAATCCCTGTAAATAAGTGATCATCTCCGTTGCGAAATTCAACGCCAAAGACGGGATCGACTCCGTGTTTTCGGCAAGCTTTCCAAAAGGGAAATGCCGCTGCGGTGGAATTGATGTCGGTGAGTACGAGTCGTTTGATGCCACGTGCTACGGCAGCCTCTACCAGTGCCTCGGGTGAGAGGGTGCCGTAGCGGAGGGAATAGTAGGTGTGATGCAAGTGGTATTTGGGATTGTTTGCTAACCGGTGGTCGCGCAGGACAGATAGACGTGAAAGACAGGCAGATGTGCAGGCAAATTAAGCACTTTTAACACAAATTGTGTTGTTTATTTTCACCAACTCTCTCGTGCACATTGCGCTACGATGCCACTTAATGGAAAAAGGAAACTAGGATGAACGCGAACCACTGAATACTTAGCTTGGGAATGGTGCTGACGTTAGCGTTGGTCGGCTGCTCGAATACGGAGGATTGATTCAAGGAGGCAACAGTTGGCCCAGGAACACCTGTCAAGTAATAAGATTGCTGAAGAATAGCTTCTTTTAGACTAAAAAATAGACAGCTTAGAGGTGCTGATCTGAATAATTGCTGAAACTCAACTGTAGATTCACATACCTCTGAAAGCTTACCAGTGAGATCGAGGGTTTAATACTAGCCAGAGATGGTCTTGTATAAGCCTGCTCGAGAAATCTTGGACTACAAAAATTCGCTGTGTCAAGTTAGATATATAAACTTTAGATTTAAGTAATTCAAATCGAATATAAAGAAATCAGTTATTATTTAATAACTGCATAACTTTTCAATCGGTGCCTTTCAATAAAGCGGCTACACTACGAAACTATATAAGAAAGTTCAAGCCGACTCAAAATTATTGATTTTAAAATGAAAGTCTGGCCTCGCAAGATCTGATGGATTCTCAGATTCGATGGACATCTATCGCAGCAGGTAAGCGAGCGTACAAGCGCGGAAATCTAGGTTTTCCTGAAGTTACTCCCGATGGAAAGTCAGTTAGGCCGGTAATGAGTGTAAGCAGAAAATGCAAAGCGATCCGAAATATGCTTACGCTAAAAAATGGGAATACGCTTGTTGGATAACTGCATCAGAGACCACCTTCAACGCTAGGTTAACACCTCATATACCGATAAAATAATATAGACAATTACTATTGGCTCTCTCCAATCCTATCCAAAAACGGCTTCATTTCTAATAGCTGAATGTCATCTCGCTTTCTCAGCTCTCGCAAAAACCAGCCTTTGTGCCCAGCTCCATAAATGATCAAGAAACGCTTGCCTTCGTCTCGATGCTTTTCAAGGGCTTTTTCAATGTTCCAATAGTGGGCGATATTGATGTTGTCCCAACCGCCTAGTCCAATTTCGTCGTTGAAGAGTTCGTTATAAACTTGCAGGCTAACGTCCTGAATATCATCGTATTGCTGAGTATGAATAAAATAGGGGTCATTCACTTTTCCTGTCGCTTTGTAGAGTGAGTCTGACTTTTGATTTGCCGCGACATACGCTTCCCAGTCAGCAGTTCGTGCGGTATCCTCTCTAATAGCTTTCAGTTTTTTTGAGCGGTCCTTGTTCATTTCACTCGTCCAACCTGCTGTAGGGATAATCTCAAAGTCCATCTCCTTGGTTAAAGGAAAAACGACATCTACATATTCTGGAAACCTAGCAACTCGTGGTTCTGCAATACTATCGGTTTTGATGAATCCGTCCATCGCTTCCTTCATTCTATCTGGCGGAATCTCTGACAGTATGTAATCTGGATTAATCTCTCGTATTAGCCGATCTAGATAGGCCACGTTGTAAACGCTATCCTTGAGGTGACCACTGTGAATTGTACCGAGAACGAGGACTTCGTTCTGCTTCTTAGAAGGTGTAGGAGTGCTCGTATTAGATTGACATCCAACAAGTAAAATGATGTAGCAAAAGAAGGCCAGGCGAAACATGATATGGGTTTTGGCGGAAGCTTAAAACATGGAGCTAGCAAAGAAAGAGTAAGTAAATATGCAGTAAATCAACCTAGGCAAAGCGGCATCTACATATTGACTTCTATTCAAAATATTGACCGGTTTAAAATCGACATCTGAAACTAACTAATTAGTCTATTCAATTACGACTACTCGTTTTCCAAAATTTGCCTTGTACCAGTTTACTTGGGCTTCAACACCTTCCAATAAAGTCGTTTGTGGATTATAGCCGAGTAAGGTCTTGGCCTTATCGATATTCGCTTTCGTACGCAGCTGATCACCGACTCTTGCAGAAACGTGCTTGATTTTTATGGACTTACCAATCACTTTTTCAACCGCTTCGATGCCATACTGCGTGGTGTGTTCTACTTCTGTACCGAGGTTGATAATTTCTCCATCGAGTATAGCGTCCTTACCGATAACGCTTACCACGCCATCTACGATATCGCCGACATAGGTAAAGCTCCGCAAGTGCGCTGCGCTACCTTCGTAAAGTGGAAACTCATCATCGTTTAGGGCGCAAGCGATAAGCTTGGTATACATTTTCTCTGGACGCTCTCTTGGACCGATCACAGAAAATAAACGCAGTGAACAGGATTGAAAGCGTTTCTCTCTACTCTTCTGCAGGACGAGTTGTTCGGCTGTGAGCTTCGTTACCCCGTAATAAGATGCGGGTTTTGGAGCTGCGGTTTCTGGAAATGTAGCCTCTAGTCCGTACACGGAAGACGTCCCGATATTCACTAGCATCTTCAGATTGGGCAGCGATGCTGCGTAATCGACCAAATTCTTTGTCGCGACAATGTTGTTAGAAAAATAGTCTTCAAAGCTCGATGAGGCTGAAATTCCTGGATGTCCCGCGAAATGAAAAATGTAGTCCACGTCTTTTGGAAGCACATCTATTAGGTCGTCTGCACGAAGGTCATGCTTAAGCACTGGCACGCCGATCGAAGTAAGCGCTTTTGCATTTAAACGCTTGAGGTGCATGCTGTAATAGTCACTAAAATTGTCTATACCAACAACGTCATGACCAAAAAAGCTTAGTCTCTCACAGGCGTGAGAGCCAATAAATCCAGCGGCTCCAGTTACTAACACCTTCATGTTCGAGAATTCTAAGATCAAAGAAACGTATTTTATTTGGGACCCGATCTATCTTCTGAAAAACGATACATTTGCGTCCTGAATCATACCTTTACATGACGTATCAATTCACCATCGTTGTCCCTGTCTATAATGAGGAGGACAACCTTCTACGTGTTGAAACGCAGATGTTAGCTTATACCAAAATTGCGACGAAGTCAACGAGCATTTTGTTCGTCAACGATGGTTCGAAGGATAAGAGTCAGCAAATTATTGAAGAAATTTGTGGCAGAAATCCTGCGTTTTCTGCCATTTCGTTCAAAGAGAACAGAGGTCTAAGTGCAGCCATAAAGGCAGGATTTGACTACACGGAAACCGAATTGGTAGGCTACATCGACAGCGACTTACAAACCGCACCGAGTGATTTCAACGTGCTCTTGGAGCATATCGAAGATCATGCATTGGTAACAGGAGTTCGGGCAAACAGGAAAGACACTTTTGTGAAGAACCTTTCGTCGAAAGTCGCTAATGGCATACGAAGGAGCTTTACCCACGACGGGATGGATGATACGGGCTGTCCGCTGAAGGTTATCAAAACCGAATATGCGAAACGCATCCCTATGTTTGATGGTTTGCACAGGTTTCTCCCAGCGATGATCCAATTGCAAAATGGCAAGGTGAAACAAGTCCCTGTGCAGCACTTCCCAAGAATCGCTGGTGAAGCTAAATTTGGCGTGATGAATAGACTCGTTGGTCCTCTAATGGACTGCTTCGCCTACCTGTGGATGAAGAAAAAGTACATTAATTACGAAGTAGATAAACGTAATTAATGAGTGATTGGCTCATATACAGCGTAGGATTTTTAGCTCAGCTATTGTTTTCCTCTCGCCTTGTGGTTCAATGGATTACGAGTGAAAAATCCAAACGAGTTGTAACACCGACATTGTTCTGGACGCTCAGTTTAGTTGCGTCATTCTTGTTGTTTGTTTACGGATATTTGAGAGATGATTTTGCGATTATGCTCGGCCAATCTCTTACGTACTTTATTTACATCAGAAACTTACAATTGCAAAATCAGTGGAAATCAATTCCTTCGATATTGAGATATGTTTTATTATTCATGCCATTATTTGTTGGCATCTTTTACTTTAACAACAACAGGATAGATGTAAACATATTCTTTAAAAATGAGGATATTCCTATCTGGTTGCTCAGCTTAGGCATAGTATCACAGACAATTTTCACGCTGCGTTTTGTGTATCAATGGGTCTATTCTGAAAAGCGTAAAGACTCATCCTTACCTACGGGCTTTTGGGCATTGAGTTTAATAGGATCGCTGCTCATTTTGTCTTATGCAATTTGTAGGAGAGATCCAGTCCTTTTCGTTGGACATGTTTTGGGAGCTATGATTTACAGTCGAAATTTAATCATTGGAAGAGCAGAATTGAAAACGGAGCAAATAAAAACACAGGCGCAGCCCTTATGACACACAAGCACTACTCTACTGTAATACAGTGTATTAGCCTACTATTTATGGAAACAGCTGCATTTTTATAGTATTTCCACTTTCATGTCTTGTAAATAATTAGAGAACTAACTAAGCTCGGTTTCAGATGATAAAGTTGCTTACGAAATACCCAGTGCTTGCGATTTGCTTGTTTGTCGCCATGATGCTCTTGCCTAATCTCGACACCTTGCAAGTTTCGATCATGGAGGCGAGAAATTTTGTCACAGCACGCGAGATGCTAACGCAAGACCATTGGCTTTTGACGACCTTGAACAATGTTGCTCGCTACCAGAAGCCACCATTGCCCGCCTGGTTCTCAGCACTCAGCGGAAGTATTTTCGGCATAAAAAGCGTCTTCGCGATGCGCCTACCTGCAGTACTAATGGTCATGCTAAGTGGAAGTTTCATGTATTTCTTGTCGACTGCTGTTTTAAAGAGCAAAGCAGAAGGATTTATTAATTCGCTGATAATGCTTACTTCCTTCTATGTCATTGGGATAGTTTTTGAGGCGCCGTCAGATATATTCACGCACGGCTTCATGCTTGTGTGTATCTACTTTTTGTACAAACTCTTTAGTGCGAATGAGTTAAAATTCAAGCACGCACTTATTGCAGGATTCTCTTTGGGTCTTTCCATTTTGGCAAAAGGACCGATCTCTATTTACGCTCTACTATTACCATTTCTCGTTGCCTACGGGTTCACGTTTAAATATAAAGAACTTAGGCAAAAAGCACCGTACATCTTAAGTGTCCTTGCCTTGGGGGTAGTTGTAGGTGGCTCTTGGTATCTATACGTCAAACTACAAGATCCTTCGACCTTAGATGCTATCGCAAAAAAGGAAACAGGCACGTGGACGAGTTACCATACCCGACCTTTTTATCACTATTGGAGCTTCTTCATTCAAAGTGGAATTTGGACTATTCCTGCCGTTATTTCACTGATCTATCCTTACCTAAAAAAGCGCGTTAGCAATTTGAAAGCCTATCAATTTAGTTTGATATGGACCGTCACAGCTGTGGTTTTATTGTCGCTCATCCCGATGAAAAAAGCGAGATACCTTATGCCAGTATTAATCCCACTAGCGATCAATATTGGTTTCTACATTCAATACCTTTTGAGGGAATTCAAAAATATGAAGGATAAACGGGAGACGGTCCCAGTCTACTTTAATTTTGGTCTCATTAGCTTTATCGGCATCGCATTACCAATAGTCATGTTTTTCGGCTTCCGTGAAGAATTTCAAGAATACCTCCTACGTTTTTCATTTGCCTCGGTCGTACTTTTCACGCTTGGAATACTAATTTTTCTGCGACTTAGGGCCAAGGAAATTGAAGCTGTATTTCTGCTTACTGTGGTCTTTTTCGCTTCGATGGCAGTTGTCGCGGTACCCTTGACGATTGCATTTCAGAACCCATCGTATAAAGGCTATGCTGATTTGAATCAGGAGATCAAACAGCGGCAACTTAGATCTTATAGTCTCAATACCTTATCCCCCGAAATCATCTGGGATTTTGGTGAAATCATGCCCATAATGAAAGGTGATTCGACGAGTATTTCGTTTCCGCCAGAACAGACGTTTGGACTAGTCGCTCACATGATGGATCCATATGTCAAAGCCGAAATCTTATCAAAGTATGACATGCGAAAGGTGTCAACCTACGACATGAACCTTTTTGGAGACGGTACAAAGACGAGTAGTGGACGTTTGCAGACAGACTTTTACATCCTTGAAAAAAAGTAAAAGCTGTAGATTTTGTCACAATGGAAACTTCTGTTGCAGCTCGCGAGGGATAGGGTACAAACTGCTAGTTTAGCGTAGGCAGGAGTAGGCTTAACTCCTAGAATTCAGCATATAATGGGATTGCTGCATGTATCTAAAGCGACCGGCAGTAGTTGTGGCTGGCACTCCTCCTCAATGAGCCAGAATGCCTCCATTTTATGTAGCGAGGTACGCTATTAAGTTATGGTCTATACTGAGGCTTTAAGGAGTGTTTAGGCCGAAATTTCTAGGTGTTCGAAAGCTTCCATAAAAGATTACACAAGCAGAGAATTCGGTTGCAGGATCAAGCATCATGTCGTTAATTAACGACGGTTGAATATTCGATCGAAGGCTGGCCTATAAACCTCCCGATGTGCTCAGACGTATCGTCGGCGAAGCCTTGAATCACTAGAGTGATCTGTAGGATATAGCTCAGTCACAGGGCATATGAATGAGGTTTATAACAACTTGTTTTCGGACAAGCACTAGCGTTTAGAATTTTAATCTGCGCTAGGTTAATTTGAGGTGTTTGTAGTCAGCTTTCGCCAAAACTTCCGATGCCGTTATCCGTTAGCGTCTCGCTATACAGTGAATGAGATAAAATAGATATAACCGACTATCTCGACATATAAAATCATCACAATTCGATAAGCAAAAAACAATGAACCCTACCCTGAAAAAAGTCAGGGAGCAATCGCCTCTCGCTCATAACATTACGAACTACGTGGTGATGAACAAAACGGCCAATGCACTGCTAGCCATTGGTGCCTCACCTGTAATGGCAAGAAGTTGAAGATTTTGTGTCGATGTCTTAGGCACTCGTCATTAATATGGGAACCCTGAGCGAAAAATGGATAGAGTCCATGCAAAGGGCTGCCAAAAAAGCAAAAGAATCTCGGACCCCTTTCGTCTTTGATCCTGTAGGAGTAGGCGCTTCAAACTACAGAACTGACGCAGCATGCAGAATCATCCAAGCTGGAACACCAGATGTCATCAGAGGAAATGCCTCAGGGATTATGGCACCAGCAAAAGTAGCCATGACAACAAAAGGTGTAGACAGTACGGCGGATCCTGAAGATGCTGTTCAATCTGCCCAGAAGCTCTCAAAGAAATTGAATAATAGCGTGGTTGTCAGTGTCAAAGAGGACAACGTTGTTACCCAAGCGTGAATAAGCTAGGCATTAAATATGTGGGACTGGCTTCGAACAATAACGATGATTCAAGCAATCGGAGTAATAATTAGAGAGCAGCTCGATAAGGTCAGCTACATACGGTTATACTGGTTTTGACTGGTAAATTACAAACCTCTTCCAATCACTAACGTTAATTCGCTGCTTAAAAGCGACTTTATGAAACTACTTCTCTCTTTACTTCTCTTAATCACAGCAAGTAGTAACTGCAATGTGCAGACTGTTCCACAATCTGTAAAAGGCGAGTATGCGCTGTACAGCGATTACTTCGTGTTCATTGCTGATGACAAAGATTCACCGCTTGTCATTCCAGTTGACTTAAATTGGAATGCTAACGACGAAGGCTATGATATTGAGTTTAAGTCATGGTATGGAACTCAGGAGGAGTGGCCAATCGTGTACACAAAAGAGGCATACAAAAATAAGAGCATACCGCAAGAGAGCTTTCAGAATAAGGACATCAGTAGTTTCAAGTTCAGTAAATCGAAACAAGAAATTACTTTAAGTATACCCAATTCTCCCAGTGTAACACTCAGCATTCCAGCTAAAGAAACGTGGGTTCTTGCACCGTCTAATAATAAAATTAATAAAGAGACCTTTGCTGCAAGAACGAGCGTTCAAGTAAATAATGAGACCCAAAATGGATGGATGATTTACGAAAGAATCCGTTGGAAAAAAGAGCAACTCACGCAGTTTGGTGCCTTCGATGAATTCTTTTGGATACCAGTAATCGTAAATAAAGACTTCTATCATTTTGAGCAACATAAAGGTGAGAAAGCGGGCTTCAAATGGACGGTGAATGATGGAGATATAGAAGTGAGTAGAGTATCAGATTTCGAATTAGAAATTACCGGGACGATCTCTGATGCTAAAAGTGGAAGAAAGGCCGTCCCTAAAGAAGTATCCATTAGCTCTAAGGAGAATAATCTAAATATTTCTCTTGTGAGCACGGGACAGCAAGTAGGATACGGCGAAAGATTTCCTAAAGGCCTAGCCTACTATCGACAAAGCTTGTTGACCTCAGAGAAGAATAATGAGAATTCCAGCGTTGGGATGATGGAACTCATTCTTGAGGACAATTAAGGGAGCCTTGTAGCGAGATTGTATGGGGTTTTGACGTAAGTCTTGCTATACGGTGTGGATCCTCGAGACTTGCCCCATGCGCTGAAAAGTGCTCAGCAACGGCTATCAAAAAAAACTACCGTTTATCAACTTGTTGAAGTTGTGCAAGTCAGCTAGATCGCAAGACTTAATTTACGAATGTCCCATCAAAGGAGGACAAGAAAAGCTTGAAGAGCAGAAGTATACGTCAAGAAGGCCTCGAGAAATACCGCAGATAGCCAACTATCGGCAAGAAATTATCAAACATTACACTAACGCGTTCCTCTAGGTAACTGCAATCTTAAACTGGGGTTGGGCAGGAATTGGATTCGTTCTAATCCATTCGCATCTCGCGTTAACGTATGCCCATTAAGTTTTCTAGCTCTAGTTCAACCTAGCTCCATCCCTGTAAAATAACTGTTGTGACATCCACTGAGTACTAACGTTTTGCAAGAATTCTCATACATCACGGTTGACTCCAAAATACAAGGTTATATTGGCGCCTTGGCGTCCTAGTCAACTACAAATCGAAAATTGAATCATGAAAGACGACGAACTAATTCTGGCTGTGGATGTCGGTGGCACCAAGACCATAATGACGCTGTTTCATGAAAACAATTGTGACCTAGTCGAGATCGAAACCGAAAGATTTCCAAGCGGGGACTTTGATAGTCTTGAGGATATCATCAAGGAATTCCTGAAGGCCTATGATCAGACTCCGAAGTCGGCTTCATTTGGAATTCCCGGTCCCGTCGAAAACGGTGTCGTCAAATCAACCAATCTCCCGTGGCTAATTAAAGAGAAGGACTTAAGCAAAACTACTGGTATTCCAACGATACACTTAATGAACGATTTGGTGGCAACTGCCTACAGCGTGCCCCTACTGACAGGAGATGAGTTAGTCAATATCAAAAAGGGTACGAAAAAAGAACACCCTGAAAGATATGTTGTCATCGCACCAGGTACTGGACTAGGTCAATCATTCTTGATCCACAATGAAGGGAGCACGGTCGTCATTCCTTCGGAAGGTGGACATGCGAGTTTTGCTCCAACTTCAGAAATAGAAACAGAACTATTCCTGTACCTCTTAAAGAAGTTTGGACACGTTAGTTATGAAAGAATAATTTCTGGCTCCGGATTACCAAATATTTATGAGTTTTTTGTGGAGTCAAAAAAGATGAAACCTAAGAAGGAAACCATTGAAAAAATGGAGAATGAAGATCCTGCAAAGGTTATTACCGAGATGGCATTGCGTAAGAAAGATCCAGTATGCGAGAAGACCTTAGACCTGTTCGTATCAGTCTTGGGAGCACATGCAGGCGATTTAGCACTCAGTTTCCTAGCCTACGGAGGAGTTTATCTTGGAGGCGGTATTCCTCATAAAATTCTCCCTAAATTAAAAGAAGCACTTTTCGTTAGAAGCTTCGAGGATAAAGGAAGAATGAAGGATGTTGTTGAGCAGATTCCAATAAATGTCATCACCAATAACCTTGCTGCATTAAAAGGTGCAGCATTTGTTGCCCAGGAAAACTGTAAACTTTCTCGATAAAGGCAAAGCACCAAACTTCTTGAACAATAAACCCAGAATCTAAACCACTAACAATCAACTGGCTGAGCCCTGAACAACAGCGTTGAAACGTGGACGACGCGCTGTGAAGATCTGAATAGAGTTTGCAAAAGCGCAATTTTACACAACCATCAAAACGATAGCAATGAGCAAGAAATTAACTAAAACAAAGAGCTGGAATTCACTTGAGAAGCACTATAAGAAAATAAGTAATGTGCATCTGAAGTCTATGTTTGAAGAAGATAAAAAAAGAGGAAAAAACCTTGTATTAAAGGATTTAGGAATCTATTTTGATTATTCTAAGCAACGCATTACAAATAAGACGCTCAACTTATTATTAGGACTGGCAAAAGAAAGAGGCGTTGAAGCAAAACGGGATGCCATGTTCTCCGGAAAAAAAATCAATGTCACAGAAGACAGAGCTGTTTTGCACACAGCACTGCGTGCCCCCAGAGGCAGTAAAATTATTGTCGATGGTAAAAATGTTGTCCCTGGTGTCCATCGAGTGCTAAAAAAGATGACGACCTTTTCTAATCAAATTAGAACCGGAAAATGGAAAGGCTACACCGGGAAGTCAATCAAAAACATCGTTAACATTGGTATTGGAGGCTCAGATTTAGGCCCTGTAATGGCATTTGAAGCGCTTAAGTTTTACTGCGACCGCTCTCTGACCTTCCGCTTCGTTTCTAATGTGGATGGTAGCGACTTCGCCGAAGCGGTTGAAGGATTAGATGCAGCGGAAACACTTTTTATTGTTGCTTCGAAAACGTTTACGACGTTGGAAACCATGACGAATGCAGAAACCGCTAAGAAGTGGTCACTCTCGCATTTGAAAAACGATAAAGCAGTAGCGAAGCACTTTGTAGCGCTTTCAACCAATAAAGAGAAAGTTACCGCCTTCGGTATTGATGCGACCAATATGTTTGGATTCTGGGATTGGGTTGGTGGACGCTACTCAATGACCGCTTCTATCGGTCTCTCGCTGATGATCGCCATTGGCTCAAAGAATTATCATGAAATGCTTGATGGATTCCATCAGATGGATGAGCATTTCAGGACAGCCCCTTTAGGAAAGAATATACCCGTCATCATGGGCTTACTCGGGGTCTGGAACAACAACTTCCTGAAGGCTGAGACCCAAGCTGTCTTTCCATACGACAAGTACCTCCACAGGTTCCCAGCATATTTGCAGCAACTAACCATGGAGAGCAATGGTAAGCAGGTCACGTTAGATGGTAAAAATGTATCTTACGAGACTGGTCCTATATACTGGGGAGAATCAGGAACGAATGGACAGCACTCCTTTTACCAGTTGATACACCAAGGGACTAAAATAATTCCTGCTGATTTTATTGGATTCAAAGAATCACTAAATAACCTTCCACCACATCAAGATTATTTAATTGCCAATATGATTGCGCAAGGTGAAGCACTAGCCTTTGGCAAAACAGAAAAGGAAGTCAAAGCTGAAGGGACTGATTCTGAACTGGCACCACACAAAGTATTTAACGGAAATCGCCCGTCTTCCACGTTTTTCCTTGACAAAGTGAGTCCAGCCAATCTCGGTAAACTTGTAGCGATGTATGAGCATTCAGTATTCGTTCAGGGAGCGATTTGGGATATCAATCCATTCGATCAAATGGGGGTTGAATTAGGCAAAAAACTTGCTCAGAATATTATCCCTGAACTACAGGATAAGAATGCAGCCATCAAGCATGATAGTTCGACCAATGCATTGATCAAATTTTACAGAAGCTAAAGTGATCATTCAATGATAAAAGCTATAATTTTTGACTTGGATGGCACGCTCATCCAAACTGAAGTGCTAAAAGCAAGGTCGTATGCACTTGCAGTACATGAGCTCACCAATGAAGCTGTTCCTGTAAAAAGCGTAGTTGATCGCTTCAAGAAATATGTTGGACTATCTAGGCTAGAAGTTGTAGCAGGCCTTGTTGAGGATTTCCGAGAAGAACTGGAGGAGCATTTTGAAGCAGACGGCGATCAAACTCTGGGAGATTGGCTACTAGACAAAAGGCTATCTCTGTATGAGAAGATGGCAAATGATACGGCGTTGCTGTTGGAGCATTCCTGCCAATACAATCTCGGCTTACTCAATGCCGTCTCCCAGGACGACTTCAAAGTGGTCCTTGCTACCATGTCTCATTTAAAGGAAGCTGATAAAGTGCTGGATATTTTGGATGTCAAAGACAAGTTGGATTTTATTTTTACGCGTGATAATGTAACTGAAGGGAAGCCAGATCCAGAAATCTATCTACTCGCCAAGGACAAACTAAAGGTGGAAGCCGACGAGTGCATAGTCATTGAAGATTCGGTAAACGGCATCAAGGCCGGGATTAATGCTAAGATGCACGTCTTTGCAGTAACCAATAACATTACGCATGATTCGGTGTGTGAGGCAAACCTGCTTGAACCAGAATTTATTATTGAAGACCCTAAGTATCTTAATGAAAGAATTTACGCTTTCATAAAAAGCAAACAGGAAAATTAACATTACAACTTTATTATTTATTGACTAAGTAATTGAACCTAGGTGTGTTGGACCTTATTCTTCAAAGCTACTCACTATGTTTTGGCGAAAGCAGAGACGGGTAACGCCAACAAACACAAAGTTTTTACAATTAATTTAAGGAATGCTAAACAATTTCTCAATAACCCCTCTTGTCGTCCACGGTTTAAATTGATGATATAAAAAAACTATCGTAGCACTACTCTAACCTTTTAACTATCTTTTTTCTGTGAGGTGCAACGATCTTGAGAAACGAATCAACTCACTAAAGATTCAAGATTTTCAATGCGCAGTTATTAAAACTAAACCCTCAACTCCTTTTAGAGTGATGCATTCAATCCAGCTATTGAATCTGGCATTGATGATTGCACCTTACGGAAAACTTAGTTATGCTCATCATCAAGTTTATGCCTGCAAGATGGGTAGATAAAATACGCTATAAGAAGTTCTATTTATGAATCAAAAGCTAAGTTGTAAAACTGTAAATCCACTGACGGGCAAGCCTACCAACCTTATGAATAAATTAATGCTCTGCTTGTTTGCAGTACTTGTCTGCATTGCGTGTCAATCAAAAACAGGTACAGTCAAAGACGAAGTTATCGATACTGAATTTCGATTGAGGCCAGGCGATATACTCTTTCAAGACAGTGATTGCGGCTCATTTTGTGAAGCCATCGAAAAGGTAACGTTTGGGGTTGGAGGGTCGAAATTCTCGCATGTGGGAATGGTTATACCGAAGGAGAGTGGCCAATTCGTTGTTATAGAGGCTATTTCGGTTGGTGTTGTAGAAACACCGTTGGATAGCTTTTTCAATCGATCCTTTGATGAGAACCATAATAGCAAAGTCGTTGTCGGGAGGATGAAAGATGAATATCAGGGTCTTATCCCTGATGCTGTAGCTTTCGCCAAAACGAAAATCGGCGCCGAATACGACGAGGTCTTTGACATCTCAAATGAGAAATACTACTGCTCAGAATTGCTTTACGAGTCCTTTAAGCACGCAAACAAAGGTGAATCCATTTTTGAGCTACGAGCAATGACTTATAAAGACCCCGACACAAAAGAAACGTTTCCGATTTGGGAAGCCTATTTTGAGAAGCTGGATGCTTCTATTCCTGAAGGTGAGCCAGGACTTAACCCAGGAGGCATGTCAACCTCTAGCTATGTGGAAATCGTCCATTTTTATGGGCGACCACGGGGCTACCGCGAGTAGTCCTAGTTCGTGTATGCGGCAACGTTGATTTGATGGTTGCGGACATTTCCACCTTGTAAACATCCTGCTGCGTAAATTCACCAATACAGATACTGGTACCTGTCCAAAACTCAACAAAGACGCTTGAAGATCAACTTATACGGCATTTTGATGCTTCTGACCTTTGTCTTCCACTTTAGTTGCACGCAAGCGACTGAGAACAGCGACTCGATAAATATCGAGGAGACACTTGACGAGCAAACACCCCAAACTTCGGAACGCGATGAAGACGCTTCACATGACATGAATGTGGGGGCCCCCATTGTGATGCGAAATAGAGACAAAGTTGAGATCTATAACATTGCTGTAGACGAGAATTCTAGAGTTGATAAGTCTGTAACCAGCAAATCCTATAAAGAAGGAACAGGCATAGAGGTATTCGCCAGAGGGAAATTACAATTTGAGGTTCCACTCAGAATGGACTACCCTATTCAAGATTGGAAATACGAAGGTGTAGACACCATAGCAGCAATCTCTGACATCGAAGGTCATTACAATGCTTTGGTTGCTTGGTTAAAAAGTAACGAAATCATAACGGAAGATTTTAAATGGTCTTTTGGAAACAACCACTTGGTCTTCAATGGAGACATGGTGGATCGAGGAGACGAAGTATTCCAATCACTCTGGTTAATCTACAAGCTCGAAGCAGAGGCGGAAGCAGCGGGAGGAAAGGTGCACTACGTTTTTGGCAACCATGAACAACTAAATGTGCAAGGAATCTACGATCGAGCTAATCTCCAATACGTAAATCCGCGATACTTCAACGAAGCCGATGTACTTGGTCTTGATTATTCTAATTGGTTGAGTAAGGAAACGGAATTGGGACGATGGATAAGAACTAAGAATGCGATTGTACAGATTGACGAGAAACTCTTTGTTCACGGTGGAATAAGCCCTCGACTCGTGTATTCACATTTAACGAAGAAAGAGGTAAATGATATCAATAGGTCTACCCTCCTTATTCCGAGTAAAGAGTATAACATGCACCAAACCCTTATTGCTAGTGAAGACGGTCCGCTATGGTACAGAGGACTTGCAGACGAAGATATTACTCAAGCCCAAGTCCAAGAAATACTTGACCAGTACAAGTGCAAACAGATCATCATCGGACACACGATGGTCAGCAATGACAATATCGAACCTTTATATAACGGTTCTGTCATCCCCATTGATTTGGCTGTAAGGCAAAACTTCAGAAAGGGGATCGTGAAAGGAATTATGATAACAGCTTCAGGAGTATTTGAAGTAGATAACAAAAGAGTTTACAAAATGATAGATCGTGCAGAATTATAATTCCTCAGCCGCCGCTAAGCCATTCACTTAACTTTGACAAAATCACTAACCATGTTTCGCTTTCAACATTCGATTTACTTCGTTGCCAGTCTGTTCCTGCTATCCTGCGGAGATATTGCTGTTGAGGATAAGAAGACAGCCGTGAATTCGAGCATCTTTGACACGATATACGAAACAGATATGT
The DNA here is from genome assembly GCA_937923485.1 of uncultured Saprospiraceae bacterium. Lineage (GTDB taxonomy): Bacteria > Bacteroidota > Bacteroidia > Chitinophagales > Saprospiraceae > CALDTK01. The sequence continues at coordinate 33,330 of CALDUE010000062.1, forward strand.
CTGTGCTCACCTTATCTGGAGACCTATCCCACCTAATCGATGAGATTCCTTTGGATTCAAATAGTAAAGAGCAGTATTTCCCGGCTAGATTGACTATTGACGAGCACGACTCTGGACCAATAGAGATTCCACTCAGGATAGCTAAGCGAGGGGTGACCAGGAAATCAATTTGTGATTTCCCGCCAATAAAGTTCAAATTTAATGAAGACACGCTCGTAACGAATGGATATTCTCAATGGAACACCTACAAGATTGTCACGCACTGTATACCCGAGGGGAACGATTTGGTCATAGCTGAGTATTTGGCCTACAAAATCTATAATCACCTTACTAAAAATAGCTTTCGCGTCAAGTTAGTTATGATGGAATACGATGACATAAGCGGGCGCTTAATGAATCTCTTCACCGATGAAGTTCATTTGGGATTCATCATTGAGGAAGATGAAGAATTGGCACATCGTCGTCATGCAGTCTTATATGAAAGTGAGATCAAAAATATTGATCGCAAGCAATATGCTCAAATGGTCGTCTTTCAATACATGATAGGTAATACCGATTGGAATTTGAGTAAAGGTCATAATGTAAAATGGATTCAACAGAAAGACATTTCGTCTCCTACACCTTTACCATATGACTTTGACTTTTGTGGTTTGGTCGACGCTCCACATGCTGCACCTCACCCTTCCATTCCAATCAAGACAGTCACCGAACGCTTTTTGCAGTGGCGAGGGAAATCAAAAGAAGAGCTAAAAGAAATTTGCGAGGAATTGATTGCAGACAAAGAAAACATCTTGAATATTGTAAGGCTTGAAAGTCACCTCTCAAAGGAGAAGAAAGATGCTATGCTTAACTACCTCAACAGTTTCTTCGATCAAATAGAGACGGAGGGGATTTAAGCGTCGAGTCGCTGTATGCAAATTCTAAGAAAAGTGTAGCTCAGAATAGAGTCCTAATTGGCTCAAAACTACGAACGAGCTGATTATAAATCATAAAACAGCGCACTTGCAGAACTGAAGAAACTCATCCCATCCCGTCGCATTGGGCTACTTTCGGACATTGGAGCTGCAGCTGCTTGGCTCTGTTCGGATGAGTCAGACTATGTCAACGTAACTACCTTGTTTGTAGACGGTGCAATGACTTGCTATCCTGGATTCGCAATTGGGGGATGAATTTATCCCCTGTCCACCAAATGATTATTTTCCCCACCACACCAAAGAGCACGCAATGAATTCTGAAGAAAAGAGACTAGAGGAGAACTACTCTAAAAAAAAGAAATGGTTAGAATGGGGTCCGTACCCAAGTGAAAGACAATGGGGCACAGTTAGAGAAGACTATAGTCCGAACGGCACTGCTTGGGATTATCTTCCACACGAGCATGCACGTTCACGTGTGTATCGTTGGGGAGAAGACGCCATCGCCGGCATCTCAGATAAGCACTGCGCCGTTTGTTTTGGTATTGCGATGTGGAATGGAAACGATCCCATTCTTAAGGAAAGACTTTTCGGACTTACAGGTCAAGAAGGGAATCATGGAGAGGACGTAAAGGAGCTGTACTACTATCTCGATAGTACGCCGACGCACTCTTACATGAAGCACCTCTACAAGTATCCACAGGGTGAATTTCCCTACGCTGATCTCGTCAACACGAATCGCGAAAGAGGACTCAACGACCTAGAGTACGAAATCCTAGATACGGGCGTCTTCAACGACAACAAGTACTTTGATGTATTTACCGAATACGCCAAGGAGTCTGAAGAAGATATTTTGATCAAAGTCACGGTGGCCAATCGTGCCGAAGACGCACACGACATTTGGATGCTTCCAACCTTGTGGTTGCGGAATCTTTGGTCTTTCGGTCAAATGAAAGGCAAACATGAGATTAAAAAAGAGGACGATAAAAGTGCCTACGGATCTGTTAAATTAACACACCCAAAATTAGGCGATTATTACCTCTACTTTGAAAATCCTGATGAGTGGTTATTTACGCATAATGAGACGAATAAAGAGAAGGTATTCGGCGTGAAAAATGAATCACCTTTTGTCAAGGACCTCTTTCACGATGCTGTTATTAATAATGACTTCAGCATCACCCAGCAAGTAGAAGAAGGCACCAAGTTTTCGCCGATGTACCGCAAGTCGGTACCAGGCAAAAAAGAGGTGAGTTTCAAACTGCGCTTTTCTAAGAAGCCATATAAGACCAATCCTCTTACCGCCAAATTTGATGCTTCTTTCCAGAAGAGAATCGATGAAGCGAACGAGTTCTATGCGCCTTTTTTAAAAGAAGAGAACGAAGACTTAAACAACATCCAAAGACAAGCATTTGCAGGATTGATGTGGTCGAAGCAGTACTACAACATCGACATGGAGACTTGGATGAAAGGCGATCCAGGTCACCCCCCTCCTCCTGAATCCCGTAAAAACGGAAGGAATAAAAATTGGATGACACTCAATAACGAGGACATCATTTCCATGCCTGACAAATGGGAATACCCTTGGTACGCTGCCTGGGATCTTGGCTTTCACTGTGTACCAATCGCGTTGATAGATCCGGTCTTTGCAAAAGAGCAAATGATACTCATGACCAGAGAGTGGTACATGAGTCCTTCAGGACAAATCCCAGCCTACGAGTGGGCTTTCTCTGATGTAAATCCACCGGTGCAAGCGTGGGCAACACATGAGATCTATACCATAGACAAAAAGAAAAATGGTAAGGGTGACATCGCTTTCCTAAAGCGAATGCTCAATAAACTCGCCATCAACTTTACGTGGTGGGTGAATCAAAAAGACCGTAGCGGAAACAATGTCTTCGAAGGCGGATTTCTTGGTCTTGATAATATTGGAGTCTTCGATAGAAGTAGTGAAATTCCAGGAAATGGATATCTAGAGCAAGCTGATGGCACCTCTTGGATGGCAATGTTCTCCCTCAAGATGTTACAGCTGTCTTTAGAAGTTGCTAAGCATGATCCTAGTTTTGAGGACATGGCTACGAAATATTTCGAGCACTTTATCTACATCGCAGAATCACTAAACAGCAGGAAGGAAAGTTGGACGGGAAGCTGGGATGAAAAAGAAGGCTTCTTCTATGATATTCTTGTATTACCGCACGACAATTTCATTCCAATAAAGGTCCGATCACTGGTTGGTCTGATGACTATGACTGCGGTCCTTCACATCGATCAAGAGACCCTCGATGCACTCCCTAGCTTCAATGCTGGGGTACAGTGGTTCCTAAATTACAGAAGAAGAAACGACAAGGTCGTAGTCGTTGAAGACTATCAAAAAGGCGAAGAATTTATTCTTTCGCTCGTTCCTAGAGATAGAATGAAACGCCTCTTACATGCCCTGTTGGATGAGAATGAATTCTTAAGTCCTTATGGAATTCGTGCACTCTCCAAGATTCATGAAGAACCTTATCGCATCAACATCGAAGGACATGAGTTTTCTGTATCCTATACGCCAGCCGAAGGCGACACCTCCTTGTTTGGCGGCAACTCTAATTGGAGAGGCCCCATTTGGATGCCGATGAACTTTCTTTTTGTAGGGGCGCTAAAAGAATTTCATTCTTTCTATAAGGACAATTTCACAGTCACTTGTCCTGACAATACAGGAGAAAAATTAAACTTGAGTCAACTGAGCGACTTGCTCAATCAGCGCCTAGTAAGCATGTTCAAAAAGGATGAAAACGGCAACCGCCCAATTCACCAACTGCACCCAGAAATTTACAAGGATCCTCACTTTGATGACTTGATCCTCTTCTACGAGTATTTCCACGGAGACAATGGTCGAGGCGTAGGTGCTTCTCACCAGACCGGATGGACGGGTGCAGTCGCACAGCTCATTCACGAATCTTGTTGACCGTATAAATTGATGTAAGATGGAATATGATCAAGCTTTAGATAAAGTACTCAATCAAGAGTTCCTAGTAACCAATGGCATTGGAGGTTATTCCTCTTCTTCCATAAGTTTTGCCAATACGAGAAAGTATCATGGCTTATTGGTTGCCGCCGCAAATCCACCGACCCAGAGAAATATCTTGGTACACAAAATGGAGGAGCGGGTCAAAGTGAATGATCAATATAGCGATTTGAGTACCAACGTATTTGAGCGCGTGGTGCATCCCCACGGGTACAACTACCTCAAAAGCTTTAGGCGACTACCCGTAGCCACCTGGACCTATAAAGGTGATGGCTGGAGTTTGAGTAAGGAAGTCATGATGTCTAAAGATTCCAATACGACCGTGGTCGTTTATAAGAATCTTGGAGAAACTGCTCTCGACCTAGAACTTCATCCACTGTTCTCCTTCCGTGACTATCATAGCATTTTGAGAAAAAATGATCGCTATGATTTTTACTACACTTCGTTGGACAATGGATTGAAGATTCACCCCTACTTAGATTGTCCTGCGATCTATTGCCAATACAGCAAAGGCGAGTTCATTGAAGCGAGAGCCTGGTATCAAAACTTTCATTATGACCGAGAGGAGTATCGCGGCATGGATGCTAAGGAAGACAGTTACCGCATCGGTTTTGTTACTCAAAAGCTCAAACCTGGTGGCTCAGCACATATACTCTTCACCGACGATGAGAAGAAGCTGAAGACTAAGCCCGCTACGGTAAGAAAGCAAACCATCGCAAACCACGATGCCAAAGCCAAAGTTGCCGGAGACAAGGACTTTTTGAGAGACCTCTTGATTGCTGGAGATCAGTTCATCGTGAACCGTGCATCCACCAATTCACAGACCATTCTGGCAGGTTATCACTGGTTCACCGATTGGGGAAGAGACACGATGATCTCCATGCGTGGCCTGACAATAAGTACCGGCAGAAAAAAAGAAAGTGAGTCAATTCTCACTACGTTTTTCAAGTACCTCGACCAAGGCATGCTGCCCAATCGCTTCCCTGATCACGGTGAGGAGGTTGAGTATAACACGATCGATGCGACCCTCTGGTTGTTCATCGTGATGTTCGAGTACTACCAAAAATTTGAGGACAAGAAGTTCGTCAAGAAGTACATCAAAGAACTTGAGAGCATCATCAAGTACCACATCAAAGGCACGAGGTATAACATCCATGTCAACGAGCAAGGATTTTTACAAGGCGGAGAACAAGGGACGCAACTGACCTGGATGGATGCAAAGGTCAATGACTATGTGGTAACACCGCGTAGAGGTTGTCCAGTCGAAATCAACGTGCTTTGGTATAATGCCTTAAAGATTTTTGATGAACTCAGTCGGGCCGTTGGATACGATACAAAAATCGATACAGACGGAGGCTATAAAAAGCTCGAGAAAAACTTCAAACCTGCTTTCCTCAATGAGGAAGGTTACCTCAACGATTTCATCCTTCCAAACGGTGAGGCCAACACTGATTTTAGGAGCAATCAAATCTACGCGGTCAGTTTGCCTTTCTCTTTGCTCAACAAACATGAAGAGAAAACACTCGTAGATCTCGTTGGCCAAAAATTATTGACTGATTACGGTTTACGTACCCTTGATCAAGAGAACCAAGATTTTGTCGCTGTGTACAAAGGCGACCAATGGAGCCGCGACACCTCGTATCACCAAGGCACTGTTTGGCCCTTCATGCTGGGCGAATACTTAGAGGCTTACCTCAAAGTCAACAAGTATTCAAAGAATGCAAAAAAGGAAGTAGCCAAAATGCTGCAACCGCTTCAAGCGCACTTTTACGAGCACGAATGTCTCCACGGGATTTCGGAAATCTTTGATGGCCGAGATCCACGGCAAGGTAGAGGCTGCATCCAGCAGGCTTGGTCTGTTGCCGCAATAATTAAAGTGTGCATGGACCACCCAGATATTGCACTTTCGTGAAAACGAGAAAAGTCATCTCGGTCTATTTCAGTGGCTTTCTTGCTGGAATGGTGCGCGTGCTCTATCCCGCAGCAAGCAACTTGTTGAGCAATCTTGAATTGATGCAAAAGAAAGATGTTCCCTTTGTTCAAGATGCCGCTTGGCGCGATTCGGTTCTAAATTATTCTTTGACAACGGTTGCTTGCACTGCCACTAGATTAGCGAGTATGGCGGTCAGTAAGGACCTAACATCACCGACCTTCGAAAGTGATTGACCACCAGTGAAATCGATAATCGGATCGTTAACGGTTATGAAGCAATACCTGTCTTTGAAGGTTCGCTTTCTGACGAGGAACTAAATGCTATCGTTGCTTTCTTGCTATCAGAGAAGAATACTTTAACCAAAGGTTTGTCTCAGGCCAACTAGGATACACCTCGATTGCCGCTTAAAATCCTCTTCCACTTTTCAGTTTTGTTTTTTGCGCACTCCCCTGCCCCATTCCCCTCGTTTTGCCGAAAGGCTAATTGTGAAATGTGAGATATAGAATAGGGGATGTGGGATATGGGATATGGGATATGGGATATGGGATATGGGATATGAGTAAAGTCGATCCTGTCTTTAAAATGCCACATTCTCCAATGATCATCTTCAATGCTTAAGACTTAGCCAAAATCAGTAACTTTGAATTATCGAATCAAACCACTTCTGCAAAGTGAATGTGATAAGTCACTATCTCTAAAGGGAGTAATCACGTAACTAACCCGATGCCCTCATGAGAAAGCCTACACAATCTATGTTCGAACTAAAATTTCAGAAGGCCGTATCTTTCTTACTTCTCCTTGGGCTGTTTTGCACATCGTTAAGTGCACAGAATTTCAGCAAACTCTACGCGAGACTTAATCCGTCGGTTGTAACGATTTTGACAGGAGAGACTGTCTTTACCGATGGTGATGCCACTGCCGGAGGTGGCTTGGGCACTGGAGTCATTGTTGACAAGAATGGCCTAATCATGACAGCCGCACACGTCGTTGGATCTGCGGAACAGATCATGGTAAAAATCAACGATGATCTCGTTATCGAAGCTGAAGTAATTTCTTCAGTAACGGCTGCCGATGTGGCCCTCATCAAGCTAAAGCAAGTTCCTAGAAATCTCTCTGTTGCTACACTAGGCGATTCAGACGCTGTACAGATTGGAGACCAGATCATGGTGATTGGGGCACCTTTTGGCCTAGAGCATTCCTTATCCATCGGCTATATCAGTGGCAAGCAAAATAGAGGGATGATTATGTCGGGCCAAGAAGTTGAATTCCTGCAGACCGATGCGGCGATCAACCATGGGAATTCGGGAGGTCCGATTTTTAATACAGAAGGAGATGTCATCGGGATCGTCAGCTCAATCTTAAGTCAATCGGGCGGATTCGATGGGATTGGCTTTGCCGCGTCTATAAGTCCAGCAAAGAAAATATTACTTGAAAGCTCCCCTTTTTGGACGGGGTTTGAAGGAGTCTTCATGGAAGAAAAGTTGGCAAAGATTTTCAACGTCCCTGCAAAAGGTGGCGTCTTGGTCCAACGCGTAGTAACGGGCTCAATAGCTGATAAAGCAGGCCTTCGAGGAGGCTGGCTAAAAGCTTCTCTACTTGGTTCAGAACTTTGGGTGGGTGGAGATATTATTTTGAGTATCGAAGAAAAAGCCTGTGATACGCCACACAACTTTGATAACATTAAAACACAAATGGAAAAGCACCCTGAAGGTCAGATCTTTCACATGACGGTGCTTCGCGATGGTGAGAAGATTAAACTCACAATGAAGTACGAATAACTTACTCGTGTATTGAGGTTTTATCAAACCTTAGATATGCACGCCGACTTGATTTTACCGAAAGAGATCATCGTGTGATGTATACTTGTATAGCTACTCGAGGGGTTAGAAATCTCGCTTTCGAAAACCAGTTGCGGAGCCACCAATCCATAGCAAGTCTGTGGAGGAAATTACATCAAGCTCAATCAGACAAATGCAATGGAAGGTAAGAAATACGATCTAATATGTGTTGGAGGAGGCATCATGAGTGCAACCTTGAGCGTGATGGCAAAAATTCTCAAACCAGACCTTGAGATAGCTATCTTCGAACGCTTAGATAAAGTGGCTCTGGAAAGCTCTGGGACCTGGAACAACGCGGGGACAGGACACTCTGCTCTCTGCGAACTCAATTACACCCCTGAAGACGAGGACGGCAATGTGGTGATTACCAAGGCGATCGAAATCTGTCGTCAGTTTGAAATTTCAAAGCAATTTTGGTCCTACCTTGTAGACAAAGGCTACATCGAAGATCCGAAAACTTTCATCACGAATGTGCCGCACCACAGCTGGGTGCGTGGGAAAGCAAATGCGGAATATCTTGAGAAGAGATACCATGCGATGAAGGAACATTACATGTTCGACACCATCGAGTTCACTAAAGATCTCGAAAAAATGCAGGAGTGGTTTCCGCTTATCGCCAATCATCAGGATGAATCTATGCCTATGGCTGCATCTAGAATAGATCGAGGATGCGAGATGAATTTTGGTGCATTAACCAAACAACTCTACGATATTTTAGAAAAGCGATTTGATACGAAAGTACAGTTTCGCCGAGAAGTAGAAGACATTGATCCAGACGGCAATTCAGATTGGACGGTTTTCGTTAAAAATTTGGTCAACGAAGACGTCAGTCGCCTCAATGCGGAGCATGTATTTATCGGAGCGGGGGGTGGTAGTCTGCTTCTACTCGAAAAAGTAGAAATTCCAGAGAAGGAAGGCTACGGAGGTTTTCCCGTGAGCGGTGAGTGGCTCGTCTGTAAGAATCCAGACATCATCAATCAGCACTTTGCAAAAGTGTATAGCAAAGCTGGCATCGGCGATCCTCCAATGTCGACGCCCCACTTGGATACGCGCTACATCGATGGCAAACGCGAGTTGCTCTTCGGACCTTTCGCGGGATTCAGCACGAAGTTTTTGAAAGAAGGAGCTCATACCGACCTCTTTAAATCCATTAAACTAGAAAACCTGCACTCCATGTGGGGCGTGTTCTGGCACAACCTACCTTTGACGAGTTACCTGATCAACCAAGTCTCCATGTCTTTTTCAGACCGAATGGATGCACTCCGAATCTTCGTGAAAGATGCCAAGGATGAAGATTGGGAAGTGATCGTCGCAGGTCAACGCGTCCAGACCATCAAGAAAGATCACTACGAGGGCGGCAAGCTCGAGTTCGGTACTGAGGTGGTAAGTAGCGAAGACGGTAAAATCACTTGTTTACTTGGCGCATCTCCGGGGGCATCGACTTCAGTAAAGATCATGATGGAGGTCTTGGAGAAAGCTTTCCCTGAGACTACTTCTAAGGACAGCTGTCGTAAGGCACTCAATGAAATGCTGCCAGGATGGGGTGAAGAGGCCAATATCGAAACCTTCAAGACAAATTTGGAAAGATCGAAGGCTAGTTTGAAATTGTAGGCGGTTTCAGGTTATGTGGCCCCGCACGCAGTAAGAAGGTCTACGTTTCATCCTATAGCTTTCGCCAAAACATTCAGCTTTCGCCAAAACAACTGCTGTGAGGTCGACTGCATATATTGCATTGCAATAGTACTCCTTTCGACAAAACTTAAAGATTCGTCACTATGGAATGGTACATACCCTTGACGGTACTTCCCGCCGTTGCGCTAATCATTCTCTCGACCAGCAATTTTTTGGTGGGTTTGAATAGTGAGATCAACATGCTTGAAGCTGGTGACGAAACCATTGACTGGGTCATAGATCAGAAGATTGACCAATTGACGAGGCTCGGCTATGCGATCATTCTCCTCTATTTTAGTTCTCTGTTCTTCATGATCTCTGCTTTGGCCATGGCCATATACGAAGAAGCCGTACTCTTAAAATACTTGATGCTCACAGGTGTAGTACTATTTACGGTTGCGCTGATCTTCCTACTTATCTACTCTATCAAGGCGATTAAGATCAAGCAAAATCATTTGCGACGGCGGGAGTAGGTGGCGGATTGTGAGCGAAATTGCCAATATTAAGCCGTTTGCTA
>CALDUE010000063.1 GCA_937923485.1 uncultured Saprospiraceae bacterium
TTTGTGACGGAATGCGATTTTCAAAGACCGCATCAAGGGATAAATCTTCAAAGGTATATTGCTTAACGCGCGCTTGATTACCACGAAGTTTTAAGTCGATTACGACATTAGGTTTTATTCCAAATTTATTGATGCGATCTAATTTAACCTTGGCGGCAAAGATTCCCTTTACATCGTAATCAACGATTTTCGAGCGTAAGTCTGGAGAAAGCAAAGGCCTTAATAGCTCCATGTTTGCCTCAGGTACATCAAACTTAAAGTGCGATACACTATCTCCTTGAGGGAAAACCGTAGCGAAGAATCCAATCGCGCTTTCGCCTGCCATTAGATCGGGGATATTCATCGTCGCCTTTCCATTGGCAAGTTGAAAATCAAGCACTCCTCTTAGATGCGTATCTTCAGCGAACGCCCCATCGTTCGTCCTAAAGATGATGTACTCACTTTGGACATCGAAGTGAATCCGTGCACGGTGGTTATCTCCCATTTCGAGATCCTGCACTTCTGCACTATTGACGAAGAGTTTATAGTCCTTGCCTTTGTTGGGATTGGCAAGATGAATATCTACGCTTGCTAGCCGAGTTATCAGGTCGGGCGATCCTACAATTTTATACCGAGATTCTAATTTGCGTTTGGGGATGCGGTCTCGCATCCGTTCCGCTGCGTTTTCACCTTTTGTATCCCTAGTAAGATGCACGCGCCCTCCGTCATAAGACAGTTGGCGTAAGAGTATGGTATCCGAGTTGAACAGGTCAGCTCTTAGTCGAATTTGCCCTTCGTACATGACAAAAAACGCGGAGTCTAGGCTGATGCGATCATTTTCCCAAACGTGTAGATCATGTACGGTGAGCTCAAGTTCAGGGTAGTCCCAGATGTCGGAAACCGTCACTTTTCCTACGGAAAGCGATCCGCCTCCGAAGATTTCGACGTTGTTAAAGGTTTTGACTTCATCTGAGCCTATCCAGTACACTAGATACACACCAGACCCTATAACCACAAGAAGCAGTAATAGAAGGGCTACTAGCCCTATTTTGAGCAGCTTGCCAAACAAGTTTCTCTTGGTTTTTTGAGTTGGTGTTTCCACGTAAGTTGTTGAACGTCCAAATTAGTCGCGATGTTGGTTCGATGCTGCTCAATGGCTATCGGACAGCAACGATTATTCGCTGGGTTACAACTACTACTGATCACGAGTGTCTACTTTGGCAACAGAAAACAGTGTACTCAGCGCAAAAGAGCTTTATGAGGATTGGTCTACCAGAATTGAAAAGCGTTCTTTTTGATGTATTTACGGTCCATGGGTTTTCAAAAGATCGTGCAACGCTTTTGGCAAAAGTTCATGCGGAAAGCACGCTTTATGGAGTCAATTCGCATGGGCTCAATCGAGTGCCACAGTTCATTGACCATCTTCTTAAAGGAGTCGTAGATATAAATGCAGAAGCCGAGCAGGCTGAAGTGTTTGGTAACATTGAACGCTGGGATGGCAAATTCGGACCCGGCGTTATCAATGCGACTAAATGTACCGAGAGGGCGATTGCACTCGCCAAAGCAAATGGGATAGGATTGGTTGGCTTGCGCAACACCAACCACTGGATGCGTGGCGGCAGCTATGGCAGGCAGGCTGCAGATGCGGGGTGCATCGCGATCATGTTTACAAATACGCAACCTAATATGCCACCTTGGGGTGGGAAGGATAGCCGGATTGGTAATAATCCCTTGGTGGTTTCCATTCCGCGAGCAGAGGGACATGTTCTGCTCGACATGGCCATGTCGCAGTTCTCTTTTGGCAAAATGAATTCGTACAAGTTGAAAGGTGAAAAGCTTCCTTTCGTGGGTGGTTGGGATGAAAATGATGAACTTTCGAACGACCCAGAAAAAATATTATCAAAAGAGCGTGGCTTACCAATTGGGTACTGGAAGGGTTCAGCCTTATCCATGATGTTAGATATGCTCGCTACCCTACTCTCTGCAGGCAGTTCAACGGCAAAGATTAGTCAAAAACCTATTGAGACAGGGATATCACAAGTGTTCCTTTGTATCGACCCCAATACGTTTGGCGATCCAGAATTACAAACGCGCCTACTTGATGAGATTATAACTTACACGCGTATGGTTGAGCCGATGCAGGATGATAATGCTATCTATTATCCGGGCGAGCGCAGCGCTGCGGTAAGAGATCGAAATTTGAAGGAGGGGATTGAGGTAGATGAAAAGATTTGGAGAAAGGTGGTTGGGTTGATAAATTCGTAAGTAGAATTCAATATTACTAAATCCAAATAAATCATAAAATGATCAAATAGTACGCAACCTTATTTATTACTTGTTTAATCCACCAAGACCTCGTCTATAAACAACCAACAAGTTGCTCCTGGAGCTGGGTGACTATCTGGATTTACTTTTTGATTCTCGACTGCAATTTTAATGTATTGAGCTACTACAGGAGCACCTGTTAGGTAGTGATTATGAACACTAGCTTCCGCTAAAACTGGAGTCGGAAATCCTGAGAGTTCGGCAAAATTTGAATATGCCTTTCCGTCTATCGAAGCCTCTACTTTTATAGACTTGGGTGCGTGGATGTAGGAGCGAAAATCGGATAGCGTACCAACGGTTACACCTGATACTTCTTGCGCACTACCGAGGTCAATCGTATACGTAACATTATCGCCGAAATAGCCTAACCACTTGCCGTCACCAAATGTACTGGAGCCTTTTGAGAGGTCGATAACCGTGGTAAGTCCATCAGCAGGATACTGCTTATTTGCTTTTACACTTGCTGCAATGTCATGAATTTTATACCGTGATTTTGCAAACGTCTTAGCGACGATTTCGCTATCCTCCCAGCCGTTCATGATCAATTTAGCGCGTACTTCTTTGGTGGAATAGATGTAAAACGGTTCGGTATACGATACAAAACTATCCAAGCTATTCAATGCATATTTTATGGTGGCTCGTTGTGCTTTCGTTTCTAAGCGAACAAGTAGAGAATCTTCGAATAGATCTTGATCAGCTGCAATGATTGGAGAAACAAGCTGGGCTGTTCCAAATTGATCAAAGTCGACACCGAAGTCTATTTCGAAAGACGGATTTAGAGTAAGCACGTTTTCAATATCTACCTTCTCAACGTTCGTATTCCAAACGAATACCTTTTCCAAAGCTGGCAGTTCAAGCAAATCCTCAAAGATTGATCGATCGACAGAGGTGCCGTAGAGGTTCAATATCCTAAGTGTTTCGAGCTCTTTAAGCGGAGCAGTCAAGTTGCTACCTACCGAACAATTGCTAAGAACAATTTGCTCAACATGGGTTAGCGCCGAAATAAATTCGAGATCAGCTGCACCAAGCTTGGCGTTTGATAAGTCGATAGAACGTATAGCTTCCGCTATCGGAGTGAGTTCAGATAAATCTTGAGGATCAAATGTTGAAGGGTTAGATAACGAAACATCGACCCATGGCTTGTCTTTGGCTTGAAGCTCAGCAACAATACCGAAGTGTAATAATTCCTGTAGTTCTACCAATGAAGGGCGATCTACGTCAATTCTGCTTTCAGCTTCTAACTGGCCCAAGTAGGCAGCAACTTCTTTTGTTTGCCCTAGCTCTTTGACAACATGATCATATGTCGCCATACTATCCACCCACCATTTCAGAAAGACGCGTTCGTCATTAGTAAGTTGAAGCTTACCATCTGGTGGCATATGTTTTTCATCTTCTTTAGGCAGAAAGATTCGATTGATGAGTGAGCTCTCCAGCGAAAATCCGGCTTTAACAACCTCACCATTATCACCACCTGCAAGCCAACCTTCAAGGTTGTGTAGAAGTAAATCTCCTTTTGATTTTTGCGGATTATGGCAGCTCACACATTTCTTTTCGATGATCGGCATGACCAACGTACTAAAAACGTGAGCTTCGTTGATGTCGTCAATTTGGACGGGCGTGGTTTTGGCGGAAGCTGAAAGAAAATCGACGCCATGTGTAAGCGAACCTCCATAGTGCCCTGTGGCCGTGAGCAAACCCATAAAAGCAAAAAGAATAGCTCCAAATACATTGCTAGATTGAATGCGACGATACGCCCATAAAAGCCCTAAGCTCATCACCGCAGTCGCTATTCCTAAGTACTTATGCCAATCGAGCAATTCAAGGTCATAACCTCCCTCACGTGCGAGCATCCAGCCTGAAATTGCACTGAAAATTGCACTTAACGAACCGAGTCCCAATGCAAAAGTGAAATCAGGTTGACGATCGGCAGGCAATACCACTCGTGCGTACAACCAATGCATCGCCGTATAGATCAATACGCCAATGGGTAAATGCAGAAGTAGTGGATGAAGCTTGCCGATGAATTCCATATATGAGTGAACTATAAGAGTACAATTTCATCGATGAATAACCAGGGCATGCTACCTCGTCCAGGATGCCAAGATGGTATTTTTTGTAAGGGGAATATCGAAATCCTCAGCTTGTGGGGAGAAACTGATGAAAAAGTTGACTCCAGAAATCGAAAATGTTCTCCTTCGCTTTGTGAAACTGAATCGAGCGTAACTGTCTTACTAAAAAGAAGGTTGTTGCTTTCGCCAAAACCATCGACACGCATAGATTTAGGCCCAAAGATCCAGCTCCTTTGATCTTCTAAAAAAGACAAGGTGACGCCTTTTATTTCTTCATCCTGAAGCTTCAATTCAACGTGAACTGTATCCTGCTTAAAACCTAACCATCCTCGATCTGAAAAATTCTTTTTTGCTTTTTGAAGATCGAAAAGAACCTCAGGATCAGCCTTATTATAAGGTTCAGCACGCGGACTTAAGAAGCCCAGCTCTACTTTTCGCTGAACAACCTTAAAAAGCTCTTGAGTGACATATTCACTCGAAATAAAACCTCGACCCTTCGCACGAAATCGTAGGGTTGAACTTTCAGATATAGTCATTTTATTCTCATAAATAGGTTTCTCCCCTTCTCTACCATCTTCCTTTCCAGAAACGCATAATAAAACGCCTTCAGGGAGTTCTCCAAAATACAAATTTGTAGCTTCTTCAAAAAATACATGTTGAGCAGCTATTTGAGGCGGACTTAATTGCACCTCTCCAAGTTGCATGAAAGCTGGCTGACTCACTGCACAACCAAGTAAAACCAAATTACTTAGTAGATATCCAATTCCTTGAACCCTCATATGCGATGGAGTTTCATAGGATAAACTTGCCCTGCATTCCACTGAGGGATATAAAGGTTTTCATCGCGATCAACACACACGTCATGAGGATGCTTAAAGACTCTCAAGGTCTGGTGTACAGGAGCTAATTGCCCCTCATTATAAACAGGCGCTGCCCCACCTGGTGCAGAGACCATCTTATTGTTTGCATCGAGTATAGAAATAAAACCAGAATTGTTCGTTTTCCCTGGTCCTGACCATATGGTTGCTAAGTACACTTGATCTCCATGAATAACAGGACGGCATATATAGGCTCCTGGCAACTGTATTGTTGATAAGTACGAGCCATCCATTTTGAAGTACTTCAATTGGTTTTTTTCTCGCGCAGTTACTAGTAATCTGGGTGAGTTGTTGCGATTATCAACTGCGATACCGTGTGCGTTATAAAATTGATCATCAGCTTCACCTCTCCCACCAAATTCAAATTTCAGTTTCCCTTGTTGATCGTAGACATAGATGTATTGACTCCCATATCCATCAGCTACATAGATATTACCGTTTTCGGCGATGGCAGTTTCTGTTGGCAAGAATGGTCTTTCTTTTCCTTGCTTGTCTTTGAGCTTAGGGTTATTAATTCGAAGGATCACATTGCCATCAAGTGTTGTCTTGACCACTTGTTGAAGTTCAGTATCTGTTATGTAGAGGTAGTCCGTTCCTCCTTCATCTTTTAAAGTAAGTCCGTGCGCACCCGGGAAAGTATCCCCCCAAGTGTCGAGCAACCTACCATTCTTTTTATAGACGATGATATTGTTCTTGACATGATTGGTAAGTAGTATGATTCGACCTTTCGAATCCTGTACCATTTCGTGACAATCATTTACTGGATGTTTTTGCGAAAGCTGCCCCCAATTTCGCTCTACTTTATATTTAAAATCACCATGACCGATGATCAGATCCTCTCTCCCAAGCGAAGGCACGAAAGCCGATAAGCCAATCTGAGCTGCAAGTATTGCATTGTATGTTATGAAGTCTCGCCTCTTGATAATCAGAAATTTGTACTAGGCTAGGATGTCATGAATTACCTCTCCTGCAATATCGGTGAGGCGAAACCTCCGACCTTGATACTTGTAAGTAAACTTCTCGTGATTAATGCCCAATTGGTGCAAAAGGGTTGCTTGAAAATCGTGAACATGCACTGGGTTTGCCGTGATGTTATATCCAAAGTCATCTGTTTCTCCGTAGGTTATTCCTGGCTTGACTCCTCCGCCTGCCATCCAAATAGAGAAACACCTTGGATGATGGTCTCGTCCAAAATTTGTGTCCGTCAATTCACCTTGCGAATAGTTTGTCCTACCAAACTCGCCTCCCCAAATAACAAGGGTATCTTCAAGCATACCACGCTGTTTAAGATCCATCACGAGTGCTGCGGATGCTTGATCGACATCCTTCGCTTGATTCTTAATTGCGCCGGGAAGGTTTTCGTGTTGATCCCATCCCATGTGATACAATTGAATAAAACGTACTCCTTTTTCTGCGAGTCTTCTAGCCAATAGGGCATTAGCGGCAAAGGTTCCAGCTTGCATAGATTCTGGACCGTACATTTTGTAAATGTGATCAGGTTCGCCAGAAGTATCCATGATTTCTGGCACAGAAGACTGCATACGATACGCCATTTCGTACTGAGAAATACGGCTTGAAATTTCGGGGTCACCAAATTCTTCCATGTGTTGCTGATTGAGTTCAGCCACGAGATCGATCATTTTGCGACGAGAAGCACGATCCATTCCCGCGGGATCTTTCAAAAACAGGACGGGATCTTTTGCGGATCGAAACTGAACACCTTGGTGTAGTGAATGCAAAAAACCATTGCCCCACAATCGATTATAAAGAGGCTGTCCAAATTTCCTCCCTGTTCCTCTAGAAAGAAGTACCGTAAATGTTGGCAGGTTTTCATTTAAACTCCCCAATCCATACGACAACCAAGACCCAATAGAAGGTCGACCAGGCTGTTGGCTACCTGTTTGAAAAAACGTTACTGCTGGATCATGATTGATTGCCTCTGTATGCATTGACTTGATGACACAGATATCGTCGACAACCTTAGAGGTATATGGAAGTAGCTCACTCATCCATGTGCCACTGCTACCATGTTGTTTGAAAGAATAAGGCGAACCAACCAAGGGAAAAGAATCTTGACCAGAAGTCATTCCTGTGAGTCGTTGCCCCTTTCGGACAGATTCCGGTAAGTCCTGCCCACGCAATTTATTCAGCAGTGGTTTGTGGTCGAAAAGCTCAAACTGTGAAGGACCACCACTTTGAAAGAGATAGATAACGCGTTTGGCCTTAGGCGCAAAGTGTAAGTTTCCATTAGAGAGAATACCGTTTAGCCGGTTGGCAATCTTCTCGCCTGGGTTAGGGCCTTTAAAGTCCAAGTTACAGCCAAGCAAAGAAGACAGTGCGGCCCCGCCAATACCAAGCGCTGATTTCGAAAGGAATGCCCTTCGGTTCATGTTATATTTCCGCCTGTCAATCTCGTTGTGCATGTTATGAGCGAGTTATAGATTCATCGAGGTTGAAAATGGCTGTTGCCAGCATAGCGTAAGCCGCGAGTTCAGGCTTAGGCAAGAGGTCTTGTTGTTTTGAATCTCCAATTGATAAGAAAGATTGCGCATCATCTTGATTGGTTTCAAAATGCTGCTTTTCCGCTTCAAAATAGTCAGTAAGGGTAGCCAGTTGATCTCCGTTTAGATCTCTGCTTGTTGCAAGCTGGAACATGAAACGGATTCGATCTTCTAACGATTCATTATTGGAGATGGCACGATATGCTAAATTTCGGGCTCCTTCAATGATTTGGGGGCTGTTCATCATTACCAACGCCTGCAAAGGAGTTGATGTCGTCTCTCTGTTGACCATACAGAAATCACGTGTTACTGCATCAAAGGTGACCATGTCTGGTGGCGGAACGGTACGCTTCCAGAAGGTATAAAGACTTCGTCGATATTGCTTATCGCCTTCATCTATTTTGTATTCGAATAAAGGTCCTCCACCTCCACCCGCAACCTCGTTCCAAAGGCCAGCAGGTTGATAGGGTTTTACACTCGGTCCGCCAACTTCGGCGACAAGGAGACCACTTGAAGCCAATACATGATCTCGGATTTTTTCTGCAGAAAGCCGAATGCGGTTGCCTCGTGCATATAGACTATTCTCAGGATCGTTTTCTAGCTGTTGATCTGTGCTTTTAGAAGACTGGCGATAGGTGCCAGACATTACAATGTATTTCACCATTGCTTTCATGTCCCAGCCTTCTTGCATAAATTTATAGGCTAAGTGATCGAGTAGTTGAGGGTGTGATGGCAAGGCTCCCTGAGCTCCAAAATCATCTGGTGTGGCAACCAATCCTTTACCGAAGCACAGCATCCAAAGACGGTTGACCATTACTCTCGAGGTCAATGGATTTTTCTGGTCAAAAAGCCAATCTGCGAGTCCTTCTCTATCTGCAGGATAGCCGTCAAAATTGAGCACAGCATGAGGAGCTGAAGGCCATACTTCTTCTGTTGGATTGTCGTAGGCACCACGACCAAGGACAAAAGTTTTGCGAGGTGAAGGACTTTCTTTCATCACCATCAGTTCAATCTTATCGACGGTATCTAGGTTGTTGATGAACGTCAGATGCTCTGATATTTCTTCTTTGGTTAATTCAATAAACGGTTCAGGAGTAACACCGTATTCTTCAATCAGTCCTTTTTCGGGAACATTATTGAAAAATGCAAAAAGGCTATAGTAGTCTTTTTGCGAGATAGGATCATACTTATGATCGTGACATTTAGCGCACTCTACAGACAGGCCGAGAAAAGCTTTCCCAAAAGTCAGTGTTCGATCTGAGACATACTCGACCCGGTATTCTTCAGGAATCACACCTCCTTCTTGTGTTATTTTATGGTTGCGATTAAAGCCTGTAGCGATGATTTGCTCTTTGGTAGCATTCGGTAAAAGATCGCCCGCGAGTTGCCACTTGACAAATTGATCGTACGGCATATTGCTACGAAACGCATGCAATACCCAATCCCTCCAAGGCCACATGGTGCGTTCAAGATCATCTTGATAGCCATGCGTGTCAGCATATCGAGCAACGTCTAACCAGATGGAGGTCATATTTTCTGCATAGGCATCAGATCCTAGTAGTCGATCAACCAACGCTTCATATGCTTGATCAGAAGTGTCGTTTACGATTGCAGCAACATCTTCAATAGAAGGAGGTAATCCTGTAAGGTCGAAAGAGAGCCTACGCGCTAGAATTTCTCGCTTTGCTGGTGGGGCGGGCTGCTCTTTCGCTTTTTGAATTCTAGAAAGAATAAAAGGATCGATACCATTTTTGACAAATGGTGTTACGGCTACTTCTGGAAGAAGTGGATCTGCTACAGCAGCAAAAGACCAGTGACTTTCGTACTTCGCTCCTTGCTCAATCCACTTGACTAAAATCTCACGCTCATAGTCATCTAGGGTAAGATTGGACTCGGGTGGAGGCATAGCAATTGACTCGTCGTCGGCGTAGATGCGGTCTACTAAGGTGCTTTGCTTCGGAGAGCCTGGTACGATTGCGAAATGATTCTTGTGCTCACCTAATGCGAGGTAAGCGTCCTTAGGATTGCTTAAGGATAAGCCTGCTTCAATCTTTGCTTTGTCGGGTCCGTGGCAAGCATAGCAGCGATCAGAGAGAATGGGCTTGACGTGGTAGTTAAACGAAACTTCATCAGGAACGAGTCGCCTGTCTACTTCCTCAGCATTTAAAGACTTTGTTGTCTTATCGGTAACACGATCACAACCTATCCATATCGTACACACTAACCAAAGAGCGCAGAACAGGACGGAATGCGGAAAGCTTTGAAACATTTGCCTAACCTTAAACGATGGATGAAAAGCCAATATACGAGCTAGACACCAGCCTTAGCAAGAATATTTGCCATCGTGTATTCCGTTGGACGGAAAGCGTTTTTTTCCGCAAAAAAAATCTTTTCATTACCTTTTTCGCAGGCCAAGCTTCTATCTTATCCCCATCCAACGCATCCCAATCAAATGATGAGACCTTTACTTCTTGCACTTTACTGTTTCAGTGCTTCTCTACTGTTTTCGCAAAACACTTACTCTGGGAGTGTAACTGATGCTGGCACCTCAGAAACGTTGATCGGAGTTACCCTTAAAAACAAAATTACGAATGAAGGAACAGCCAGCGATGTCGAAGGAGGTTTTAGCGTAAGCGGGAAACCTGGCGAAACCATTGAAGTGAGCTACATAGGCTACCAAACGAAGTCTATCCTCCTCGGAGATGAGACTACACTGAGCATCCAGCTCGAAGCCGTTGCAAATGATCTTGACGAAGTTATCGTTACTGCTTTTGGCCTTGAGAAGGCTAAAAAAGCAAGTGGCTTTTCATTTACTGAAGTGAGTGGCGAGGAATTGACAACTGCTCGAGAAGTAACCTTGGGCGCTCAATTGATCGGAAAAGTTGCGGGTCTAGAAATTACCAAGCCTAGCAATGGGCCTGCTGGATCCACCCGAATCATCATTCGGGGAATTTCCCAATTTTCGGGTGATAATCGACCCCTTATCGTAATTGATGGAATACCTGCTGACAACACTAATATTGCATCAGCAGGATTATTTGGAGGAAGAGACACTGGTGATGGTCTCTCAGGTTTGAGCCCCGATGATATCGAAAACATTACAGTACTGAAAGGACCTAGCGCGGCAGCCCTTTACGGATCAAGAGCAGGAAATGGGGTGCTTTTGGTTACAACGAAAAAAGGGATAAGCCGTAAAGGCCTCGGCGTCGAGATATCAAGCAACTTTGTTAGTGAAGATGTTGCACTCGTACCTGCCTACCAGCAACAGTATGGTCAAGGAGCCAATGGATTAAAGCCCACAACTCAACAGGAAGCGTTTGACAATTGGCGCTCTTGGGGTGCTAGACTTGATGGATCTGAATACGTAGCTTTTAACGGAGAGACCCTACCCTACTCTGCCGTAGGAAGAGAAGATCAGCGTAATTTTTATCAACGCGGACAGACATTCACCAACACAGTAGCGTTGAGTGGAGGTACCGAAAAAATAAGCTCTAGACTCTCTATCTCTAGGCTTGACAACAAAGGCATTATTCCAAATAATTCATATGCCAGAAATACGATACTACTGACGACAACAGCTAAGATTCACCCAAAAATCACTCTTAGTGGCAAAGCAAATTATATCGTTGAAGAAGCTGATAATCGGACCGACTTAACTGACAATCCCAGCAACCCTTCGAAGTACTTTACCATCGGTCCAGCCAACCTTCCTCAGTCTATTTTTCAAAGAACCAGAGATGATACAGGTGCTCCTATTTTTTGGAGTAACAATCCTTTTACACTAAGTCCATATTGGGGACCTAACGAACAACTCAATGCAGACGAAAAAACCAGAACGCTCGGCTATGTAAGTGCCCGATATGAGATCTTGGATTGGCTCTCGCTACAAGGAAGAGCTGCTATAGATGATACCGTACATGACTTTTTAGGCGTTTCCGCTGTGGGCACGCAATTCGCACCTGAAGGAAGTATTTTTCGCCAAAATTATCGGATCAAAGAGCGCAACTTTGATTTTATTTTAAGCGCAACTCCAAATATTTTAGAAGAATTTGATTTCGAAGTTAATTTAGGTGCAACGCGAACCGATCGGAGTAATTCTCGGAGTGAAGCCTCTGGGTCCAGGTTTATTAATCCAGCATTCATCTCCATCAATAACTTGGCAGTACGAAATCCGGGCACCTTTAACTTTTCTTCATTCCGACTTAATGGTTTGTTTGCAAATACAGCGGTTGGATATAAAGACTTTCTATATCTAGATCTCTCAGCTAGACAAGACTTTTTCTCAGTTTTGACCAACCCGAGAATCCCTGAGGAATCAAATAATGTGATCGGTTATGGTTCAGGAGCGCTAAGTTTTGTTTTTTCAGAAATATCTACTCTCCCGAAAGAATTCACCTTTGGTAAGTTACGATTAGGATACGGCACGTCTGGATTTGGACAGATCAGTCCCTATTCACAGCTTCCGACTTACACGATTGGAAGTATTCCAAAAGAAACTCCTGCTGGCAATGTGCCGCTAGCCAACATCGGCAGCGATCAATTTGTAAACCCAAGCCTTGAGCCATCGCGAACGACAAGCATTGAAATTGGAACAGACTTGCGGTTCTTTAGAAATCGTTTGGGGATCGACTTTACCTGGTATCGTCAACGTACAGACCGACACATTTTCCCAAGCCCATTGCCAGCATCAACTGGATTTACGAGCTATCAAATCAATGCTGGAGAAGTTCAGAATCAAGGTATAGAACTATTGATAAATGGCGACATTATTCAAACTTCAGACTGGAATTGGAATGCAAGTGTCAATTTTACTCGAAACCGCAATGAAGTGATCTCTCTTAATGAAGGAACAGACCAATTAAACCTTGGAGTAGATCGACTATTTTCATCGAATATAGTAGCAGAAGTAGGAGGTCAAATAGGGGATATAAAAGGGAATGTTTATCAGCGAAATGATGCTGGGCTGATTGTTCATGATGATGACGGACTTCCAATAATTGCTGAGGAACGACAGATTTTAGGTAATTTCACACCAGACTGGTATGGTGGATTTACAAATACTATTTCTTTTAAAGGAATAAGTTTTTCCTTTCTAATTGATGCGAAACAAGGTGGTGAGATTTTAAGTACGACTAGTGGTTTTGGATATTTATTCGGAACCGGAAAAAGAACACTTGAAGGTCGAGACAGCCCAGATTTCCTAATTGTAGGTCAAGGTGTGAATGAACAGGGTGAGCCCAACACAATAGGAGCTAGAATTGACGACTACTACGGAAGAGTATCAGCGATAGCGGCCGAAAACGTTTGGGACGCTTCTTACATCAAGCTTCGCCAAATAACCTTAGGGTATCAGCTTTCGCCAAAACTCCTATCCAAACTACCATTTACTGGTGCCACCATTTCGGTAGTGGCAAGAAATGTACTTTTCTTCCAAAATGGTCTTGATGAACTCGGTCTTGATCCTGAATCAATTTACACCGCTAATGGAGGGGACGTAGGGATAGAGTATGCATCTCTTCCATCTACCAGAACCTTTGGAGCCAACCTTAACCTTAAATTTTAAGTTTCCAAATTTAAGCCATGAAGAATCTACCATCCACGATATTTACCTTCGGGTTTTTATTTGCTGCAATTATCACGATCTCGTCCTGCACTCAGGACTTTGCAGAAATCAATACAAATCCAAATGATGCTGACTCCGTTGATCCACTACTTCAGTTTTCTAATGTTTTAAACCGCGGTGCCTCTGAAAGATTCGACCAATGGAGAGGTAATCTTATCTACTGCTCTATTTGGTCTCAACAGCTTTCTGGCGAATGGGAACCAGATCGTTACATTACCACGAATGAAGATTGGTTAAGCGCCTGGTGGACTACTAGCTATACTAGGGTGGGAAAAGATATTATTGAGGTAATTAATAATGCTACTCCAGAATCTAATCTCCAAGCAGCAGCGACTATTTTTAAGGTTTTATATTTTCAACGCCTCACTGACATGTACGGAGATATGCCATACAGTCAAGCCAACCAAGGAGCCGTCTTTGCCCAACCTGTTTATGATACTCAGGAAGATATATATAAGAGTTTTGTTCGCGAGTTAAAAATAGCTATTGACGCTCTCTCTACAGATAAGGATCAACTAGGGAATGCAGACATAATTTACCAAGGCGACATTAATAAATGGAAAAGTCTTGGTGCTTCGCTGTTGATGCGGGTAGCCATGCGTATGAGTGACGTAGACGAAGCCACAGCCCGAGATGCGGTTCTCTTTGCGACAAATGCAGGACTAATGAATAATCGGGAGGACATCGCGTTGTTAAGTTTTAGCGGAAGCAATACGGATGGACCTAATGTTAGTGGTATTAGTGAAGTGTTTCAAGACTTTGGAATTAGCGGCCATCTTTTTCGTTATTCCGATGAAGTAGTCAATCGCATTATTGCCTTTGAAGACCCAAGAGAAAGCACACTGCTTGAAACGTACACAAATGATGGAAACGTAGACAACACTGTTGGTCCTGGAAACCATTTGGGTAGACCGAACGGAATTGCTCCAGGGACAAACGATTTCGTGTTTGCTCAACCGAGGCGAGATGTGATGGTTGCCTACAATTCCCCAGTAATTTACTTCAGCTATGCCGAATCTGAGTTTCTGAGGGCTGAGGCAATTCAGCGAGGATTCATCGCTGACGGCAACGCTCAACAGGCATACGAGAATGGAATTTACCAAGCCTGCAAAATGTTGAGTCGTTACCCAAATGCCCAAGAGATTTCAGATCGCGATATTAATGATTACATCGAAGGAAGTTCCGTGCGCTGGCGTGAAAACCGTGCCATGGAATTGATCCATACGCAAAAATGGCTAGCCTTACTTTTTGACGGATTTGAAGCATATGCAAACTTGCGAAGAAGTGGATTTCCAGAGGTAACGCCAGGATTGTTTGATGGAGAGTCAAATGGTGAAATCCCTAAGCGATTACGCTATCCCAATGATGAGAAAGTAAACAACGAAACTAACTACAAAGAGGCTGCAGCACGTCTTGCCAATGGTGACAGAATCGACTCTCCGCTCTGGTGGGATGTCGACTAAATGACATTCTTGCAGAAGTCTGACTAAGAGCTAGCTTTCATCGTGGTGTTTATTTATATATTTGGTTGGACTACAAAAAATCACCACTTATGAGAACAAAAGTACTTCTTACACTGCTATCTTTTGTCGTATTTGCATCTGCAAACGCACAAAATTTTGCCATTAATTTTACGGGTGGCGATGATAGACTTCTCGCACCACAAGATGTCTCTTTCGAAATAGGATCAGCATTCACTGTTGAGGCATGGATTCAGGCTAGGCAATGGAGAGCAGAATCTTGGCAAGGAACAATTGTTGGAATCGATGGCCAAAACCCTGACATTGGTTATGCTTTCAGGTGTGGTAAAAATGGCACACTCAGTTTCGTAATGGGGGCCAACAACGTTTGGACAGAGGCACAAAGTGATGCGATCATGAATGCCAATCAATGGACCCACGTTGCAGCAACAGTAGATAGTGATAACATTAATCTTTATATCAATGGTAACCTAGTAGCTACTACTCCATATAGCGGAACGATTGGACAGCGTATGCTTCCACTCACTATCGGTTCTTCTGCAGGATTCCCGGGAAGAGGATTTGATGGTGCTCTTGATGAAATTCGCATCTGGAACGTCGCCCGAACACAAGCAGAAATAAATGCAAATAAAGAAGTAGATCTTACCGGATCAGAACCTGGTTTGACCGCTTACTTCCCTATGAACGAAGGGACAGGGCTTGTTACCGAAAATCTTGCAAATAACTCGCTGAATGCAGAATTTACAGACCTTGATGAAACTGCATGGGTCGGAGGATATACGCTTCCTGCAATCGACCTCGGAGTCTCGTCGGTGATCTCCCCTGATGTGCTTTCGGTCTATGAACGCCCTGTACGTCCAACCATAAGTATCTCTAATTTTGGTACCGATCCCGTTTCCGATTTTCCTGTGGAAATGTCAGTAAATGGAATCCCAGTCGCAACCGAAACATTCAATGGTACTATCCTACCAGGAGAATCTGAAGAATTCACCTTTGAGGAAATATTTGACCTTACTCAAAACACTACCAACCTGCTAGGTTTTAGTACAGCTGCAAGTGCTGACCAAAACAACTTGAATAATTCTCTTTCTAACCGTTATCGCAATCCTGGTGAAGACAAAAAGGTCTCCATACTTAGAGATGAACAACATAATTTTGGAGGTGCCGGACAAACACAGTTTAGAAATATTATTCTTCCAAATGATCCTAATCGGTTTGAACGTTTACTCCTAAATATTGAAGTTGATTGTCCAAACAGCGGCTGTGACCCGTGGGACCAACCTGCCAAACTATCAGTTGTAACTCCTCAAGGAGAATTTGAAATAGCAAGATACATTACCCCTTTCGGAATAGGATGCGGAGAATGGGTCGTAGATGTAACTGACTTCAAAAGTATCCTGAGCGGACCAGTGCAGTTTAAAAGCTTCGTCCAAGTTTGGGGTCCATCTGGTTGGCTGGTAAATGCAGAGCTAGAATTCATCGAAGGAGAAAGTGAATTCCCATTTCAGAAGTTGACCCCACTTTATCAACGGGACTATATAGTGTATGGCGACCCAGGAATCAGTTATGATCTAGATGCTAGAGATGTACCTGTCGAAGTCAAGACCAAGCAAAGTCAAGTAAGAATTACGCTTTCTGGGCACGGCCAAGGGAATACAGGAAACGCCGCAGAATTTTTAGAACGGACCCATGAATTAAGAGTTAATAATGAAACGTTCGATCACAACCTATGGAAGGCAGACTGCCCCCAAAACGAATGTGCAAATCAGCGAGGCACTTGGGAATTCCAGCGTGCAGGTTGGTGTCCAGGTCAAGAAGTAGCTCCTTTTGTGGTCAACACAACAGATGTTGCTACACCTGGCGAAAACGCCGAAATAGACTATACTTTTCAGCAATATACCAACTTACTGAATACAGGTTACAATGACCAAGGGCATACTGAACCGCACTTCCGTATGTGGACCTATTTTATTGAAATGAGTGATGAACCATATGTAAGCCGTACAAATCTTAAGGCGGTAAGAATTAATGTGACAACTAACGGTAACACAGGCTCTCCGCAATTTCAATCCATTGATACTGAAATCCTCAATAATGGTAGCGAGGATGTATCGAGCTCAACTATTCGCTATTTCGTAAACGGAGATTTTCAAGCGGAGGAAACCATTTCCGTTTCAATAAATGCAGGTGAGTCGTATACGCACAGTTTCACTTCACCAACTGGCTTTATCAATGGAGATGAAAATAATGTCATCGTCGAAATAACAGCAGTCAATGATGACAACATTAATGATAATCTAATTCGTGCAGTAATTGACGAAAACTTGGTCAGTACGAATGACATTGATGCTTTCGAATTGAGTGTTTCTCCCAACCCAACATTAAATGGTCAGTTTCGTATCGAACTTGCCGAGCAAGCGATAGGCGGGACTGCCGCTATCTATGATTTGCAAGGGAGATCGCTAAGCACGGTTGACATACGCTCAACTTCTTTTACGGTGCAGATTCCAAGTGCTGGAACCTACTTTTTAATCTTGACAGATACAGAGGGGAATCGCGTTCGAAGAAAGGTGATAGGCTTTTAGAACTTCCGCCAAAAGCATTAATAGCCCAGATGAGAGTTACACTCTTGTCTGGGCTTTTTTAGTATCGCAGAGTCGTTTGGACATTGCGACATCCATTACTATTTACAAAGCAAGAAGGCCGCGCATTTGAACTGCAACTTTGCGTTTACCCCTACACACGTCATGCAATTGAAGTGAATCAAACCTTCCATCCAAACCCACGACTGCAACGTCCCGTGCAAACACAAGGGCATAGAAAGTCACACACCAATAGCGCGCGAGGTTGAAGACGACCAAATTCTTGCGAACGACAACCTCATATCTACAAAATCTAGTTCGCGATCTCGAACCTAACGATCCCATAAAGCAATAAACTTCAGCGAAGCATTACCTTCCCTCTATGCGCCTCATAGCCCTTTTTTCAATTTTATTGTTCACCACCTCCCTCTCCGCCCAAGACGTAGGCCTCCAACTCTACAGCTTACGCAACCACATATCGAAAGACCTTCAAGGCTCTCTCGACAGTATACAAGCCTGGGGGATTCATCATGTAGAAGATGGTAACGATGGGACCTACGGACTGCCCTTCGACGAGTACAAACAACTTCTCGCCGATCATCAAATCGAAATGGTGAGCGTGAGTGCTACGTATGAAGAGCTGCAGAAAAACCCTCAAGCCGTAGCAGCCAGGGCAAAAGCATACGGAGCCAACTATGCCGTCTGCTTTTGGATTCCGCATGCAGATACTGTGCTAACCAAACGCGAGACGCGTAAGGCAAGCAAGGTCTTCAATAAGGCAGGAAAGGTTTTGGCGAAAGCCCTGCCTAAAGGCGAGGATCCAATTGCCACGAACGGGACAGGAATCACCCTACTCTATCACCCTCATGGCTACGAATTTGTGCCGCATCCAAAAGGCGGAATGATGCTCGATGAACTCGTCCGTAAATCAAAACACTACGACTTCGAGCTCGACATTTATTGGATAGAACGTCCAGGCCAAGATGCTGTAGAATGGATGCAACGCTACCCTGGCGAGTTTCGGTTATTACATCTGAAAGATTGCCAAAAAGGTGCGCCTCATGCACTGCCTCATAATTCTGACGTTGAGACGAACGTGGTCCTAGGCACCGGTCAATTCAACATCGAAGGCGTGATAAAGGAAGGGATCAAACAAGGAATCCCGTATATGTTCGTCGAAGATGAAAGCTCAAAGGTGATGGAACAAGCAGGAAAAAGTGCGGAGTTTGTGAGGGAAGTTTTGAGGGATTAAAATGTGGTATACTTCGCAGTTGGGA
Organism: uncultured Saprospiraceae bacterium; assembly: GCA_937923485.1. Lineage (GTDB taxonomy): Bacteria > Bacteroidota > Bacteroidia > Chitinophagales > Saprospiraceae > CALDTK01. The sequence continues at coordinate 18,716 of CALDUE010000063.1, forward strand.
TGGTGAAAGAATCGAAATTTACCGTTTCGTAGGGTCGTTTGAAAATGCAACATGAACATCTATTTGCGTGGCAACAAGACTTTCCATTTGCACCACAATTTTGCGTTCGACCCTACGCTATTTCTGTTCGACTACTTCGCAGTCGGAATAGATGGGCTTACGATTAAAACATTTTGTAGTATAATTGCAAAATGTCCACTTACACTCAGATAACGTATCAGGTCATTTTTTCTGCAAAATATCGTGAACCTGTATTCCAAGACAAAGAGGATCGACTTCGTTTGTATGCATATATGGCTACTGTGATTCGCAATAAGCGATGTCACGTATATGCAGTAAACGGTGTCGAAGATCACCTCCATTTACTCTTTTCGTTACATCAATCAGTAGCACTTGGAAACCTCATCAAAGATGTAAAACTGGCAGCCAGTGCTTGGATCAAGACGAACTCCCTCTTCCCTGGATTCACAAATTGGCAAAGAGGATACAGCGCCATAACCTACAATGTCGAGGCTATTCCAGGACTCATTATTTACGTCGAAAACCAAGAAGAACATCATAAAAAAGAATCTTCTCTCGAAGAATCAAAACGACTCCTTCGAGAGCAAGGCATCGACTTCGATGAGCGATTTTTAGAATAACCGCAATCCCGACTGCAACGCAGTCGAACAAGAATAGCGTGGGGTCGAACACAACCATCCAATCGCAAACTAAAATCTCTTATACCCAACACCAGCTTGCGATGAAGACCTGACGACCCCACGAAACCAAGGAAATCCTGCGAAGCACTCACAGACCCACGACTGCAACGCCCCGCGCCAGCGCGTGGGTCTAAACAGTCGAACAACAATAGCGTGGGGTCGAACGCGATAAGACTATAGAGCAAGGCTACGATTCCAGGACCATGAAACACAAGTGCAAGAGGTGCCATATTACGACCCTACGAACACCAAGCGATCCCACAAAGCATACATCAACCTACTACCCACGGGACTGCTGATCCCTAGTTACCTTCGTCCCCGCTAACGCAAATCCACGTCAGCCACTAGGCCAATCCATATGTTCCTCGAACTTAAAAACGTCTCCAAAGCATTTGGCGACAAACTGCTCTTCAAAGACCTCTCCCTGCAAATCAACGAGGGAGACAAAATTGCCCTCGTTGCACGCAATGGAACGGGCAAAACCAGCCTACTGCGTGTGCTCGCAGGTGAAGAACTCCCCGAAGGATTGCACGCCGAAAGGCATGCCGCAAAAGCTGCGCGTATCGGGTACTTGCACCAAGATCCGATCTTTCAGCCTGGCCAGACCGTCCTCGAAGCAGCCTTCGATACTGATACTGCGCTCACTCGCGCCGTCCGCTCGTATGAGGCAGCCATGCTCGATCCAGAGAACATGGACCTGCTTACCAAGGCAATGGGTGACATGGATGCCAACGACGCGTGGGACTTCGAGGCTAAAGTCAAAGAAATCATCGGACAGCTTGGTATTCAGGACACGCAACAACGCGTCGATAGTCTTTCGGGTGGACAGCAAAAGCGTCTCGCCTTGGCTCGTCTACTTATCTCCGAACCTGATGTCCTGATCCTCGATGAGCCGACCAACCACCTGGATCTCGATATGATCAACTGGCTGGAGAATTTCCTGCAACGTCCTTCCGTGACCCTATTCATGGTAACGCACGATCGCTATTTCTTAGAGCGAGTTTGTACAACGATCATCGAATTAGAAGACGGCAAATTGCACACCTACCCAGGTAACTACACCGTATTTCTAGAGCGTCGCGAAGAGCGCCACTTTCACCAAGCGATCGACCAAGAGAAGCGCAAGAAACTCTTCAAAACAGAGTTGGAATGGGCACGTCGTTCGCCAGCTGCACGAACTACTAAATCAAAGAGTAGACTAGATAGTTTTTATGAGTTAAAAGGTTCACTTCGAAAATTAAATCATGATGAAGAGGTTGAATTAGTATTTGAGGGCAGCCGTCTTGGAAGTAAGGTGGTTGAGTGCCATAATATATCCAAAGGTTTTGGTGACAACCCACCACTTTTTAAAGGTTTTAATTACAAGTTTGCCAAGGGTGAACGCGTCGGTTTGGTCGGTCGAAACGGTGCAGGGAAGTCTACTTTTCTCAATTGTATAACTGGTCAGCTCAAACCCGACACGGGTAAGGTCGTCGTTGGAGATACTGTTGAATTTGGCTTCTACACCCAAGGCGGTCTTTCAGACAAGCAACTCACTCGTCGCGTCATCGATGTGGTCCGTGATGTGGCCGAGTATATTCCACTTAAGAAAGGGAAACTCACCGCATCGGGAATGCTCGAAAAGTTCCTCTTTTCGCGCGAGCATCAGCAGGTTTATACAAGCCAATTGAGTGGTGGTGAAAAACGTCGCCTCTATCTGCTCACCGTCTTGATGAAGAACCCCAACGTTCTCATTCTTGATGAGCCGACCAACGACCTTGACATCCTGACGCTCACCGTTTTAGAGGATTTCCTTCAAACCTATCCTGGCTGTCTGATAATCGTAAGTCACGACCGTTATTTTCTCGACAAATTGACCGACCACCTGTTCATCCTCCCTGGAGACGGCAGCGTTGTCGATTGGAATGGAACGTATGAGGAGTATCGTGGCCACGTCATCGAACAGCAAAGAAGTGTGCGCGCGGCTCAACCCTCTACGAAAGCGGCGCCGACCGTTAAAGAAGCAAAGCCCAATGCGCTTTCGCAAGACGAGCGTAAGGAGATGAACCGCCTCGAAAAGCAAGTCACCAAGCTAGAAGGCGAGGTGGAGCGTTTAGAGCAGGCTTTCGCCAAAACCGATAACACGCCAGATGATTACGAACGTTTGGGTAAGGAGTTGGCAGCCGTGAAGGAAGAAAAGGATATGAAAGAAGAGCGTTGGCTAGAGCTTGCAGATCGTGCTTGAGAGCTAATTGTTAGTTGATAATGTTCGTGACGTAGGGCTCGTCTTAGGCTCATTTTAATGTCCTGCGAAACACTGGTTCGCAGGAAAACACACATCGCAGGAAAACACGAATCGCAGGACAGTACACCCAGAGCACTAGCCAATTTTCACAACCGCCTCCTGCCCTCCCATCCAGCAGCTACGGCTGCTAGCATCAGACCAAAAGTGTTTGGTACTGCGACGGCAATTATTGTCGCTATCAGTAGTACTGTAGCGAAGTGTCCAATGAACGCAAGGCGATGTTTGCTTTTAAGAATGCCAATCGCGAAGGCGACTGCAAAACCGAGAACCAAGGCTGGTGATGGAAGGCCAATACAGAATATGACCGTACATGCTAGCGCTATGTAGGTCCACCGCCATCCCTTATGAAAATCTGGTGCACAGTCAAATCCTTCCTTAGGAGGTTTGGTTCCTGCGATGACTCTACGGTTGTAAGTGATGAGCCAGTAGAGCGGTTTGAGCGCAGCACGCAAAACGCGGTTACGAACGATGGGACGAAGTTGAGGAATGCCCTCCCCTATCGCAAAAGTCATTGCATCCAGTCCGTAGCGGACCTCACCTGTATCAGCATCCAATAACGGGATTTCGTGGCGACCTCTATCAAGATCTAAGATCGGAAGTGATTTAAGGTTAATAGTGCTGAATGCACTTCGATCGCTAAGCTTCAATTGCTTAAAGACGCTGGTATACCCTTGGCACATCGGGCAGGCGTCGTCGTATAAAAACGTGTAGTTGGCCATGATCCGGTTTGTTGATCCA
>CALDUE010000064.1 GCA_937923485.1 uncultured Saprospiraceae bacterium
TAAGACCGTACACTCCAATTGCTACAATCCTTCCTGCCAGCGCGCGAAAAAGTCTGCATAAGCATCTTTCAATTCCGCTTTTGGCGTAAAGCCGCCAATCTGTTCTAAGCTTGCAAGTGCCTCTTGGTGATTGGCGAAAGCACCACTTCCAACACCCGCTGCCCGAGCTGCTCCTTGCGCCCCATCGGTATCATACAATTCAAGTGGCGCATCGCTGAGTTGGCAGAATGCTTGACAAAAGCGATCACTCAAAAAGAGGTTGGCGCGACCCGCACGCACAACGGTTGGTTGGGCGCCAAGTTCGCCAAGTACATTGCCACCGTGCGTCAAGGCCGCAGCTATGCCATCTTGAATAGCAGCCGTCATTTGTGGTGCACCATGTCGATTGAAATTGAGATGCTTCACCGTAGCGCCAGGTTCGGAATTGCAGAGGAGTCGTTCTGCTCCATTGCCCCATGGATAAAAGAGAAGACCATCGCTGCCTATAGCACTTTCACTTGCCCAGGTATTAAGTTGATTGTAGCCAGGCATGACTCCACCAGAACCGAGCATCCGACGAAGCCAAGCATAGCCGCTACCTGTGCCGTTGATGCAGAGTAGTATTCCGAGTCGCTCAGCCTCAGCGGCATCGTTGACGTGCAAGAAGGTATTCACCCGTTGTTGCTCATCGTATTTACGTTGATCGGTCACTGCATAGACAACACCAGACGTGCCAGCAGTAGCTGCGGTTTCACCCGGATTAAGGGCCTTAAGCGAGTACGCATTATTGGGTTGGTCACCTGCGCGATAAGTAACTTGAGTGTTTTGGCGAAAGCCGAACTGCTCACAAACGTCATGCTTCACTTCTCCCTGAGGTCCGAAGGTTGGGACAAGTGGAGGGAGTAAGGAAACGTCGAGGCCATAATGGTCTAATACAGCGTATGCAGGTTCTCTCGAATCAAAGTTCCAGAGCACCATTTCGCTGAGTCCGCTCGCTGTAGTGTTGCGTTCGCCAGTCAATTTGAAAGCGATATAGTCGCCCGGGAGCATGGCGGTTACAGCTTTCGCCAAAACCTTCGGCTCGTGTTCCTTCACCCACGCCCACTTACTTGCCGTGAAGTTGCCTGGACTGTTGAGGATGGTGGATTCGATGGTTTCTTGCCCAATGGCTGCTTCTGCTTGTCTACCCAGTTCAACGGCGCGACTATCGCACCAGATAATACTTGGACGCACGGATTTACCATCAGCATCAAGCAAAACAAGTCCGTGCATCTGGTAGCCAATTCCGATCGCATTTACATCAGAGAGTGGATGCTGCTTCGCGAGAAGGGCAATTGCTTTTTCAGTATGCTTCCACCATAAGTCAGGTTTTTGCTCAGCCCATCCGACCTTCGGTGCATTGATTTTGAGTTCCTGCCGAGTTGGAGATTGAGCTGCCGCCAAAACCCGACCTCCGTTGCTATCAACGAGTGAGACTTTAACCGAAGAACTTCCGAGATCAATACCGAGGAGATGCGCCATGGGGGCAATATAAGTTCAAGGTTCATGCAAATTGAGTCGTGCTTCGCACTTTGTCAATTTCGTCCATGGTTCGGCGGGTGGGACGCGATAATACTTGTAAGATCCTAGCACCAATTGAGGCAATGCATGATCCGAGTTGAAGAGACTTTTATGACGCTGTTGTGTTAAAGTTGTAATAAGGTGGCAGCAAAAGCTTGATCCTCAACGTATAATTGAGAACACAATATAAAATTCTAATGAAGTACACTCTACTACTCCTCTCTTTCTTCTTTGCCTTTTCCCTCCAAGCCCAATACAAGGTTGCAAGTTTCGGCCTTAGCGCTGGAGTCGATGAAGACCGTGTTCAAGGTCTCAGCAATGACTACATGTTGAACTCTGCAGGTATGGCGACCCCCGCAGAAATAGCTGCCACTTTAGAAGGTGCTAGTGTCTACAGTATGATTTGTGAGAATCCATATTTTAAGGCGGATGTAGCCTTGAAAAACGGCGACAAAGAACTTCGCTTAGGTGTCTATGCGATCATAAATCGTATTGATGCGATTAGCTCTTATGGAAGTAGATCTGCCGAGTACGTTGACTTGACCTCATACGGTCATGAGGTCGGCGTTGAAGTTGCACACCTCTGGCGCTCAAATAAGCTTTGCGGTTGGAGTCTCTATGGTGGCGGCGGTACTCAGATGGGTGTGGGCTTCGGCAATTATTTACACGGTAGCATTTCCAGTTCGAGTACGATCGAAGCACTTAGCTTTCGCCAAAACGGTGGGACGTTTACTAGTAGTCAGACCGTTCAATCTGGTTCTCGGAACTACGATTATTATATTAGTGAGCAAGTTCCAGCTTCTCTTCACGGACGCGCATTCGCGATGGGCGGTGCAAGCTTCAATATCCGCAGAATAGAATTCAGTCTTGAAGGACGCTGGGGTTACGGCTTTCGCCAAAACAAGCATGCTGGTGCGATTACTAATCTCCGTTCTATCCATGGAGGAATCCGATACAACTTGAGACGTCCAGGTCCTTGCGGCGATAGAGGCTGATCCTTTCGGAAAGTTATGGTCGGCTTGGTTCACAGCCATTTCCTCTTGCTTCGCAATTCCGAAATGAATGTTTCAGGTTCGGCAGTTGGATTAGCGCACTTTGAACTAACTATTCGAAGTGCAAAGCACAAGCATATTTTTATGAACCTGGCACCAATTGACGCAATGCGCAGCATAAGTCAATTGCTGAACCCTGAACCTATTACGCCAGTTCAAGCGAAGCTTGAACTGGCGTAATAATGAACCTCTGAACCTTTGGTTACGCCGCCTTCAACTTCACTCCAAGCGGGCTATAGTTTGCCTCAGCCTTAAGTGCACTTGCTGGAACTCGCACGTTGATGCTAGCACTCGAGTAGTCATAAGAAACGAGCAACTGCGAACCATTTGGAAGCGTCGCCTGAACCTCAATGCGGAAATCGCCCGGATCCGTAACAACACCATCCACATCAAAAACCTGTACGTAGCGACCTGCATCTTGTGGAAGATCGAGGTTGTGCTGAGTTGCCGTTCGCTCAAGTAAACGATTCGTGATGTCTCCTTGTGGGCCAATTAAGATTTTGCTATCAGTTTCGTTGAACTTGTAGCTCGTCGCGTTGATCCACTCTGGCTTAAAGTCAGTGATTGCAATCTCGAATCCTTCGGCGCTTTTGTTTGAGCCTGACTTGATATCGAGTACTAAGATTGTACCTGCAAGACGAGCGTGAACCACAGGAGCATCCAAGAGGAGGTCATCGTTCTCCATACGTGTTACTACAGGACGGAGGAAAGGAGGATCGATACGCGTTTCGAAGACGCAGGCATCATCAACCTTTACAACTTGACGCGCACGTCGACGCTGAAACGAGATTACGTAGGCAAGAGCAAGTAAAGTAGCGGTAAGGAAAGATGTTGCGATCATGTGTTGGGCTGTAAGAACAATACAAGTTTACTAGCCTAAGGGGCTAGTCTGCTTGCAACCCATAGAGGATCAACCGATTGGCGTTAACATGGATAGGGTGTTTTTGCTCTTTCGGAAAAGAGACCGTCTCGCCCCGTGAGTAGAGTAATTCAGACCTTAAGGTCTGAAAGCTTCACTCAACTTACCACTGAGATAGTTTTGTCTTTTGCGCATGGAGCGGAGTTTGTTGTACTCGTAATAGAAGCGAATTGGGCTGTAAGAACCCCGGCAAGCTTTTAGAAGGAATTATCAAAATCGTCATTATCAATGACGCGCAGTGCTGCTACCTTAGCGACATGAATCTCGATCGCATCGCAGAACTCGCAGAGCAGCTTCAACAAGAAGCAGATCCTGATCGCGCAAGTTTTGGCATCTATCGCGAAGCCTACGAAGAGGATGCTATAGCCCGTGCTACCCGTGATGGAGTGGTACTCTTTGCCGCCGAACTCTTGAAAGGTCTAGGTCGAGTAGACAATCCCTTGGGTAATTCAATCATCGAGTTAGATCAAGATACCGTGTATGGCGATCCACAGTCCGACTTGAATTTACATGCTGTCGAGGTGTATGGAGATGACTTGCTCCCTCCACGAAAACGCAAACTCCGCATCACCAAGAAAGAATATGCAGCAATCATGGGTTGCTTAGTGACGCTGATAGCGATCACCATTTTTGCGCTTGCAGGCTTCTTCTTTATTGGGCGTTGGCTATGGCAATGGATCTTTGCGCTGTAGCTAGCGCAATCTCTGCGATCTAGAATCGCTGACGTATTAGCCACCTCACTTTTTTGCCTCTTTGTTAAGAGCTCTTTGTCTAAGTTTTGCTTCAATATGTTCGGCTCTTGTTGCGCCAAGCAGACCTAGTCTCGCTGCGGCTTGATATGTCCACGTTCCCCACAAGAATACCAAGAGTGCATATAGCAAGGGGCTTATTGAATGGAAATACAGGGCATCTCCAATCTCAAAGTGGTGGAAGTGTTGTAGCGCTTTGATTGTTCCGCAATCGAAATAGTCCATATTGAAAAGCAGCGCTGAGGGGCAGAGGTAGGGAGTTTCATCAAACTGATCTGCAGGGAGCAGCCAAAAGACAAGGGGAATTGCTAGCAAGGCTATCAAGATAGCTGCTTGTATTCCTTTAGGGAGCGGTTTTATTTCCTTTTCGTTGGTCATTGTCTGGGATACAAAGGTTGTCTAAGAGCAAAATTAAAAAGCCCATGCTTCGATTGAAGCATGGGCTTTTAGATGGGGGTCTATTGCTACTACCTAGTAGTAATTCTGCATTTTGACCAGACTGTATATAATTCCTGGAATGACAAAAACGAAATAAAGGATTAGAGCGATCCACCAGGTATCACCTTGCCAATCATCAAGTAGGCCTATAGCTAGCCAGCCTAGAAAGAAGAGTGACATGAGGATGTAGGCTACTTGTGGTAGATCCACTGGGGCACCACTACGTGCCCTCTTCATACGCTTTTGAGCAGCCTTTAGCGCTAAAGATCCTGCGATGCCAAGGCGTTCCCCAGTCATTTCACGATACTTCTTTGGAGTAAGGTTGAGGAACTGATCTGTACTTAAAGAAACGTCACTATTGTCAAGAGCTGAAAGCCTTGATGATTCAGAAACGACGTCCTGCCATTTTTTGTGAGTGATTGCTTCTGCAGAAAATGCAAAGATGCAGCAGAGCAGAAGTGTAAGGGTAAGCTTCATGTGATTTGGGATTGATTTTCGTGTTGCTAACGTTTGGTAAACGCAAGTGAAGTTTTAGAGCAAACGCAGTTGTTTTTGTGTTTGTTCAGCGCATTGCAAATTGGCAAAGCACACCACCCATAAGACCTAAGGTTATTACCCAATAACCCAAGTGAATCAAGATGTATTTCCAGCCACGACGCTCAAAAAGAGCATTGATTGCAATAAGAGGAAGCGCTACGAAGAGCCCAGCGATAATCCCTCCGTGTATCGCTCCATGACCGAAGGATCGGTGTAAGTCACCATACGTTGCAATAAAGTTGTCGTAGTAATTCTGGACATCCGAGCCAGGGACGCCGAAGCCTTCTTGCATGGCGAGAACTCCAGTCATGCCTGTTTGGTGAACGACCAACTGCCAAAGCGGATAGGTGAGCATGAGTGCAAATACATAACTCAGAATTAGAATCAAAGCCATGTTTGCACCTTTGAGACTTTCTTCAGTAAAGCCATTGACCTTCATCCAAGCATTGCCTGCGAGGAGGGGAGAATAGTACAAAGCACCCACGACCATCGGAATGAGTGCCGCAAGTAAGAAGGGTAATGCTGCTGCCATTGGAGTAAAGATTTTCAGTAGAAAAGTGCTGCCGCAATGCATTCACATTGTTAGGCTTTCAGCTAATCTAGACAAATCCTACGAGAAGACAAGCGCATTACATTTCAACAGTTCGTTACATATTTCTACGGTACTCACCACCAACCTCATACAAGGCGCCAGTCAGTTGACCCAACGAACAGTATTTCGCTGCTTCAAGAAGCACATCAAAGGTATTGTCACCCGCAAGCGCCACTTCTTGAAGTTGCTTCAATGCTGCTGGGGCACGGTCGGCAAAAGCCGCATGCAAGCCTTCTAAACGTGTAATCTGAGATAGCTTCTCGTCTTGATCAGCACGAATGACTTCGCTCGGCGTAATTGTTGGTGATCCGTCTTTGCCTTTGTAGGTATTTACTCCAATGACAGGCATTTCACCCGTATGCTTGAGCATCTCGTAGTGCATCGACTCTTCCTGAATCTTACCACGTTGGTACATTGATTCCATTGCTCCAAGTACGCCTCCGCGTTCGGTGAGGCGATCAAATTCCATCAATACTGCATCTTCCACAAGGTCTGTGAGCTCTTCAATGATGAAAGATCCTTGGAGTGGATTCTCGTTTTTCGCCAGACCCAGCTCATGGTTAATGATCAATTGGATGGCTACAGCACGACGCACACTTTCTTCAGTAGGTGTAGTGATGGCCTCGTCATAAGCGTTGGTATGAAGCGAGTTGCAATTATCGTAAATCGCATACAAGGCCTGCAGCGTCGTACGGATATCATTGAAGCTAATCTCCTGTGCGTGCAAGCTGCGACCAGAAGTCTGAATGTGATACTTGAGCTTTTGGCTGCGGTCGTTTGCTCCATACTTCTCGCGCATGGCTTTTGCCCACACGCGACGTGCAACTCGTCCGATAACCGCATATTCAGGATCAATACCGTTTGAAAAGAAGAAGCTGAGGTTTGGCGCAAACTTATTGATGTCCATCCCGCGACTCAAATAGTATTCTACGTAGGTAAAGCCATTGGCCAAGGTGAAGGCGAGCTGCGTGATTGGATTTGCACCAGCCTCTGCAATATGGTACCCAGAGATACTCACCGAGTAGAAATTACGGATGCCTTCGCGAATGAAAGCCTCCTGCATATCGCCCATCAGGCGTAGCGAAAATTCAGTTGAAAAGATACAAGTGTTCTGCGCCTGGTCTTCCTTGAGAATATCCGCTTGTACTGTACCGCGCACGCTGGTGAGGGCCTTGAGGCGACAAGCTGCGTAGGCTTCAGCGGGTAACACTTGGTCGCCCGTCAATCCTAGCAGCATGAGACCAAGTCCATTGTTTCCCTCCGGAATTTCACCGCGATAGGTTGGACGTTCAAGACCCTTCGCATCATAAGTTTTGGCGTAAGCTGCCTCAACAAGATGCTCAAGCTTATTTTCTGTGATGTACATCTCGCATTGCTGGTCGATTGCCGCATTCATATAGAAGGCAGTAATCGCAGCTGCAGGACCGTTGATGGTCATACTTACCGAGGTGGTCGGCTTACTTAGATCGAACCCTGAGTAAAGACGCTTTGCATCATCGAGAGAGCAGATGCTTACCCCCGAGTTGCCCACCTTACCAAAGATGTCTGGACGGTGGTCAGGATCTTCTCCGTAGAGGGTCACTGAATCAAAAGCCGTTGAGAGACGCGCCGCTGGCATGCCTTGGCTCAAGTAGTGAAAGCGCTTATTGGTACGCTCTGGTCCGCCTTCTCCAGCGAACATCCGAGTAGGATCTTCGCCTTGTCGTTTGAAAGGAAAAACCCCAGCAGTGAAGGGAAATTCTCCAGGCACATTTTCTTGGCGCAGCCAGCGGAGTCGGTCGCCCCAATCGTTGTACTTCGGTAGTGAAACACGTGGGATTTTACTTCCTGAAAGGCTCTTTGTCGAGGTAGGAACTTTGATTGCTTTATCCCGCACATGGTAGACATACTCATCGGCAGTGTAGCGCGATACAAGTTCGTCCCACCCGTCTAGTTCTCTTGCAGAGTCTGCGTGTAATTGTCGGCGTAAGGTTGCTGCGAGTTCCGTGACTTCATTGCTTTCCATGAGGGCCGCGGTGCCTTCGACGTGCTGTACTTTTCTGGCGAGTTCAGCTTCCGCCAAAACCCGAGCATCGTAGGTGCGATTGGCTTCAGAAATTTCTGAAAGGTAGCGTTGACGCGCTCCTGGAATGATAGCTGCGGGAGCTCCAGCAGTAGCGGAAACAGCTTCCGTAGATTGCGTCTCGAGAATATTTGATGCGTTGGAAGAAAGCTTTAGATGGTCGTATCCGCGCTCGGCAAGTTTGGCTTCGACAGCTGTCCAGAGTGTGTTCACACCAGCATCGTTAAATACAGATGCCATTGTGCCGTACACAGGCATGTCATCGAGTGGATCATGCCAGCGATCGTTGTTGCGTTGATACTGTTTGCGTACATCACGAAGGGCATCTAACGATCCTCGTTTGTCAAATTTGTTGAGTGCGATAAGGTCAGCAAAATCGAGCATGTCGATTTTTTCAAGCTGAGTTGCCGCTCCATACTCTGGTGTCATTACGTAGAGGGTAACGTCAGAATGGTCCACGATTTCGGTATCGCTTTGTCCAATACCTGAAGTCTCCAAAATGATCAGATCGAAGCCTTCTACTTTTAGCAGGTCTACTGCGGTTTGTACATATTTACTCAAGGCCAAATTGCTCTGGCGTGTCGCGAGTGAGCGCATGTAGACGCGTGGCGAACGCAATGCATTCATGCGGATGCGGTCTCCTAGGAGTGCTCCTCCAGTCTTGCGTTTGCTTGGATCAACTGAGATGACACCTATGCGCTCATCAGTAGTCGCAAGGAGAAAGCGGCGGATCAACTCATCGACGAGCGATGACTTTCCTGAACCACCTGTACCTGTGATGCCCAAGACAGGGGTTTTGGCGGAAGCAGCCTTTTTAGAGACATCACTAATCAAGTCAGTGTAGCGATCAGCGTTGTTTTCAACGAGGGTGATTTTGCGAGCAAGCTTCACGACCTTGTCGTCAATGTTCTCAGCTAAAGCCCCTAGCTCATAGTCGCAGCGCATCAAGACGTCATTGATCATGCCTTGTAAACCCATCTCTCGTCCATCGTCTGGAGAATAAATACGGTTGACTCCGTATGCCTGAAGTTCCTCAATCTCTGTAGGTAGGATAGTGCCTCCACCTCCTCCGACGATCTGGATATGTGAGGCTCCAGCCTTATTGAGCAGGTCGCGCATGTACTTGAAGTACTCAACGTGACCGCCTTGATAGCTGGTAATCGCAATGCCTTGAACGTCCTCTTGCAGCGCGCAGCGCACTACCTCATCAACGGATCGGTTGTGGCCGAGGTGAATGATTTCCGCACCTGAGCGCTGCAAAATGCGGCGCATGATGTTGATGGCGGCATCATGTCCGTCAAAAAGCGCTGCACTGGTGACGATACGCACGTGATGGTGTGGGCGGTAGATGCCGTTTTCATCAAATTTTCCGGGGGCGTTGGCGCTTATAGGTGCGGCGGTGGTACTTGACATGCTCGTTATTTGGTTGCGTCAGATGCAAAGCTGACGAGTTAGGGACCTGCAAGATACGAACTGTACGAACAGCTGTTCGTTTAAGCGAAAATTCGCAAACGAGAGCCTTTTTCAGGAAGTAAGATTCTGGCTAAAGCGAGGTTTGTCAATGAGAAACAGCCAAAACTTCGCTAATCTTTGGTCGAATTATGCTTCCTTAGACAAGCGCTGAATAGATTAGAAAAGGTTGATTCGTAAAAATCCATTGATACTTGTTATCATTGGAGCAACAATCAATTTCGCTGGCAACGAGAAGACTACTTATCTTTTAGTAGGATTCTAAAGTGGTTGGCACTATCTCAATTCGTATGAATCAATACTACTACGCTGTAGGCGACGACAAAAAAGGCCCTGTTTCTCTTGAGGAACTAAAAGGAGTGGGAATAACTCCAGACACACTTGTGTGGTATGAAGGCATGGATAACTGGATTCCAGCAAGCCAAATGCCCGAGCTTTCTGGGCTCCTAGGTGGTGCAAGTGCTTCAGGAGCTGCCAATGCGGCTGGTGATGCACTTAGTGGTGCAGCAGATAAGGCTGGTGATGCACTTAGTGGTGCAGCGGATAAAGCTGGCGATGCACTGAGTGGTGCAGCAGATAAAGCTGGCGACATGGTTTCAGGAGCCGGCGACGCACTCAGTGGTGCGGCGAGTAAAGCTGGCGATATGGCTTCAGGTGCTGCTAATGCAGCAGGAGATGCTGTCGGAAAAGCAGGCGATATGCTTGGTGGCGCAGCAAATAAGGCGGGTGGTTTTGCATCTGGTGCAGGTGCCGCAGCTACAGGAGCAATGGCTGGAGCAGCGGGTGCTGCTTCCGGTGCTTTTGGAAAAGCGAGTGGTGCATTGGGCAAAGCAAGCTCTTCAATGTCAACTGGATTTAAAGGCGATGACGGAATGGGCGGAGCACCACCAAAGACGTGGTTGCTTGAGTCAATCCTCGTAACAGTG
>CALDUE010000065.1 GCA_937923485.1 uncultured Saprospiraceae bacterium
GGGCCTTGGGTAATCTGCGATATCGAAGAAAATGGATTTTGTATTGATGCCTTCTTCAAGAATGGAAAGAGGAGTGGCGTCTGGAAAATCTATCATGACGTAGACCATAAAAAGCTTTGGAAGGAACAAACCTTCGAAAACGATCGCCTCGTACATGAGCGGTGCTGGGATGAATATGGAATCTTAGCCCCTTGTATTGAAAGTGCTCCACGATAGCCTTAACATCTTATCTTTATCAAAGACTTCAACCTATATGAGGAGCATACATAATTCTTCGACCTTAAGCAGTTGCATTTTATTTCTACTTGTGCTCTTTTTAGCGGCTTGTGGCAATTCGAATAAGGCTGCTCATGCACAAGTAGAAGTTGAACTGTTTCCAATCAAAACAGATGTAAAAACGCCCGTTGCGCAATACGTCCGAAACATCCACCAGGATAAAAATGGGGACTTGTGGTTTGGCACAAACGGTCTTGGCGTAGGCCGTTATGATGGTCGAGAGCTGCACTACTACTCTACTGCAGAAGGTTTTGGAGGCTCACAAATTACAGGCATTTCAGAAGACCCAAACGGTAACCTTTGGTTTTCGACTGACCAAGGTGTAGTGCGATACGACCTCCAAAAACCAGCACCTGAGCCGATCACCTTTACCAACTACAATGACTCAACAATATTCAATAGAGGACATTTTTGGAGCATCCACGCAGATAGCAAAGGGGGTGTCTGGGCTGCTACGGGTGGTCGTGTGTACAAGTTTAACGGAATCTTTTGGCAAGTTTTCGAGTTGCCGTATGCCGATGACCAAAGCCTTGGAAATCTACTTACTGGCAATCCTATTTGGGGCATCACGGAAGATCGTGAAGGGAACATTTGGTTTGCCACCAATGGTAATGGCGCTATCAAGTATAGCGGCAATTCGTTCACTCAGTTCACCACAAAAGACGGACTCCTAGATAACAACGTCGATCACATCCTCGAAGACAAAGCTGGCAACATTTGGATGGGCACTCGTTACGGTGGCATCAGCCGCTATGATGGTGAGACGTTCACCACCTATTCCGATACCGATAGCATCCAAAATAATGAGGTCTGCGTCGTTTTCGAGGACAGCGAAGGGGACATTTGGTTCAGCTCAGAAGGCTATGGCGTCTATCGCTACAACGGCTCGGCGTTCACCAACTACGCTAAAGCGCAAGGACTGGGCGTACGCGCTGTGCAGACGATCTACGAAGACAACCGTGGTCGCATCTGGGCTGGTGGCGGTGGTGGCTTGTATCGCCTTGAAGGAGATGTTTTTGTGGAGGTTGGGAAGGAGGGGGTGTGGTAGCAGCCCGCTTTCAGCGCGCAGTGGCTCGGTGAACCGTCAGATCTCATCGACTTTCAGCATAAAATCGGTAGTATTAAGGTTATAGAGACGATTGAACTATGAGGATCGATCTGACGGTTCGGCAGGCATGAGAATTAAATCGGTAGTATTAAGTTTATGGATAAATGGACTTTTGAGTCTTGACCTGACGGTTCTGAGGCCCTACCCATAAAAATCACCCCGCCTTGGATGCTCCTCCCCTACCACATTAAAGACGCTTTCTCCTGTCCAGAAAGGCTCATCTAAGAGCCTGACGATTTCTGCAATCACCTCCTCACGACTTACTAAATTGATTGGGTCATTCGGACGCGGTATCTCTCTTCCTGAGAACCACTTCTTCGGGTCGCGCGAACCGCCATACAACCCTCCTAAACGCAATATTCTATGCGGACGCTGACTCTGGGCTTGCACCTGTGATTCAGCGAGGAGAAGCGAGGCCTGCCGTGCTGATGGATTTTCTATTGGCAATCGCGTATCCCGATCTATGGCCTGACCGTGATCCTTCCCATACACCCCGATCGAACTTGTAAATATGATCCGACCGCTCGGGTTGTTTCGACGATACATAAGCAGTGCGCTCAATACTGCTGCGGGATAGGTTTTAGCGGAAGCTGGATCCTTTCTATTGGGAGGAATGTTGATGACCAATTGATCTGAGGACCATAACTGATGTGAGATATGAGATGTGGGATACGGGACGGGCTCTGCAAAGTCCACCATTGGCAATTTCAGTTCAGAGGCCTTGATTCCAGCAGCTTCGAGCTCAGCAACTTTCTCTTCTCGAGTGGTTGTGCCGTAGACGGTGTAGCCAACCTCAATAAGTTTTAGCGAAAGCGGAAGACCTAACCACCCGCAGCCGATAATAGCAACACTGCCTTTTCGCAAACTATTGGACATGGGGGTAATATCGGATTTTAATGGGACGTGAGATTTGAGATTTGGGATTTGGGACGTGAGATTTGGGACGTGAGATTTGGGACGTGAGATTTGGGATTTGGGATTTGGGATGCATCGCAGAATATCGACAAGGTCGCACAAACCGTAGGTCGCTCTGCCTGAAACCCATCCAGCATTTGACGATGTCGCAGACATCCACAACACCACACTATTAAAAATTCCACCACCATTGCTACCTTCCTACCATGCATCAAGATGATCTCAGCCCAGAAGAACGACTCCGCATTCAAAACGAACTCACCAAAAGTGATTTGACGGATAAGCATGGAGCAGCATTTGAATTCGTTGCCGAAAACTCCGGAGAGTTCACCCCAGAAATGGAGCAACAATTCCTGCAAAACATCTCCCGCATCGAAGACGGAGGTACTGAGTCTTACGTTCCTATCCGCTCACTCGTAAGTAACAAGGCCATCAAAGTGGCAGCCGCGAAAGCTAAACAACAGAAATGGGAAGAAGCTGCTGACGAACTACTACAAGCTTGTATCGCAGGTGGAGTCATGACCGAGCAGCCTGATTGGATTTCACCCAGAGGCTGGTATGCCTTCTTGAGTACAGATTTTCTCGACCATACGATTCCGCCACCACCACCCGTCGAACCTGGTGCAACGCAGCGACACATGGTTGGTGCATTTTATGATCAAGTGCGTCAAGATAGCCCAGAAACCATGCTCATGATGACCAGCAACCTGTTGCTTGACATCTTAAACGTGAAAGATCCATTTGCATCTACTCATCTATTTGCGGAGGAGGTACGCAACGGACAAGCATTGCAATCACGAGAAAATGCTATTACGAAAATCAATGCTTGGCGCGAAAAGTGGTCGAATATCGAACCTGGAGGATTTAACCCAGGAGGCCCTATGCGCGGACCTGATGGTGCAACCTACTACAGGTTTGAATGCTCGTTTAACGCGACCCCAATTTCAGTTGATGACTCGACTCCTTCAACGGGTAAAGTCACCTTATATGATGGCGATGGCGTGGTACAATTCATCAGCGTCGACAAACACCTCGAGGTGGTCGGATTGATGATGCCAGGCTTTGAATTGTAATTGCCGTTCTGCAAAATACTGTTAGGCAGAAATATCTGCGTTGGCATTTGCACACCATAGAAACACTACTAGTCTACTCGCTCATACGCTCCTACATCAGGAGTGACCGCATCGCGATCATTGCCTATAAGGTCATCATTGATGCCCATGATGGGTAGTGCCTTGCCTTGGGCAAAACTGAGGGTGTCTAGCTGAAAAGAATCTGCTTGGACATTGAGAAACAAGGCAGAATCACGCGGTGGAAAAAAACAGGTCGCACAATTTCCATCAAACTCTGGACGGTCAACAGGGACATCCGTACTCTTTAAAATGCAGTTGGTCAACTGATAATCGAGGAGGTCTGGAGAATCAAAGTCAGTGACGGCAAACTCATCGTTGAGGCTACCAAAAATGATCGAATTCCTAAAAATTGCATCGAGCTGATTGACGAAGAAGGTTTGGTTATCCACTTGAAATCCGTTGGTGATAATTACCGCTGGATTTCGAGAACCATAATTTACGAGCGTTGAATAATCGATTCGATAGCGCCCACCGAGGATCGCTTGCAACGCGCCGCCGCCATTTGAATGGACGGAAATATTACTGGCATTGACATTTGCAGCGAAACCCACGATTCCAGCACTCGAGGTGAAGGCAATCTCGGTATGATCAATATTTAGTGTGGCAAGAGAATCTACAAAGACGCCCACGATGCCGTTGCGTATTTGTGCATGAGAGATGTTGTTGGGGCCTGTTCTTGCTCCCAGACGGATTCCAGAATATTGTCCGCCAACATCAAAAAACTCCTCTTCTGTGCGATCTGAGGCGATTAAGACTGGCTCGGCCTCCGTGCCCATCACGTTGAGCCGTCCAAGGCCCTGAACGATGATTAAACCGTCATTGAATACGCCGAAATCAGGATTTTCGACCAATCCACCGTGCACATACAATTGCGTTCCTGGCGGTAGTGTGAGCGTACAGGAATCAATGACCAAAGACCCGTATAGCACATACGGTTTAGGGTCATCAAAAACCACTTCGCCCAAATCGCATGAGAGGAATCCAAAATTTGCACGACCTCTATCTGCGGGAATGTAATTCGCATTCTGCCCGAATGCTTCTAATACTACTTCCTGTCGCACTTCGGTAGCTTCGACCACTACCCTGCCTTCAAATACGAAAGGACTAACAGAGATATCGTCATCAGGATTGACGGTAACCTCTACGAAGACAAAAATGCTATCACCTGGAGCAATGAATACACCATTGATTTCATCGCCTGAGCGCCCGTCTACATTTATACGAAATCGCCCCCCTGCATTACTTTCTACACTCACCCGATTAAGGTTGAGCGGCTGATTATGGGGATTAAAAATCTTAAAAGACTGGGTAGTTGATCCAACTTCTGTAAAGACAGTGTCAAATCGAAGCGTGTCGAGTCCGAGCCGAACCTCTGTATTAGGGTCTGTGAGGAAGTCTTCTTCCAAAGTACAAGATGGAAGCAAGGCAACCATAACCCCTAGGGTAAGTAGTACTGTTAATGTTCTCGTCATGTGCTGCACAAAGGAACGATGATTCACCCTTGTGTGATACATCCAACTTGAATGTTATCGCAAAGTGTTAAAGCTTTCGCTAAAACCTGACAATTTCATCCGTCCAGTCTGGTAACTTCGCTGGCCCTTACAAGACTCATTCTGTGGTTGTAGACATCATCATTCCTGCCTTCAATGAAGAGGGATCTATCGGCAAAGTCGTCGATGAGATTCCGAAAGGGCTGGTAAGGGACATTCTCGTTTGTGACAACAATTCCACCGACACCACAGCAGCTGTAGCAAAAGCTGCAGGTGCTGTGGTGATCTCGGCTCCTAAGAAAGGTTATGGATCAGCTTGTTTGGCAGGACATAAGTTTATCTCCGCCCGCCCTGCTCATGAATTGCCAGACATCGTGGCCTACATTGATGGAGATCTTAGCGATTATCCAGGCCAGCTAGGCCAAATAATCGCACCACTTCTCAACGATGAAGCAGACCTAGTAATAGGTAGTCGTGCGCTTGGTAAGCGTCAGGATGGTGCTATGTTACCACACCAAATGTTTGGCAATTGGCTTGCAACATCGCTAATACGTCTCATCTGGGGCGTAAAATTTACGGACCTTGGCCCGTTCAGAGCCGTGACTTATCCCGCCTTGATGAAGATCAACATGGAAGATCCAGACTTCGGTTGGACTGTAGAAATGCAGGTCAAGGCCGCAAAATTAAAACTCCGTAGTGTGGAGGTTCCAGTAGACTATCGCAACCGTGCTCATGGAAAATCCAAAGTCTCCGGTAGCTTAAAAAATAGCTATCTAGCTGGTCAGAAAATTCTTTACACCATCTTTGCCAACATCTGATATGGGAGCAATTGACATTTTCCTGGGAGCAACACTAATTAGCTATTTAATAGCCTTAGTCTACGTTACCGTATACTGCCTCATGCAGGTGCACCTATTGCGCGCCTACTTAGGTCGGGAGAAAACCCCCGAACCAGCAAAAGTTAGCCACTGGCCGATGGTTACTGTTCAGCTACCTTTTTACAACGAGCTCTATGTTGCCGAGCGGATAATAGACACGGTTTGTGATTTCGACTACCCGAAAGATCGCATGCAAATACAGGTGATCGATGATTCCAATGACGACACGGTTGCCATTGCTCGCGCTCGAATTGACTACTGGCAATCAAAAGGATTTGATATTGAGCATGTTCGCCGAGCAAAACGTCACGGTTTCAAAGCTGGTGCACTCGCCGATGCAATGCCTAATGTAAAGGGAGAATTTATCGCAATTTTTGATGCGGACTTCTTACCTGCCCCTGATTTCCTCAAATCAAGTGTTCCTTTTTTCGCTGACGCTAAAACAGGGGTTGTACAAAGCCGCTGGGCGCATCTCAACGAGGATTACTCTCTCATTACTCGACTTCAAGCACTTCAACTCAACGTTCACTTTACCGTAGAGCAGTCTGGACGTAGAGCTGCTGATTTGTTCGCACAGTTCAACGGTACAGCTGGAATATGGCGCAAGGAATGCATCAGAGACGCTGGCGGCTGGAAGGCAGATACCCTCACAGAGGATCTCGACCTAAGTATGAGGGCCCAATTGAAAGGATGGACTATCCGATATCTAGAGGAAAACCTTGCTCCGGCAGAGCTTCCAGTTGAAATGAACGCCTTTAAATCTCAGCAACATCGCTGGATGAAAGGTGGCGCTGAAAATGCGCGAAAGCTTCTCCCTAGCCTTTGGCGAAACAAAGAGCTAAGTTTCAGCAAGAAGATTCACATGACAACGCATTTGCTCGCAAGTTCAATCTTTTTGTTTGTGTTTTTGATTGGCGTACTAAGTATTCCGACTGCCGTTGCGGTGACCCATTTCGCCTTACCAGGTTGGATTTTTACAGGGTTCCTGATTGCTTCTCTTGCCGTTGGATCGGTTTACTACGTGGCCAATGTCCGTTCAAGTTGGCGATCACTATCTCAATGGAAAGCCTTCGCTCGTTTCGTCGTACTCTTCCCTCTTTTCTTATGTCTCAGCATGGGTTTAAGTCTGCACAATACGGTTGCCGTGTTGCAAGGCTTCAGGGGTAAAAAATCTCCGTTCGTCCGCACACCTAAATTTGCGGTTGGTGATGGAAATAAAGTTTCTACAAACAATTATCGTAGCAAGAAAATCGAGTGGACTACCATTGGTGAAGGTCTGCTAGGACTCACCTTTCTTGCCGCTGTGATTTGGGGATTTTGGGTAGACAATACCTTCTTTTCTCTCTTCCATGCCATGTTGGCGATTGGCTACCTCAGCATTTTTGTCATCACGATGAGACACACCTTTGCTGGTCCTGAGGCATTCGCCAAAGGTGACGATGAGGATGGAAGCAATATGTTGATGGTTCCTCGCAAAAAAGAATTAGTAAAAGCGGAGGCTGCGTGAAAACTTGGGGACCAAAGTTCGCAGTCCTTGTTCTTATTGCCGCGATAACCTATTTGTTGTTTTTCGTTGTTCGAGAAGATGGATATCCGCTTCTCGCAACCATAGCTATTGCTGCTATGGCATGGTGGGTCGCTCATCGTGGTTTGCATTGGAGAGAATCTCTAACTATAGGGATTCTTTTACGCTTTGGCGCACTTTTCTCCTTCCCACTTTTAAGCGATGATATATATCGTTTTTTATGGGACGGGAACCTCTGGCTGGGTGGATTTCATCCATTAGATTTTATTCCCAACGATGCTGCTGCAGTCCCGCTTCGCGCGGATCTCGACGCTTCGGTTGGAACTTTCGCCAGAATCAATGCTGAACTCCTGGCGCGCATGAATAGTGCAGGTTATTATACGGTCTACCCACCGATTTCTCAAGTCGTATTTACGTTCGGAGCATGGCTGGGATCAAGCATAACGTCAGCAACCTTTTGGCTGAAAGTCCCACTCTTTCTTGGCGAATTAGGCATCCTAAGACTCCTGTATTTACTGGAGAAGAGGGGGAACTATAGAGGTTTAGCTGCATATGCGCTGCTCCCATTGCCAATCGTTGAAGTCTTAGGAAATGCACACTTTGAAAGCATGGCTGTGCTGGGTGTGCTGCTTGCGCTATTCTGCTTTCGCCAAAACCAGCGTTGGAAAAGCGGAGCATGGCTAGGCTTTGGTGTGTTGGCGAAACTTGTACCGCTTTTAGCTGCTCCTGCCATTACCCTAGCCTTCCTTTGGGAAGCTGTAAAAACTACGGGTTGGCATTGGAAACGAGCTTTGGGTTTCGGTCTGAGTGTAATCCTAACGATTAGTACTGGAATGACGATATTTTTGCTTCCTGCCGACCTCACTGGTTTTGGCGAAAGCTTAAATTTATACTTTCAAAAATTCGAATTTAATGGTAGTCTTTATATACTTGCCAGTGCATTCGGAGAATGGTACAAAGGCTGGAATTGGATTGCCGTAATTGGCCCATCTTTAAGCATCCTTTCCATGCTCTCTATTCTATTACTTGCCTTCGTGCGAGCTTGGAAAGGACGTGATCTTGCTACTACCCTACTCTTCTCTTTTGGGGTCTATATTCTGTGTGCGACGACCGTGCATCCTTGGTATGCGATTTACCTTGTTGCCTTAACACCACTCACGCGTTACAAGTGGCCTTACCTGCTAAGTTTCACGGTATTCCTCAGCTACTTGGCCTATGGAACAGAAGACATCGTTGTGCCAGTTTGGGCCACCTTACTTGAGTATGGAAGTGTATTCACTTTGATGCTTTGGGAGCTGAGGAAGAAAGTGGTCGTTTTAAGCGAGAAATAGGAATTTTATAGCAGGTGATTATTTTAGTTTATAAACGAGGCTTTCATTTTTATAGGTTATTAAAATATAGAGTCTTCAGCATAGGAGGTCCAAGATTCCAAAAAGCGCATACCTGCGTAGCTGTTCCATTTATCACCTAGTCGTGGACTCCAAACGGCGATGCTGTATTCTCCTGGATGTACTGCAGCGATGCCTCCGCCAACGCCACTTTTTCCTGGTAGGCCGACCCGAAAGGCAAACTCACCAGCCTCGTCATAAAAGCCACAGGTTTGCATAATCGCATTAATGCGCCGTGCAGTCGTTGGCTTCAATTCTGGTTTTCCCGTAAGTGGATTAATGCCTCGATTCGCCAGAAAATTGAAGCTCTGCGCAAGTTCGGCAGTGGACATTTCAATGGAGCAGAGGTGGCAATAAAAGTCCATAAGTTCGGCCAGCTTAGTATTGATATTACCAAAACTTCGCATGAATTGAACGAGTGCTTCGTTTCGGAATCCAGTTTTCAATTCACTTTGCGCTACGCGTTCGTTAAATCCGATCGCCGGCGATCCTGAAATCCTACGGACAAATTCCAAGAGTTCTTCTTTGGGAGAATTCAACTGCTGACAGAGCACATCACAAACTACAAGTGCCCCTGCGTTAAGCATTGGGTTTCGAGGAATCCCCTTGTGCAACTCCAATTGAATCAAGGAGTTAAATGAACCTCCCGAAGGTTCGACCCCTACACGTTTGCGGAGCTCGGCACCACATCCTTCTGCCATGACGAGCGCAAAAACTTTTGCCACAGATTGAATAGAAAAGCGCACATCATGGTCGCCATAGTGAAAGCTTTCGCCTTTAATGGTGGTTAGGCTGACGCCAAAATGGTTTGGATCTACACAGCCCAATTCAGGAATGTAGGTAGCCACCTTCCCTCCAAAGCGTGCTTTGCCGAGCTTGGTATAAAGTTGCTCAAAGATTTCGGTGCTGTACATGAGGGGTACTTTGGATTTCGGATGTCGGATCTCGGATGTGGGATCTCGGATCTCGGGCTGCTAATAGGGACGTTGACAGAGGATCGAAGGTAAGCTGAGTTTCGACTCATTTAGAATTAGAAGAAGTCAATTTGCCTGCGCTACAAATGTCTACGCGTCCCACCCGCATGACTCGAACTTTGCGGTCGTAGCTCCTTTGTGGAGTCCCGTGCGGAGCACGTGGATCCACGTGCTCTGCTCGGGAACCACAGGTCGCTTTGCGGTTCAATTCGTCTCGCCCAGACTGAATGTCGCTCTGCGAGAAATTAAATGCCAGCTTGAGCAGAGCTCAGATGCCGCTGGCTATCTTCCCCGCCACTATGAACGACCACTACCTCAACTGCACCGTCGACGAGCTTGTATCAGACTCCGTCGTCAAAGCCTACGTGCTTGAAGGAGAGCAGTCCGCAACGTGGGAAGCTTGGCTCGAAGAGCATCCAGCCGAGGCCGTCAAAATGATGAAGGTTCAACGCCAACTACTGCAGCAGGAAGCGGCAACGACGCAAGGTGATCAAGAGCTTGCTACATCTAGCGAACAGAATATCACACCTGAAGAAGAGACAGCTACCGAGCAGGGAGTCGGCGGTATTCGCGGCTGGGTGCATCGCAAAGAGTGGGGAAAGGTGGTCTTAGCGACGGTGGTTGCCCTCGCTTCTTTGTTCTACCTCTACACCATCAAGTTTGGCGGCGAACTGTACAAAACTGAGTCTGGAGAACAGCGCATTATTACGTTGGAAAAGGGTAGCAAAATCCACCTCGCTCCGGAGTCCATCTTGCGCGTTAAAAATGACGATGATATCCGCGAGGTAAATCTTTCTGGCGATGCTTTTTTTGAAGTCGTCGAAGGGCTACCCTTCTTGGTGAATACGCCCATTGGCGAAATTGAAACAGAAAGCGCGTCCTTCTCCGTAGATGCACGCGATGCCTTCGTGGTGGCCTGCGCAACGGGTCAAGTTAGGGTTAGCCACAGAACGGATGAAACGCTACTCAACCCAGGTTTCGCTGTTTCAAATACGGCTGCGGGTCTGTCTCAAGTAAGTTCTATTGATATAGCATCCGTCGCATCGTGGCGATCTGGTCGTTTACAGCTCAAGGAGAAATCTGTAGCCGAGGTTATTAAGCAATTTGAGCGCTACTATTCGCGCGGCTTTAAAGTTGAAAATTCGCTACGTTCCAAGAAGATCGACATTGAACTCCCGACCAATAATTTCCCCTTGGCGATTGAGCGGGTCAATTTTGTCTTGCAGGTTGAAGTGGATACGAATAGAAGGATGATTAGGTTGGA
>CALDUE010000066.1 GCA_937923485.1 uncultured Saprospiraceae bacterium
GGTGGGTCGTAAGCGATGTCACTCTTCACCGGAATAGCCTCGTAGCGTTGAGGCAATCGGGTAGTATCAATCTGAGGTAGCGACGGTCGCATCTCGACGCGCTTGGCCTCAGCCAGACGAGCATCAAAGAGCTTCTCTACGCGGACCTCAGATCCAGGAAGTGAATTCGTGTCTTGCGAAAAAGCAAGAATCGGCGCTGCAAGAATGCAGCAAAGGAGCATGTAAATGCGCATGCTAGTTGTTTTCAGGTGTTTCAGGGTCGACCATATCAATAGTCGTAGTGTCTTCTGGTGCAACGTTGCTATTTGCCGCTGCTGCTAGTTCAACCTCTTTGAGTTTGAGTTTCGCATCTTCTTCAAGTTTGGCGTCTCCACGGTAATCTTCAACAAGCACTTCAGCAAAGGCACGTGCAGAGAGATAATCTCCTTTTTCGAGCATAATGTCGACGAGTAGCAACACGGATTTCGCAACCCAATATGGATACTGAGTACTCTGTTGCTGCGAAGCTTTTGTGATCGCCTCGGCGAGATCTAACTCGCGTTGCAGATAGTATATCCGAGAGATGAGATAACGCGCCTCCGCTGCCGCTTCGGTATCTTTTTGAGCCCGAATCACTGTATTGAAGCTACCCAAGGCGGTGTCGAAATCTTTACGATCATAGGCCATTTTACCTCTGTAAAAAGCAGCCACCGCTTTGTCTTGTGCAGAAAGTTCAGGGGCATTTGCGACTTTCGTCGCAAGCGCTTCGACGGCTTTTTTATCACCCGAACGATATGCTGCCCGTAAAGCCATGAGCTGAACTTCAGGGTCGTTGGAGACCTCGGTATCAAGTTCAAGAAGTCGTTCGTAATAGCGGAAAGATTTGTCGAAATCACCTTCGGCATCATACGCGATTTGCGCAGCTTTTTTCAAAGACTCTTCGTAGTACTTGTTTTTGCCGCGACCGATAATTGACTCAAAATCTTTCAGTGCTTCTGGATACTGCTCCAAGATTAAGTAACTATCCGCTCTGCGATACAGGGCTTCCAAGGCATATCCCCCTTTCGGGAAATCCAGAATATATCGACTGTATTGCTCGATAGCTCGGTCATACTTGCCCGTGTTGTATTGCGCTTCAGCAGAAGCATAGCTGATGCTATCACGAACCGAGTTGTCTAGCTTGAAGCCAGGCACCGTCTCTAGGAAATTGAAGTAATCATCTGGCCTTCCTAGGTCTTCCACATAAATCTCCTGCAAAGCATCTTGGGCAACGCGCACCTCTTCAGCCTTAGGTTGATTGGCGAATACTTGCTTGTAATAATTTATTGCGGTTTCGGTGTTTCCTTGATTATAGCTTACCAGGCCAAGCTGAATTAAAGCCTCATTCTTTAAAGATGAATTTGGATAGGTGTTCACCAAGCGCTCTAGCGTGCTGTGCGATAATTTCAGCTTATTGAGCGATTGGTAGGTCACGCCCAACTCATAGAGCGCCTCATCTGCAAACTCAGATTTTGGGTAGTCGTCTGCGATGCGATCGAGGGCGATAATTTTCGAGGTCTCATCCCCACTCAGTCCTTCGATTATAGAACTTTGAAAGATTGCGTAGACGTAACCCGCATATTGCTTATCGATAGCCTCTTCGTAAAGCCTTTTTGCTGATAGATAATCATTGCGCTTGAAATACGCATCACCTCCGCGGATGACTGCATCTCCGAGCATGTTGTCCAATTGTCGGTTACTACTAGCCAAGCGTTGGCGTCTGCGCAATTCTGCAATCGCCTCCTGAAAGTGACCGAGCGAAACGCCGTATTCGCCCTGCTTCAAATAGACATAGCCGAGTAAGTAACTGGCCGTTCCAATATTCGAATCATCTGGAAGGGCAGTTCGCAAAGACTTCGCAGTAGTTAGAAACGTATTGAGTCTTTTGGCCGCCTCTGTCATTTCACCTTTTGTATAGGCGATATCTCCGAGCCAATAATTCGCAATCGCCTTATAGTAGGGATCACTGGCATTTTCTAGACTTCGACTAAAGAGTGTACTTGCATTGTCGAACTTGCGATCGCGCATGTACTGCAAGCCACGCAGCACCTGTACTCGTTGCTTCGTCTCTCGTAAAGCCGGCGTAAGCGTTTCCATACCGTTCAGTACCTCGAGCGCCTTCGCATAGTCTTGTGAAGCCAAGATAACTCGACTCAAAAGCCCTTGCGCATCCGTGTAGTAACGCGAGCTGGCAGGGATATTTTGAAGCGCTGTCAAGGCTTCTTGGTTGTAGCCTAATTCATAGTTAAGCTTCGCGACATTCCAAGAAGCTTCTTCACGCAGTTTCTGATCATAGCTCATACGAGAAACAGCCGAAAATGCAGGACGTGCTTCTTCGCGCAAATCTTGTTTTAGGTATGCGTTACCGAGGTAGTACAATGCCTGTTGCCCCAGCGGACTATCTTCTCCAGCTAGCTGCTTTAAGTTGGCAGCTGCCTCTTTGAAAGCACCTGATTGATACTGCGCATAGCCGAGCTGATAAAAATCTGCAGCACTCATTTTCTTGGCTCCTTGCGCATAGTATTCTAAATGCGGTAAGGCTTCTGTGTAGCGCTCCAGTTCGAAATAACTCCGACCAATGAGTAAGTGAATTTGACTGGCCGAGCGAGCGCCCAGGCCATCGACAATGGGCATCGAATAGGAAATGACGCGCTCGTATTCGCCGTCTGCGAAATAGATCTGCGCCAAATATCCGGGCAACACATTGCGGTACATCTCGCTGTTCACCAGACTTTCGAAAGCACGTTTGGCGCCTTCATTATCTCCAGAATAGTAGCGGGTAAGTGCGTAGTAATATGCTGCTGGTTCTTGGTACAAGCCTTCGGTTGCACGGATGTCACCTAAGTATCGAGTTGCGGCTGGAAAATCTTTCGAAGCGAAGGCGGTGTAGCCAAGTCGAAAACGTACCTCGTCACGTTTTTCCTTGCTCAGTCCATTGAGCGGTAAACGCTCGTAAAAGTTCGCAGCACGTGCGTAGTCTTTTTCTGCGAAAGCGATATCTGCTACCTGTTTGATGGCGTCGATCGCAATCGGCTGCGGGCTGTATTTGTCGATGAACGCTTCCAGCAGCACGTTGGCCTCGGGCAGTCCTGCGCGCTGAGCAGAGAGCGCTTGTAGCAATTCAGCTTGTTGGCGCTCGTCGTCGAGTTGAGCAGTTCCAGAAATCGTCGGATGCGCCAAAAAATCAGCAAAGCGCTCGGTCGCAAGTCCGTAAGCATCCGCTTCAAAGAGCATTCGCGCCTCGTCGTAATTGGCGAACGGATCATCGAGGGCAGCTGAAGGTTGCGCCCAAAGTGAAGCGGTGAGAGAGAGTGCGAAAAACGAAAAGAGTAGTCGCATGAAAAGGGGGATATCAAAAGTAGAAGGACGAAGTCGTCAGGCTACCGTAGTTTAAATAGTGTTTGCTTGGATTTGCTGGATAGGGTCTTACGCTTTTTCAAGAGCTGGCCATTCCATTTCGAGACCTTCAAATGCATCCAAAATTGTTTTGGAAACGAGGTAATCACGATACCAGCGTTTGTCCGTTGGTATAATGATCCATTCATGATCAGAACGTTGCAGCACATCGTTATAGGCATTCATGTACGCATCCCAATGTTCACGTTCTTTCCAATCGTTTGGATTGTGCTTGTAGTGTTTAGTAGGATCATCGATGCGTTCTTGCAATTGTTCTTTCTGTTCATCGAAAGAAGTGTGCAGCAAGAACTTTAAGATGATCGTGTTATTGTCTTCCATCAAATTGCGTTCGAACGCATTGATGGCATCGAAGCGGTTATCGACCGTCTTCTCATCGACCCATCCATGGACGCGCTGAATGAGGACATCTTCGTAATGACTTCTGTTCCAAACCACGATTTCTCCTTTCGCGGGCGCCTTCTGATGCAAGCGCCACAGGAAGTCGTGGCGCATTTCTAGTTCTGTTGGTTTACCCCAGCCATGTACAGAAATATTGGCCGGCGTCGAGCGCTCAAAGGCTGCTTTCACGGCTCCATCTTTCCCCGAGGCGTCCATGCCTTGAAAAATGATAAGCAGCGCATGGGTTTTAACAGCTGCAAACTGCTCTACCAAGTCCGCGATGACATTTCCGTAGGCTTTTGCCTGCTTTTTTGCACGGGATTTTTCCGCTGATTCCGGGGGAGAAGTCGGAATCTTGGTCAGATCAGTTTTCATAATTTGTAGTGTTTCTTGGCGGGAAGATAACTTATCGCATGATCACCTTCGATACCCGTCTCTCAAAAGCTCAATGGGTAGAGCTAACAGGCCAGTTTTGCCGTAAGGAAAGAGATATTCAGTACCTCTATGACGCGCTTTTTTTGCATTCCCGCAATCCTAAACAGGTAAAGCAGCAGTATGCAGGCTACGTCTTACTTCACGTTCATCGTACTTGTCCCAGTCTGCTTTCGCCAAAACTTCCTGAACTCGTCAACTTGCTAGACGCAGATGATAATCACTCATCCATCCCTCGACAGGTCTTTAGTGTATTGCAAGATCGACCACTTCCTGAAGCACTCGCAGGTGAGGTTTTCGCGAAAGCTGTAGACCACTTCTTAGACATGAAACAAGCCATTGCCGTGCGCGCGAGAGCTTTAGAGTGTTGCGAAAACGTCGCTTCACAATACGATGGTCTATGGTCAGAGGTCTACGAATTGGCCAATAGCATCCAACCACAAGACAGCGCAGGAATGCGGTCCATCGGCGGACGAATTTTAAGAAGAGCTCTCAAAGAGCTAGAAAAAGGCGCTTAGGTAAAATTCTATACCCGCATCTTACCTCTCTTTACGAGGTAACTCTGCAATATAGATCTGAAGCCTTTCGAGGTGTCGGCATCAACCAAATCAACGCGATACTTCAAGCAGGTATCTTTCAACTCGTCTTGACGCGCTTTCACCTGTGCGCGGTAATATTCTGCCACTTCCTGAGGCTGCAGCTTGATGCTTTCGCCTGTTTCCATGTCAACAAACTCGTGCGGACGGTTGTCGTAGTCAAACTCAATTTCCTTGTTGCGATCAGTCACTTGGAACAGCACGACTTCGTGCTTGTTGTGACGTAAGTGTTGAAGCGCTCCATACAGTTCTTCTAGATTTTCACCTTGTCCGAAGAAGTCACTAAACACAAATACCAACGAACGCTTGTGTAGCGCCTCAGCCACGGTATGCAGGGTCTCCGCGGTAGAAGATGCACGACCAGGCGCATAGTCAGCCATCGTCTTTTCTAGCTCAGCGGTGAGTCCGCGCAAGTGCTTTGTACTCGAACGCTGACCCGATTGAAAATCAAGCTTGTCGCTGTATAAGGTCAATCCAAACGCGTCACGCTGGCGCTGCAACAAGTACATCAATGAAGCGGCAGCCTGAGCCGAAAACACGAGTTTGTTGCTCTGGTCATCGCGATTCCCGGGGAAATACATACTGCTCGATGCATCGACTACGACTTGGCAACGCAAGTTGGTTTCCTCCTCATAGCGTTTGATAAACATACGGTCGGAACGTGCGAACACTTTCCAATCGACGTTGCGCAAATTGTCTCCTGGGTTGTACAAACGGTGCTCTGCAAATTCTACGGAGAAGCCGTGAAAAGGACTTTTGTGCAAGCCAATAATAAAGCCTTCCACCACCTGTCGAGCAAGTAATTCTAAGCGTCCAAGGTCGCGAGTATCGGGTGTGTGGAGTGAGCGCATGGTATATGAACGTTAATGATGCTATTCAAGGTTCGAGTAAGAATTGCCAATTGATAGTTGATAATTGTTAATGTCATTACGCGAGCTGTACGCACTCACGAGACGCAGTCGAGCAATCCCGTGCGGAGCACTAGGATCCACGCGCTATGCGCGAGACATCTCGGCATTACCAATTGACAACTATCAATTATTCATTTGCTCTAAACTTAGAAAGCCCATTTTCTCAGCGAGAAAATAGGCTTTCTAAGTTTAGAGCTTCCGCTTTTTAATTCATATGCTGCTCGATCTTTTGTTGGAGCGCAGCTTTTGTAGTTGTACCTACGTGACGATCGACGATTTCGCCATCCTTAAAGATGAGGATAGTTGGAATCGAGCGGATTGCATAACGCTCACTAACAGCGCTATTCTCATCAACGTTGAGTTTGCCAACCTTGACTTTATCTCCGTACTCGCCAGCAAGTTCTTCAATAATAGGAGTGATCATGCGGCAAGGGCCACACCATTCTGCCCAAAAATCAACGACGCTAACGCCGCCGCTTGTGATTGCTTCTGCTTCGAAGTTACCGTCAGTGAATTCAAATGCCATTAGTCTAATTTTTTAGTGACTCAGAGTTAAAACGCTGCCAAATAGCCAGTGGTTGTAAACGTTGATTAATTTCTTGGCGCCTGCGCTGTTAACAAAGGTCTAAACGCATCGATTGGCGTCTTATTAGAAAATGGAGTAGCCCCCGATCCGCCAGCTTGACTCACAATGAGCGAATTGTCTCGAGGAAGCTCGCCAGCGATAAAGGTGTAATCGCCTGTACGTGGAATTCGGAAAGCTGGAAGCACCACCTGAGACTCTCTCAGGGCTATTAATTCGTTTTTCATATTCCCGCCTGCCACCACCGCAACGGCCACGCGCACGCCGAGGGTATCCATACCCGTTACGGCTGCTTGCACTTCTGCAAGACGCTCAGCACCAGTGGCTGGACTCCAAAGGAAGATTGCCGAAGTGGAATCTTTTTGTGGCGTCAAGTAAGCTTCGATGTCATGAAGTCCCATCGTTTCCCATTCTCGACCTTTTGCGCGAGCAAGCAATTCCCTTTCTTCAGCGGTAAGTTTACTTCCTTGCGCTTGGTCCTTAACGCTTTGCGGATCAACCTTCGCCGTATCGACCTTAGGATCGTCTCCACAGCCAACAAGCACGAGGAAAGTTGCGTTAAGTAGTCCAATAACTAATGGTCGAATCCAACTCCTATACGTTAAAGTCTTTGACGCGCTCGACGCTCGGGTGGGGGTTGTTTGCTGCATTGTTAGTGGTGTTGCGGTATGGTCTTTCGGCTGAAATCCTAGAACAAGTATACAGTCGAGGACTGTTTTTAAAAATCAGAAAGCTACTCGATGCAGTCTTTGCCTGGTGGCCTTTTCCTGCATCGGCCTTTGTGTTTACGGTTGCATTGGTATTCTGGATACGTTCAATTTACAAGTGGACAAAATATGTCAACATGGAGGATAGTTCCTCCAATCCGAAATTCGAAATCCGAAACCCATCATCCTCCAACGTACATCTCAGCAAAGCTTTCATTAAAGCATCCGCATTCGTCCTTGCCTTGACAAGAGGTGCCTCCATGGTCGTTATCGCTTTTCTTCTGCTTTGGGGATTCAATTACGGTAGGGTAGCGCTTCCCGATCAGCTAGGGCTCGATCCCGAACCACTAACTACTAGCGAACTTTGGGAAGAGCTGAGACTGACCACCAAGTTCGTCAGCATCTTACGGACGCAACTCCCATTAAGTAACCAAAGTGACTACAAGAGCCTCCCGCTCAATCAGAATACGCAGGCGAGAATTAGAGCCACGGTCACCAAGCACCTCAAGCATATCGGCTATCCAACCAATGGCCTCGTTAGAATTCGCATGGTCTGGCCAGGAACCTTACTCCGATTTAATACGTCAGGAATTTATTTCCCACTCACAGGCGAAGGTCATGTAGATGCAGGGCTCCATTCCTTGCAGGTTCCCTATGTGATGGCGCACGAAATGGTACACGGCTATGGCATCACCGATGAGGGCTCTTGTAACTTCATCGCTTGGCTTGCCTGTACGCGAGCCGACAATATCTACATTCGCTATTCAGGGCACTTGATGTACTTCCGCTACTTAGGTTCAGCAGTAAGACGACGAGATCCTGAAGGGTATGCAGCCTTTCGGCAAAACCTGCCACCAGGAGTCTTGGCAGACTTGAATAGTATCAACGCCAACAATGACAAGTTCGATGAAATCGTGCCGGAGCTTCGAGATGTAGTTTATGATAACTACCTCAAAAGCCAAGGGATATCAGATGGAATGGCGAGTTATAGTAGAGTTATAGACCTAGTCGCTGCTTGGCAGAACGAGCGGCTTGCGTCCCAGGTAAAGCCGACAGCAATTGGTCAAGGGCCTTTGTAAGTGCGAGCAGGGCTTCCTCAATTTTCCAAGCAGCTCGGTTGCGTGCTTCTACATAATTGCTGATGGCTCGCAACTGAACGAAAGGGATGTTTTGCCGTAAGGCGACTAATGTAGCAGCCGCACCTTCCATACTCTCTACCTGGGCGTCGCAGCGTTTTTTAAATGCTTCGATAGAGGCCTCACTTCCATGAACGGTAGACACCGTGACCCCGGTTACCTGTTTTGCGAAAGCTTCTCCTTTGGGCACATGCAACTTGCCCTCCGTAAAAGGTCCTCCATCTTTATTGACCAAGCCGAGGTCATAAACAGAGGTGAATTGACCGTCTTTCTCCTCCACGCCAAGGTTTCCAAATTCTTCGCGAATCACATGGACCACCTCACCAAGCTTCAAACTGGTGTCTAAAGCACCTGCAAGACCAATGTTTATAAGTAAATCGGGCTTGACTTGACACAGCTTTTCGCTAAGGAGGATACCTGTCTCGATTGGACCTACTCCCGTCACCAAGTAGTCTAAAGTCAAGGCTGAGCTGTATTTACCAGCTGGCCATTTGTCTGAGATGGCCTTTAATTCGAAAGGCGTGGCGCCTGTGATGAGTAAATACATTGGACGCAAGTTTGTAATAGAGTGTGAAAGGAGAAAATTAAATTTTGATTCGAGCTAGAATTTTGTTTATTCGGGCTCCGCAATAGAAAAACCGAAAATCGGTTGTATTTCTACCGTATTTGGCTTAAGCTGTAAGGACATGAGTAAGGATAATCGCTACACACAGGAGGAGTTAGACAAATTCCGTGAGTTTGTAGACAAGAAGCTCGCACGTGCTCGAGAAGATTTCGAGTATATGCAAAAGCAAATCAATGAGATGGGTATGAACTCTGATGGAGATCATTCTTCAGACTACATTGATGGATCAGCCGCGCACATGGATATTCAGCGTATGAACGAGATGGCAAAACGTCACCTCATGACCATCGAAGAACTCGAAGAAGCCAAAGTTCGTATTCGTCAAGGCACCTATGGTATTTGCTCTGTCTCAGGCGAGAAAATTGACCCAAAGCGTCTGCGTCTAGTGCCTGGTGCTAAACGATCTGTAGAAGGTCAGCGCTTGTTCAACCTAGGAAAGGCGAAAGATCGCGACCTCACTGCGATGTAAGGCTCCTGAGCCTTTCAGCGAAAATTCTAGACCTTAGCTGGTCGGTTGAGGAATGTTGCATTGCTCGACCAGTTTCCAATAATCTGGTCTGTCCGAAGCGACTTTATGGATAAAGGCATCCTTGACCTCTCCATTTCTTATCGAGAAGGCGCCTGGCATTTGAAATCCATCACCCAACTGTTGGTAGCCTACCCAGTGTCCTTCAATGACCCCTGCTTCAAAGCCTCTAATCCAAGATTGTAGGCCGAATAATTGGTTGAAATTTCCTTTAAGAAGTCCGAAAGCCTTGTAAAACCTACAGCTAGGATCACTTACATGTCGTAGGCCTTGGAGGTCGTATTTGAGGAGGTACTTATTTGCGACCTCGTAGTCTGTCATGTGCACAAGGACAATTTCGACTCCGCTTTTTTCAAATGCTGATCTTTGCTTCGAAACGTCGCTAAGAGCTTCTCTGCAAAAGGTGCATCCGAAATGTCGAAGAAAAATTAATACGACAGGTTGATCTCTAGATAGGTCTACAACAGACACACCGTCGTTGGTGAACATGTTGTTCAGAGCTGTTGATTGGATCATGACCTATAGGCGTTGTGCAAAGTTGCTCTAACACGAAAAAGGGCTCACAGTTTTCACTGTGGGCCCTTTTATCGTTTTATACCTGAAAACTGCTTATGCAGTCATTGCTTGGTAGGTGCCGATTACTTCTCTAACGTGACCTGCAGAATTTTTGAGCAAGGCTTGCTCATCTGCATTCAAGTCAAGTTCGATGATACGTGTAATTCCGTTTTCTCCAAGCTGTACAGGTACACCGAGGTAGATATCATCGAGTCCGTACTCACCAGTGAGGTAAGCGCAACATGGGAAGATGCGGTTCTCGTTTTTGACGATTGACTCAACCATCTGAGCAGCCGCTGCGCCTGGTGCATACCAAGCAGAAGTACCCATAAGGCCTACGAGCTCTCCGCCACCTTTCTTGGTGCGTTGAACGATTGCATCAAGTTTTGCTGAGTCGATGAGTTCAGTGACTGGAATACCTGCAACAGTCGTGTAGCGAGGCAGTGGTACCATGGTATCACCATGTCCGCCCATAAGTACGGCCTGAATGTCCTTCGGACTCACGTTTAATTCGGTTGCCAAGAATGCACGATAGCGTGCGGTATCAAGGATACCAGCCATTCCGAATACGCGAGAAGAATCTAGTCCGCTGCCTTTGAACGCGGCGTAGGTCATTACATCAAGCGGGTTGCTTACGACGATGATGATTGGATTTGGAGAATGCTCAAGGATTGAGCTCGTCACCATATTGACAATCTTCGCATTTGTGCTAATCAGGTCATCTCGACTCATTCCTGGCTTACGAGGAATTCCTGCGGTGATTACGACGATGTCAGAATTTGCAGTGTCTGCGTAATCTCCTGTTCCTTTAAGGCGAGTAGAGTAGTAGTCAATAGGTGCTTGCTGCCAGCTATCAAGGGCCTTACCCTTTGCAAGGTCTCCTTTGATGTCTAGAAGAACTACCTCGTTGACAATGTCTTTGTGGGCGAGCACGTTTGCGCAAGTTGCTCCTACGTTGCCTGCGCCTACGACTGTTATCTTAGCCATGTTGTTGAATTTGTAGTTGATTTGTTCCGCAAAGGTAAAAAAGCATTCCAGCCATGACGCATAGGTTGCTAACTCTCCACTTATTGCATCCTTTTTGCTTGTTTAAGCCTTTATTTGTAAGAACAAAGAAGTAACTCATGATCCGACTAACGTTTTTGCTTGTATTGACAAGTCTATTGAGCCTTCAAGGCTTTGCCCAAATTGACACGGAACGAGGCCATTGTGGAACCCACGATGAACCACTCGATCGCCTAAAAGCTAACATCGCCTACGCGAAGGCTAATCCACTACAAAGCCGGATGACTACTTGGATTCCTATCCGCTTCCACCTTATCGGTGAGACAGATGGGACTAACGCTGTTTCAACCAACAACGTACTCGATATGATCACATCGATCAATGTCGACTTCGCACCGCATAACATGCAGTTCTTTCTAGACGATACGGGTGGAGATGTTTTCGACTTCACGTTTAGCGATCAGCTATACAACGAGACGCAAAACTTCCAAAATTTTCGCATTAGCCAGAAAGCCAGTAACGCGATCACGGTCTATATTCCGAACAACGCCACGCCTCCAGGAGGAACAGGTAATGGTGTAACCTTAGGTTACTACAGCCCACGCGGAGACTTCCTTGTATTCAAAAAATCAGAAGTGAACAGCAACTCAGCTACCGCTTCTCACGAGATAGGTCATTTCCTAAGTCTTCCTCACCCGTTTAGAGGTTGGGATTGTGCCACATGGACGAACACAACTAACGATGAAGGTTTTGTTACGAGTCCTGTCACCAATACGATTGCTAACTTCTGCGGCTTTTCAGCTCAAATCGAGCTTGTCTCTCGTGGATCTGATGGGAACTGTGCAACAGCCGGCGATTTATTTTGTGATACGCAGGCTGACTACGGCGTAGGATTCGGCTGGAGAAATTGTAATTACACAGGAGGAGTTCAGGATGCGACAGGTACTCCGCTTGATCCAGACGAAAATAACTTCATGGGTTACTTCATCGGCTGTAATCCTTACGAATTTACTCCAGAGCAAGTCGCAGCAATGAATGCTGATTACCTCTCAGTCAGGCGTTCATTCCTACGTCAAACTTCTCCAACTTCAACTGAGCCTGTTACAGAGCGTGTATCTGTAATTTCTCCTGCAGATGGAGGAACGACACCATTTAGTAATCAAGCAACCATTGATTGGGAGCCAGTTCCTAATGCAGAGTTTTACTTCGTAGAAGTTGGAGATCGTCGATCACTACAGAGCAACAACTTGATTTTCGACGATGTCGTAGCGTCTACGAGCTTAACCCTAAACGACCTAGAAGGTGGTGAGGAGTACTATTACAGAATTCGTCCATTCTCTCAAGCTTCTTTTGGAGACCGTGGTTCTACCATGTCGTTTATCACAGGCAGCGTAAGTGGAGTTTCGTCTCAGCCAGAAGCAGTTACTTCAATGACGCTTTTTCCAAACCCTACAAGTATAGGTGGAGCAAGTACCTTGAAAATTGATGCGGCTGAGAGTGGTGAGATTACCATTGTTGTTCGCGATCTAACAGGAAGAGTACTTGCAACTACCAAAGAGCGCGTAATCACTGGAGACAATGTCATTGACATGCGCAACAGTGTTCCTTCAGTTAAAGGAACGTACACGCTTTCAGTGAGTAATGCTAAAGGACTATCCTCAAAGCGGTTCACCGTTTTCTAGCATCCTTTCAAGCTGCTTAATCTAGCAGAGCTTACTGCTTTTTTCGAAGAGGCCCGACGTTGCTCATGCAGTGTTGGGCCTCTTTTGTTTTCTGTATGTCAATAGTTGCAGTATATAATCTACTTGATAATGCAGAGATGCGTAACTTACAGCTATGAAGAGAGCTTTACTTTTTGGAATCTTGTCTGCAGTCTTTGTTTTTCCTACAATTGCTCAAACCCTTGATCCATGCGGTACCGTTCCGCATCGGAGTGAGTGGTTAGCTAATTTTCAAAAGAGAGGCATTGATCTTTCCCAACGTTCAGTTGATTTTCGAATCGCTATCAATGCCCATCAAGTCGGCAACGACCAAGGATCACTTTTCGATTACGGCTTGATCCTAGAGTCATTAGCTGCACTAGAACGAGATTTTGATAGCACAGGAATAGGGTTTGTTGTCAACCTACCGTTTGACACTCTTCGCTCTACTCAGTACAACTCCCACGATGATGTTTTAGAAGGAGCTGACATGATGTTTGAGAATAACAAACCGGATGCGCTAAACATCTACTACGTATCCAATCCAGCAGGGAACTGTGGATACAACCTGCCTTACGCTGGAATAGCAATGGCTAATCAATGCTCAGGCTTTAGCCAGAAAACTATCGCGCACGAAGTTGGTCATGCGCTTTCTCTGCCACACCCTTTCCTCGGATGGGAAGGAGGTCAAACCGACGATGGTTCTACGCCAGCGGTATACACTTCTCCTGCTCCAAGAAACGTAACCTACGACTATACCTATTTCCAATCAACGTTGGTTCGAGATACCTTAATTATCGACACCGCCATTGTAGAACTGGTTGCTCGCACGAATTGTCGCGATGCGGCAGACGGCTTCTGCGATACACCAGCAGATTACTTAGCTACTCGATGGACCTGCGCCACGAACAATGAATCCGGTCAAACTCAAATGGATCCAGACGGACAAATTTTTAGAAGTGATGGTACCTTAATTATGGGCTATTCGGACGATAATTGTCAGTCAAGGTTTACAGACGAGCAGAAAGTAGCGATGGAAGCTTTTGCTCAAGCAGAACGCCCAAGCTGGATACGCACCACATTTGATACAAACCTCGTCCGTGGGGTATCAGACCTCATCCTTGATGCGGATGGGTTTACCCTGACGACTGAAGAGTTGACCTTTACGCCCGTGGAAAATGCCACGCATTATTTCGTCGAGGTATCTGAACGTCGTTCATTCTCTAGCCTCTTACTCGAAACTGTAGTCACCTCTCCAGTCTTAGCCCTGCCTTCAAGCATTTTTGAAGAAAATGAGAATTACTACATCAAGATTTACGCGTTTAACGATCACAGCTTTCTAGCTGGAAGAAGTTCGATCATGGACTTTACCGTGCTCCAAGGAGTTTCTAGCACGCAAACAGCTTCCGTCTCAAAGCTTTCGATTTCGCCAAATCCTGTTAGCGCAGGCGCCTCAGTACAAGTGCCGTTTAGAAAAGACATCGAACGCGTTCACTGGTATGATTCAAGGGGAGCTATCGTAGCGGAGCAAGCCTATTTGAACAATACGAGTGTTGAAGTGCCGGCTAATTTTGCAACGGGGGTATACAACCTCATGCTCCTAAGTCGCGATGGAGATCGCTACCTAGCCAGAGTTCAAGTTATCCGATAGCTCGTTTCTGTCAGTTTGCTATTCCGAAAGGAGTTCATCGATCGCACTTTCAGTAGTGCGCAGCTTCTCCTTGCACCATTCCAGCAATTCTTTAGCGCGCGCGACTTTTTGTGTCAGTGAATCAATCTCAACACTTGGTTGCTGTAAAGCGGAGAGCAGTTCTTCGAGCTCAGCTTGTGCAGCGGCGTAATCTTTAGGGGCCTTCATATTACTTTACTATTGATCGATTCTTCGCCAAAACTAGTATTTATCTCGTCTCCAGCAGAGACCTCCTTTGCTGACGTTATTATTTTTCCCTTTCTGGTTGTCAAGGAGAATCCACGTGCGAATACACGTTTGGGATCAAGTGCCTCGAGCTCTCTGGTTTGCGCGCGCAGCAATTGATTGGCAGCGCTCATGTGCTGAGTAGAATGGTGAATCACCCCCTTTTCGAATAAGTCTAATTGGTTGAGTTGATGCAAAACGGTGGCTCTGGCCAACTGTTCAAAGCGATTGCGTTTAGAAAGCAAGTTTTTGTCTTCTGCTGCTACGTGCTGTAAGGCGAATCGTCCAACTTTCCCCGCAAGCTCCATTTGAGTTGCCTCAAATTTTGCATTGTGATCGATCAACGCAGAGGCAAGTGCAGTCGGTGTTTTCAGGCTGCGATGCGCAACGAGATCTGGCAAGGTCTCATCGATCTCATGGCCAATCCCTACGAATATGGGTAGTGGGCAGTTTGCAATGGCGCGGCCGATTCCGATACGATCAAAGC
This sequence comes from uncultured Saprospiraceae bacterium, assembly GCA_937923485.1. Taxonomy (GTDB): domain Bacteria; phylum Bacteroidota; class Bacteroidia; order Chitinophagales; family Saprospiraceae; genus CALDTK01. The sequence goes on from CALDUE010000066.1 coordinate 14,992, forward strand.
CAGCGAGGTCTAGTTTGGAGCCACCGCCTCTGAGAATAACAACTACATCATACCAGCTCGCATTGAGCGACACCTTGTTGAGGGCTTCTATTAAGGTCTCTTCCACATTGACGCCTTGTACAGTGATGTCAAATAAGCTTTCGCTAAAACAATACCCGTATGGATTACCGTGCAATTGTTGTTTGAAATCAGCGTAGCCAGCAGCGGCACTAGAAGTCAGCACGGCAATACGCTGCAAAACAGGTTTTGGCGTAAGCTGAGACTGCAGGGCTAACTCGCCTGACTTCGATAATTCTTGGACGATTTCTATGCGTTTTAGCGCAAGCTGACCGATGGTAAAGCTGGGATCCCAATCCACAACATTGAGCTTCAAGCCATAAACCTCATGAAAGTCTACTTCCACCTGAAGACAGACCTCTTGTCCAGCGACGAGAACATCCTCCGCTGTTTTTCCTCTCGACTTAACAACCTGATTGAATGTGCGACCCCACACGGATGCTTGGGCCTTGGCGATAGGATTTTGATCTGATCCCTTCTGAACGAGTTCGAGGTATCGGTGTCCTCTACGCTCATTAACTTGAGAAAGCTCCGTTCGTATCCAAATCGCCTGCTGAAAATTAAGTGCGAGTGCTCTGCGCACTCTTAGGAGAACGGTATGAAGGTCTATAATGTCCATTTAGTAAAGGGCTTAGCTAGAAATGTAGGCGATTATTGGAAATGCAAGATGACGCTAAGGGAGTGAAAGAGACTCACATGGTGTTTTTTTCTATGTTTTGGCATGGAATTAGCAAAATGTCTCATGTGTTCACGGCTCTGCCTACCATAATGGTGGTCAGCTGCCACCATTTTTTCATTTTTGAAACAGCGTAATCGCTATGAAGCTATTTAAAAACCTTTTCACCAAAAAGCAGCTGCTTACCATGATGGTAGGCCTAGTTGTCGGTGGTGGGGTTGCACAAGCACAGTATACCGGAATCGGTACTACTGCCCCAAATGCAACTCTCCACGTAGTACCAGTGGCCACTGGTCAAGAACCTCTTAGAGTAGAGGGTATGATTGACCTAGGTGCTGAAACGACCTATACAGATGTTTTACTATATGATCCAGCTTCTGGCTTGATGCGTAGAGAGAGTATCGAAGATCTACTTGACGATAATGGTCAGTGGATTATTGATGGTTCTGGTAACCTCGTTCCTAGAAATGCTCCATACAACGGAGACATTGCGTTTACTGGAACAGGAATCAACATCTCTGTACCTACGACGATTACAGGAGCTACTTCTGTTACGGGCACCTTTGGTGTTGTAGGAAACTCTTCACTTACAGGCACGCTTGCTGTCAGTAGCACATCTTCACTTGGTGGTGAAGTAACGCTAGGCACAGTGAACGACTTGGCTACTCCGGTACAGCCAACAGATCAAATTTTATTTCATGGCCCAGGTGGCGTAGTTCAAAAGGCAGATGTTGCTGATGTACTTGCGGCAAACGGTCAATGGATTGTTGACGGTGCGGGCAACCTTGTTCCTCGTAATGCTCCATTTAACGGAGATATTGCGTTTACAGGATCTGAAATGAACGTTGAAGTACCAACCAACATTAACGGAGCAACAGCAGTAACAGGCACGTTCGACGTTACTGGGAACTCTAACCTAGACGGTACACTTGATGTAACAGGAGCTGCTCAGTTTGACAACACAGTCAACATCGACAACACCCTTAGCATTGGAACTGTAGCGCAGGTATTGGCTGCTGATATCATCCCAACCGATGAGATCCTCATCCAACAAGCAGGTACTGACCTCGTCGAGTACGTTACTGTTGGAGACCTTCTCGCCTCTAACTCTTACTGGGATGAGGACGCAAGTGTCTTGACTCCAAGTAATGCAGCTATCGAAGACGAAGTGCGCATTGCAGACGGTGATGTAGACATCAATGCTACAAACATTGACTTCACTGGAACTACAAACGTAACTGGAGCTTTCGGAGTTACTGGTAACTCCGCACTCAATGGTACACTTGGTGTTACTGGAACGTCTTCACTTGGTGGTGAAGTAACGCTAGGAACAGTAAATGACCTCACTACACCAGTTCAAGGAACAGATCAGATCTTGTTTCACGGTCCAGGTGGAGTTGTTCAGAAAGCAGACGTTGCTGACGTGATTGCTGATGCGAGTTACTGGCAATTTGATGGTACGACGTTAACCCCTCGTGACCCGAATTTAGCTGGAGACATCGATATCACAGATGGTAACATTGATATCACAGCTACAACTTCTATCACAGGCAACACTGACGTTACGGGAACATTTAATGTTACTGGAGCTTCAACGCTTGATGGAACACTTAACGTAACAGGCAATTCTGACTTCGACGCAGACGTAAACGTTGATGGCAATACGAACCTAGTAGGTACACTTGACATCGGAACAGTTGCACAAGTACTTGCTACTGATCTTGATCCTCTCGACGAAGTTCTCATCCAGCAGGCTGGTACAGATCGCGTTGAGTACGTAACGGTTGCTGACCTCGTTGCTTCTAACGGAGAGTGGGTTTATGATGCTGCTCAGGCACGTATCTACGCTCGTCGTGCACAAGCAGGTGGAGCTGACGTTTGGGTAACCGACGCAGGAAACCACGTTGTAGAGATCGCTGCTGCATACCAGTTTGCTGATAACACCAACCAAGTTACTGCAACAGGTATTGATGCGACAGCTGATTACACTATGCAGTTGGGTGGAAACCTCACAGTGAACACAGCAACAAACGAAGATGTATCTTTCAATGAGACTGGTGCTGGTGTACCATGGTTGTTCTACGATGCTGATGCTGCTGCCTCTGGTGAGGTTGGCCGCGTAGGTATCAACACTGGAGCTCCATTAGCAACACTTCACGTTGCGGGTAACATCGTTGCTTCTAACTCTACTGTTTCTTCTGACCGTCGTTTCAAGAAGGATATCGAAGAGCTTACAGGTGCACTTACTGCGGTTAAGGCAATGCGTGGTGTGAGCTACGATTTCCGTCGCAACGAGTTCCCTACAGAGAACTTTGATGACAATACACACATTGGTTTCATCGCACAAGAACTACAAGAAGTTCTTCCACAAGCAGTATTCGCTCGTGAGGATGGATACCTAACAGTAGACTACTCTGCAGTAACTCCTGTCCTCGTTGAGGCTGTACAGGAACTAAGCAAGCAGGTAGAAGCTCTTCAAGCAGAAAATGCTACACTACGTAGCACATCTGAGAAGAGCGTCGGAGCAGTGAGCACTAAACAACTTCGCGATCTTGAAGCACGTCTCGCAGACATGGATGCACGTCTTCAGGAAGTTGCTGGTCGCAAATAGACCATCCTCTGTCGAAAGGGAAAACTACCACATGGTTAACTCCCCCGAGATAAAGGCATAACCTATTGCCAGTCTCACAAGCCTAACCTCTTAGACAAATAAAACCCGGCGCTTCTTTAACAGAGGCGCCGGGTTTTTTAAGGTCAAGAACGAAGCGTTCTTACTCGGTGAATTGGATAACTAAAGACTATCCAAGAACTTTCTGAACCGCAGCAGCTGCGTCCTTAAGGAGGGTTGCAGACTGTACGTTGAGTCCAGACTCGTCGATCATCTTCTTTGCTATGTCAGCATTCGTTCCTTGCAGACGTACAATGATTGGAACATTGATGTTGCCCATGTTTTTGTACGCATCGATTACACCTTGGGCAACGCGGTCGCAACGCACGATTCCACCGAAGATGTTGATGAGGATAGCCTTCACTTTGTCGTCGCGTAAGATGATTCGAAACGCTTGCTCCACGCGAGCAGCATCTGCTGTACCTCCTACATCGAGAAAGTTAGCTGGATCTCCTCCTGAAAGCTTGATGATGTCCATCGTTGCCATCGCAAGTCCAGCACCGTTCACCATACAGCCAACGTTACCATCGAGCTGAACGTAGTTGAGTCCAACTGCCGCTGCTTCAACCTCAGTAGGGTCTTCCTCGCGCGTGTCGCGCATTTCTAGCAAGTCTTTGTGACGATATAGCGCATTGTCATCCAAGCTCACTTTACAATCGACGGCAACAAAGTCGTCATTGCCCGTGTGGAGTAGTGGATTGATCTCAAAAAGTGACGCATCGCTCGATACGTATGCTTTGTAAAGCTTCGCTACAAACTTGGTGCACTCTTTAAAGGCTTTGCCTGAAAGACCGAGGTTGAATGCAATTTTACGTGCTTCGAAACCTTGAAGTCCAAGCATAGGATCGATGAATTCTCGGTGTACGAGGTGTGGGGTCTCCTCCGCTACAGCCTCGATGTCCATACCTCCTTCGGTAGAGTAAACGATGACGTTGCACTTGCTTCCACGATCAGTAAGGATCGACATGTAGTACTCTTTGCAAGAGTCGAAGTCAGGTACATATGCATCTTCGGCAACCAGTATCGTGCTTACAAGCTTACCTGGACCTTCCATGCCACCTGGCGTCTGTGGTGTCTTCAACATCATACCGATGATGTCGTTAGCTGCTTCGCGAGCTTTCTCAGCGCCCTTTACAACCTTCACTCCACCGCCTTTTCCACGACCACCTGCATGAATTTGTGCCTTGATAACTGCAAACTCATTACCTGTGCGATCAGTAACGGCTTTGTAGGCAGCCATTGCGTCCTCAACGTTCTCGGCGGTGATGCCTTCTTGAACGGCGATACCGAAATTCTTGAGCAGTTCTTTGCCTTGATATTCGTGTAAATTCATGTTGGTAGGGTTTCTTGTTGGAACGCAAATGTAACATTCAAATCCATCGAATTACCCTCACGGTTTTCGGGGCATTTTTTGCTATTAACAGCCCCTTGAATTTAGCTAGGCAACTTCGCCGCTCCAAGCTTCGTTTAGGACTACATATGGCGACAAAGTATCTTCTGTTTTCGTTGTGCATTTTAGGTTGTGTTGTTTTGGCGAAAGCCCAAAACCCTTACACCTATGTCGTGGACACCATTTATCAGGATAGCCTTTATACCCCAGCTTTTTTAGCTTCCGCCAAAACCCTCGATGACTATCAAAAGAAGCTTAATGCCGCAGGGACGCTGCTTTTAAGAAGTAGAGATGCCTCCCTTAGAGGAGCTGCCTCAGACACGTTGCTTAACGCTTTTCAGCGCGCACTCCAGCTTCCAGATGCCTATGCTTTTCAATGGGTTGAGTTGACGACGGTGAGCAAACAAGCACCGCCTTCAGATGCATGGAGAATTTATACGTGGCAGCATTTTGTGAATGATAGCACCTATCGCTACAACGGCATCTTGCAAGCAAAAAAAGATCCTGCGAAGCTCTACGTCCTTCAAGACAGCGCGCAAGCCTTAGGCCTAGAACGCGAATATGAGTTGCGGCCTGACCAATGGTATGGTGCGCTATACTATGGTGTTCAACCCTTCAAAACCAGCAAAGGGAAAGAAGCCTGGGTGCTTTTTGGCTTTGATGCCGATGCTTACACCCATCGCCGCAAAGTGGCTGATATCCTAACGTTTTCAAAGTCAGGTACGCCACTGTTTGGCAAAGAAGTCTTTGTCGGCACAGAACAAGATAGTTTCCGCCGCATGGCACGTCTCATTTTAGAATATCGAGTGGACTCCCGAGTAGGTTTGCGCTACGATCCAGAGTTAAAAGGAATTGCCTTTGATCACTTGGTGACGGGGCCTCCTCTCACGAAGGGCGGTCCTCCAAGCAAGATCCCTGATGGAAGCTATGATGGCTACACCTACGATAAGAAATCTGGTGAATGGCGTTGGCGCATGGAATGGTTCGATAGAGTCACGAGCGACGAGGCGCCTCGACCATTTCCAATACTTGAGTCAAGAGAGAAAAAAGATGTCTTCGGACGTCCGGCCAAGCCAAGAGGGTAGTGCCTACAGCGCGTAAGTTGCACCCCTATGCAAACGCATCATCTTAAAACTGCGCGTACAGCTCGCCTCCTGCAGCACGGTAGCCTTAGCCAAGAGACTAAATTGGTCTGGATAGCCGCACATGGCTACGGAATGGATATCGAGCGCTTCTGTCAATGGTTCACAGAACTTCCTGAGCCCCATGCAGTCCTATGTCCAGAAGGATTAAGCCGTTTTTATTGGGGAGGATTTACGGGCAGACCTGCCGCCTCGTGGATGACCTCTACCGAACGACTTAGCGAGATCGAAGATTTTTGTGCGTGGATGGATCAAGTGTATGCTTTCGCCAAAACCCATGCTCCGAATGCTCAAATAGTCTGCTTAGGATTCAGCCAAGGTGCAGCCACGATAATGCGGTGGCTGCAAGCGAGTTATAAACCTGTCTGGAAGATTATATTATGGTCTGGCGCTCCTCCTGAAGACATTATTTACGACGCTAGAAATTTCCTTGCTGAGAAGCTAATTAGTTACTGGGGTGATGCAGATGAGCTTGTCACTTGGGAGACGGCTAGTCAACGTTTTGATGATGTAGGGCTTCCCTTTCAGAAGCGTATATTCAAAGGCGGCCACAAGATTGAAGCGACTCCCTTGGCAGCCTTGGCGCAAGAGTTAGCCCAAAAACTTAGTGAATCCGATCACCTCTGACCTCAATTGAGGCGAGTATTTCTTTTTCGGCATCCAAGTATTCGTGCCAACGAGCGGTCACCTCATCGGGATCTCCATGAGACTTGGCTAATTTCAAGAACATGCGATAATGCCCCGCTTCGCTTACCATAAATTTGTGATAGAAGTCGCGCAATTCTTCTTCGGCGATTTCAAGACTTAGTAGTCGGAAACGTTCGCAACTACGAGCTTCTATGAGCGCCATGGTTAGCAAGCGTTCGATGAGGCGCTGCTCTTTGCTGCCTCCTCCCCTTTGGAATTTCAGCAAGGCATTTACGTACTCGTCTTTACGCTGTCGACCGAACGTTAGTCCGCGTTTGTCCATTTCCGCGATCACCTGTCGGAAGTGGCCCCATTCTTCAGTTACGATTGGAGCTAATTCTCGCACCACGTCGTGCTTTTCAGGATAGCCTTGGATAATGGATATACAGCTCAAAGCGGCTTTTTGCTCGCAATAAGCATGATCTGTAAGGATTTCTCCTAGGTCCATTTCAACCAAATTAACCCATCGCGGATCGGTTGGAAGTTGAAGTCCTAGCTTGAAATTCTCCCGGGTAGAAGGTGCGGTTGGCATAGTTTGAATTAAAGACAGCGAAGCTGTTGTTGGAAAAAGTCAACTTCGTAGATTGGGTAATCATCGAAGCCTGTTCCCCACATAATTCTTACCTGGTCGACAAGTCCTTTCGAAAGCGCTTTCGCTTGCTTGTTTGTGATGGTGTATTTGCCTGCATAGGTGAAAACCTTTTCGACGGGATCGAATTTCCCTTGGCTAAGCGTCGTATTTCTAAGCGTGATTCTCTCATCGCCCAGCATTTTCAAGGTCAATTGACTACCAGCGGGCAACACGCCAAATTCCTTGTTTGCGTACTGTGAGCGGATCACAAAGTCTAATTCAAGAATGAGGTAACCTCCATTCTTGCTTAGGCTACCTGTGCAAGTAACCAAAGACTCATCGCCGAGGTATGTTTTAAGTTCTGGATTGGTGTGACCAAAAAAGAGCCGTGGTGCAAGTGTCATCCGCTTTTTCTGCGTGAACTCATCGACACCTTGGTAGAGAAAGGTACACTCTTCAGTAGGCGGATTATATCGAGGATCGATTTTCAGTGAATACTTGACATAGTCCTCAGTCTTTGCTTTGGCCTTAACCTTCTTCTCATTTGTGAGTACAGGATTAGCATTCTCGACATATTCACCTCCATCGTCTGGTGTGATGACGTCAATTTCTTCAACAAATACCTCTTCTTTGATGATTCCCGCATTTGTAAGGAATTCCTTGCGAGAGGCGCGTGTCATGGGGAGTGCTTGTTCGAGGGTGGCTATGCGATTTTGAGCAGTTTCAGTTTCTACTTCTGCTTGGTTGGCAAGATTTCTTGCATCTTGAAGCCTGCGGTTTGCCACACTTACTTGTTCGCGGTCTTTAGAATCTGCTGATGCGCGAAGGGCTGCGACTCTTTCAGCCTCGTTGGTTTCCTTTTTGCGGAGTTTGATCGCTGTTTTTTCAAGCTTCTTAACCTCTTTCAACTCGGTTTGTATCTGCTTGCGGAGTACAGCTCTCGCGCGGGCTTCTGCTTCTGCGTCAAACTTCGGCTTGGAGTACTGCTCCTCTTCGGGTGGGGTAGGGATAGCACCTGGAGATTCACCAGGAGGTACTTGGTTGAAATATCTCCAACTACCGTCTGGGTAGACTATGATTTGCTCTCCATCGCTGTTTTTCGTAAGTGTTTGTGCAGAAGCACTGACAACTCCAAATAGGCAAGCGAAGCAGAAAAGTAAAAGGACGCGCATGAGGTAAAGATCGTAAACATTACAAGAACGTACTTTGCGGCCATGCGTGTGTATCAATGTGTAATCTTTTTTCTTGTCTGCATCGTCCTCAGCTCCTGCATCAACACTACTGGGGTCAGAATTGCAGCACAATTTGATGGTCAAGGACACCGCGGCGCTAGAGGCGTGTACCCTGAGAATACACTTCTCGGCTTTTATGAAGCCATCGACCACGGCATGCGTACATTGGAGCTAGACGTCGCAATTAGTGCCGACAGTATAGTCTTCGTAAGCCACGAGCCTTGGTTTAATCCATCTATCTGTGACATTGAAGCATATGGCTATGCAGATAAGGCATCACTTTTCAGGCTGGACTATGCCGATATCGCGAAGGTGGATTGTGGCAGCAAAGGCAACCTCAATTTTCCTTATCAACATAAAGTTTTTGCAGTAAAACCAACCTTGAAGGAGGTAATTATTGAATCCCAAAAACACGCCGTTCAGACCGCGAAACCTCTTCCTTACTTCAACATTGAAATAAAGACAGAACCCGGAGAGGAGGGATACTACACTCCAGAAATTGAAGATTTCGTCAAGCTGGTCATGGATCAGGTCATCGATTTAGATGTTCTAGATCGCACGACTATTCAATCGTTTGATCAGCGCCCGCTGAAGATGTTGCACGAACAATATCCCGATGTAAGGTTGACGCTGCTCAGCGCTTCTCCACTTTCTTACAAGAGTGAATTGACCGACTTAGGATTTATGCCAAGCGTCTATTCGCCGTATCACCTCACGCTGCGCCCTGGCACTGTAAAGGCCTTGCATTCAGAAGGCATTCATGTGATCCCGTGGACAGTCAATGATGTGACAAGAATGTCTGAACTCATTAAGTGGGGTGTAGATGGAATTATCACCGACTACCCCGATAAACTTGAAAGTATATACCCAGAGCTGAAGTAGTGTGACAACTCTAACTATTAGGCTCCTTTCTTAATAGCCGCATACTCACGATAGAAGTGCGGAATCGTCTCAATTCCCTTGTAGAAATTGAAAAGTCCGTAATGCTCGTCAGGCGAGTGAATATCGTCGCTATTTAAGCCGAACCCCATCAAGACACACTTAACAGAGAGTTCTTTTTCGAAGAGTGATACGATTGGAATGGATCCTCCACCTCGCGCCGGAATAGGCTCTTTGCCGAAGGTTTTGGCGAGCGCTCGCGAAGCAGCACGATACTCATCACTATCGGTCGGGAGTACCGCGGGGTGACCTCCATGATGCGGCGTGACTTCAACTTTTACACTCGGTGGTGCGATGGCCTCAAAATGCTCTTTAAAAAGTCGCGTCGTGGCCTCAGGAGTCTGATCGGGAACTAAGCGCATAGAAATCTTCGCAAAAGCTTCGGACGGCAGTACCGTTTTGGCTCCTTTCCCGATATAGCCTCCCCAAATTCCATTTACATCTAAGGTTGGACGGATACTCGTGCGCTCAAGCGGAGTAAAGCTCTTTTCACCACCGCCAATCTCACCAATTTCGAGGTCTTTTTTGTAGGCTTCGTGGTCGAATGGAGCTTCGTTGAGGGCATCACGTTCTGCTGGACTAAGTCCTTGTACGCGGTCATAAAAGCCTGGAATGGTGATACGTCCGGTTTCATCGTGCATGCTCGCAATCATGTCGCAAAGCACGTTGATCGGATTCGCGACAGCTCCACCATAAACGCCTGAGTGGAGGTCGCGATTAGGGCCAGTAACTTTCACTTCTACGTAACTCATCCCACGCAAGCCAACAGTGAGACTAGGCACATCATTGGCGATGATACTGGTATCACTAATCAGCACAACATCGCAAGCGAGGAGCTCAAGATTTGATTTGACAAACGTGTCCAAATTGGCGCTACCTACTTCTTCTTCGCCTTCTATGAGAAACTTGAGGTTGCAAGGCAGGTCACCAGCTTGCATCATGGCTTCGAAGGCCTTAACGTGCATGAAGGCTTGACCTTTATCATCGCATGCTCCACGAGCGAATATCGCCCCGTCTGGATGCTTAGCTGTCTTTTTAATGGTTGGTTCGAACGGTGGGTTGGTCCACAGTTCAATAGGGTCTGGTGGCTGAACATCATAGTGGCCGTACACCAAGACAGTAGGCAAATCTTCTGAGATGAACTTATCACCGTACACGATAGGGTGCCCCGCCGTAGGATGTAAGGTCACATTATCGGCTCCAGCTTCTTTGAGCTTTTCGAGCAAGAAATTTGCGGCACGCTGAACGTCTTCCTTGAAGGCAGGATCTGCACTTACAGATGGAATCTTGAGCCAGTCAAGTAACTCCGCTAAAAAACGATCACGGTTCTGATCAATAAATTCCTGTGTAGTCGATAGGGCAGTACTCATGCCGACAAGATACATAGTGGCAGCAGTACCCAACAATAAAAAAGCCCGCCATGCGAAGACACATGGCGGGCTTAGAGAATAGATGGGAAGATCTAACGGAGAAGCGTCACCTCACCTGAGCTATTAAACTCATCACCATTTGGAAATCTAAACTTGATTGCATAAGCGTAGACGTCGCTTGGCGCATCATCTCCTCCTTTGCTATCGCCAATCCACTTTTCGCTTGGATCGTCGCTCTCAAAAACGAGCGCTCCGAAGCGATTATAGACTTGGTACACTTCTACCGTTGGTAGAAAACCTTCAGGGAAGAGTGGCCCCCAGTCATCATTGGTACCGTCACCATTTGGCGTGAATAGGTTTGGAATGATCGGCTCATCAAATACGATTATCTGGATAATGATCTGGGTGGTTTGATCACATACTTCATTGAATACTGAAATTTGAACTTGCGTGTTATTTTCAACATTCGTCACTGTCGGGTTAGGGAATGTGATATCAGGATCGTCGAAAGTGATATCAAATCCATCTTGCTGATCAATATCAATCGTGAAGTCTGATCCACTTAGGACGAAGAAGGTATCCAATAAGTCCGATTCGAACATTGGCCCAATTTGCAATTCTTGAGCAGCCGAGACAACTTCGCAACCAAAACTATCAATAGCAGTAATGGTGATGCTCGTAGGCTCTGCTAACGATACCGTGCTAAATACATTCCCGGTTTGACTAGCAATTAGCCCTGGCGGATCAAACAACACTGTCGCGAGTGGACGTCCAGCAGTTACCGTAATATCCGTGGATTGAACAGAACAGTCTAAGTTGAGATCAACGTCGAGCTCCAGGGGATCCAATACTACTATCGTACGCGTCATAGTGTCCGTGCAACCGATATCATTGCCGATACTTAAGGTAACATTAAAGGAACCTGGACCTGAGAATGTAAAAGTCGGGTTAGGATCCGTACTTGTATTTCCATTTCCAAAATCGTAGAAATAGGAGGTTGCGCCTGAAGATTGATCTACAAATTGAACGGTTGGATCGCAAGCAAAATCACTACCGAGATCGGTCGAAAAGTTTGCATTAATTTCGAAGAAACGCAGTGTATCCGTGACCACAAACGTGCATTCTCCTCCGGCGTTGCGAAGGGTAAGACTCACGATGGTTTGATCACCCGCTGGAGCGGTATTATAGACGTGACTTGTAGGGTTGGTATTTTCTTCTGTGGTTCCATCACCAAAATCCCACGTCCAAGACTCTAGATCAACCGTATCTCGAAGCATGAAATCGACGGTTTCTCCCTGACAAATGATACCTGGATCAAAAGTGAAGCCTCCTTCAGGACCAACGAGGGTGAACTCTCGCGTTACGGTATCAGCACAGTCTGCGCTGGTAATTGCGATTAGAATTACTTCAGAGGTACCTCTGTCAAGCGCAGAAGTGAAAGTCTGTCCAACGGCAAGTTGAGTTCCTACTTGGAAAATAGGCGTAAAAGGTGAGGTGGATGTAGACGCATCTGTAAAGGTGACGATTTGTGGGAAGCAGACCACTGCTTGGCCATCAATATCACTTGTGAAGTTTGCCGTAGGTGCTTCTTGGACCATAACAATAATCGTTGTATCTCCTGCACATCCTGTTGCGACCTCAGTATAATCTAGTGTTACGTTGAAGGTTCCGCTATTGACGTAGGTGGTCGATTCAATTCTATTCTGACTAGTGAAGCCATTATCGAAGTCCCACATAAACTGAAGGAAACTTCCTTCGGAGGTAAAGTCACTTGCAGCGAAATCGATGCTCTGTCCGGCACAAATGATAGGTGCTTCGGGAACGGTGAGAACTTCAGAGATCGGCCTGTACACACTTAGCACAAATTCGGCATTACCAACACAGCCAAGTTCGTCAGTTGTCATTACAGTAACTGTAATCTCATCTCCTACGTCAGCATCAAATGGGAAAGTGAATGAAGGGTTTTGTACCGCACTTGTACCAAAGCCTCCAAAATCCCACGCATACGTAACGATGGTTGTGTCTGCGTCCACGGCCAAGTTGAAGTCGACTGTACTTGGAAGACAAATTCGAGACTGCGATGCGGTGATTGTGAGGTCTGTTTGGAAGACTCGAATAGGATTAGTTACAGTATCTGTACAACCATTGATGTCTTCAACGATGAGCGATACCGTCTGATCACCTCTAGCTCCAGTGAGTACGTCCATCCCAGTGGTCGAACGCTCGCTAGTGTATGGTCTGTCAAACGAGAATTCCCACTGATAACCTTTAGAACAGGTAGCATTCACATCTTGTGAACTTGAACCATCAAGTGGAAGAACTGCTCCTGAGCAGAAAAGTGTGTCAAGGTCAAATCGTGCTATTGGCTGAGTGATAAAGAACTCGATTGTGTCTCTATCACTCCCACATGGTGAACCCGGATCGATGGCTACAATTACAGCTTGATAGACTCCGCGACTAGGCAACGTTATGTCAAGAGAATCAACTATTGCAAAAGAATCTCTGAAGACACCAACTGAATCTGAGAAAACGTACAAGCTATCTGCCGTACTTCTTGTGTTCTCGTTGAAGAAACGAACGTCAAAAGGAGTCTCACATTCTACCTTATAGTTGAACTGTGCTCTCGGCGCGCTCGTATAAGGGAACGTCTCCGTCAAGCTATCGATACAGCCATTGTATTCTACAAAGAAGGTCAAATCAATATCGGCGCCTTCTATGGTATTTGTTAGCACATGGAAGAGGGTATCGTTGCCTCCGCAATGGAATGAGCTACCACCTTCTGCTTGGAAATGCACGTTGTCGATCCTCGGATCTGTAGTTGTATTGATGAAGGTTAGGGTATCTCCAGGGCAAGCAGGTGATACATCGCTAGTGAAGGTTAGGTTGCCAATTGGCTCACCTACCTGTATCGGAATAGAGTAACTCGTATCTCGGCAACCGAGCGCGTTTTCCATGAGAATGAATGCTTCGAATTCTCCAGGACTAGTGTAGGTGTGAGGCCAAGGTCCAACGTTGGCAACGTTTTCTACAATTCCATCTCCCCAATCAATGGTAACAGATGTTACTGCTGCTGTTGATCGGATTGAATCTGCAAAAGTCACCGTGAGCGGAGCACATCCATTATGGATATCTGGAATGAATAGCGCATTCGGGATATCAATAAAATTCGTAACACGTTCAGTTACCGTACAGCCCTGAGGTGATGTTAGTGTAACTAAAGCTCTTACGTTTTCTAGTGCATTATATCCAAATTCTCCACCTTCGTCATAATCGAAGGTAATGGTTGTATCCAGTGAGGTTGATTGACCTTGTCCAAAAGCGAAGGTCCAAAGTGCAGATAAACCAACATTGTTTACCCTGTAGTTAATGGAATACGGAGTAGAACAAGATGAGAGTGGATCGCTTGCTAGATCAGCAATCAGCTGTTGTACAAAAACATTGCGCGTAGTATCGTTTGAGCAACCTTGAGTAAGGTTCTCTACAGCAAGTCCCACAGTGGTAAATCCAGCAGTTGTAAAAACTACAACCTGCGTAGAGTTAAGATCTTCTAGTAAATCGATGCCAGGTCCAAAAGTCCAATCATACGTATCGGCTGCTGCAACAGCGCTGAGTACGAACGTGTCTCCAAAGCATACCGTATCAGGTAAGTTGAATGCAGGACTTGGTGGACCCGCACTAACCAATCTTGATGTAGAGCTTTGGCAGCCATTGGCATCAGTAGCTTCTAGCGATAGTGTGAAGGCTCCTGCATTCCCGTAAAAAGCCGTGCCTGGCTCTTCGAGCGTACTTCCTGTTCCATTGCCGAAATCCCAGACGTAGGACAGTGGTTCTACACCAGTGGTTCTGTTGGTCAATCCGACATCTAAGGGTATGTCACAACTTTGTGGAGGATTTGGTGAGGTAGCGAACCTGACATTTGGTAAGGCTAAAGCTGTAACAGTATCAGCGAAAATCACGGTAGTGTTACAGGTTGGTATGTCAGTCACAAGTTGAACGGCGACATCAAAAGTCCCTGCCTGCTGATATGTATTGTTCGTTATTGGACCTGTGGCGTTTCCTCCATCGCCAAAAGACCAATTGATCTCGTTTAGAGCGATGGACGGATCCAAGTTAGTAGTGGCTTCAAATTGAACACTATGAGGAATACATCCTTCTGTGTCATCGACCGTAAGCGTGACAGATGGTCGTGCGAAAACAGTAACGGTTACCGTTCCAACAACAGGACCGCCATTGGTTCGGCTAAAGGTCACATTAAATACACCAGGTCCCGTAAAGACGTGTGAGGGTGAAGAAAGTGAGGAACTTGCTCCATCATCAAAATTCCAAAAGGCCTGACCGCCGTCTGGTGGGGAGAAGTTAACTTCCAACGGAGCGCAGCCAATTAATGGACTTGCGGTTTGAGCGGCTGTTGAAAAGCCAAGGAGTGCTGTAAATAGTGTAAGTAGAGCTAAGCGCATAGGTGCAATTTCGTTAAACCAATCCAATAGTGGTAACACTAATTGTCAATTTGGCTACGTATTGTACAATGTTCGCAAATTATCTTCGCACAAATGCTAGTTCGTTGACAAATGTTGTAGTTTTACGAATGTTGTTGATTCTAGATAACAAGCCTATGA
>CALDUE010000067.1 GCA_937923485.1 uncultured Saprospiraceae bacterium
TTCTCATTTTAAACTGAGCCTTATCGACACATCTTAGAAAGAAAGTAATCTGCCATAAGAGCACCAGCATTCTTCAAAGCCTGCTTTGAACTTCCAGACTCCGTTATTTCTGCCCCACCTGCATGTAGACCATTTGCAGCAATAATTGTAGCATCATCAGTACGCACTGCACGAGCCTCCACCCGAGCTCGACACGATATCAATCCGTTTTGCGTATTGGATTGAGACCTTTCGCTAAAAGCTTCCCCAATAATCACGATATCAGCACCGAATTCACGACCAATATCACGAGCAGCACTTGCATTATCCTGCGCATTCGCAAGTCGTTCAGATCCTCTGATTGCATCATACACTGATGGATCGACAACGCGGAATCCAGCTTCAATCAATTGACGAATAATTTCGGTTTCTCCAGCAGGGTCAGGAATACGACGCTGAATGTGTACCTCTGGAATAATCACCATCACGCTTGGAGCACCTCCTCGAAAAGTAGCTGGACAATCCTCTGCCCAATTCTTTTTCCTCAATTCCCGCTCTAAAGGCAGTGAAGGAGGAAACATATCTTCTCGTTGGTCGACCAGTAGCTCTGCTGAACGAAGTACAGCTTGCTCAACTGCGTTATTCATTGCTTGATTTTGATTACTTCCACCTACAAGAGTAATCCCACCAAGTGAAAACCCATTTACACCACCAGTTTTCCCAATAACATTTATCGACTCAGAAAACAGAATCTCACCTGTCTGTGGATCAATAACTTTAATGATAAAGCCCACGCGAGCTTTGTTTCCGCCCACAGAAAAACCTAGAGCAGTAACATTATCCTTACCTTCTCCAAACTCTGTCACTTCACCTGTGACTACCATTTGGGCACCAAGCATCTTGCCTGCACTTGCAGAAGCCCCACTTTGTGTCATGCCACCTTGACCAAAGGCAATTTCCTCGGTCATATCACTTTGGTTGCTTAATTTTTCTAAGACACGAAAACAATTCGTCTTTGCTAGGGCATTTGAAAGCATTGTTGCTAATTCATCACCAAACTTACCTCTCGCACTAGGAGTCGAAGAGGAAAATCTCGCGACCCTAACAGTTGTTCGTGCATTACGAGCTAATCCTCTACATTTTCCCTGAATATCTTCTACGGTTATATCAACTTTTTCAGGTGTTTTAGCACGTTTGGATTTACGCCCAATCTGGGCCATGAGATCATTCCCAAAAAACATAAATAGTAACAACGTAAATACGATGGTCAAGCAAGATGAAGTAGAGTTTTTCATGGGCTGATTACTGATTTTGGCTAGAAGAGAGGGTCAAGGTATACCACAGCAACTGCTAGCTCAGGTCGAACCAATAAGGCTTCTTACATACAGGGCGAATCATCTCACAGAAAACAATTTCTGTCTTATGAAGGAATCACCAAGAAGATTAAAATGAACTCAAGGCCGATTGGTCAACCTAGTCGCACATACAAAAGAGCAGATGTTGAATATTTCTATTTAGCCTTCAAGATCGTTAATCGAGACTTAATTTCTAATAATGTTGTGTTCGATATTGATACCTTATCAAGGTATTGATTTTTAGGAAAAAAAACACATCCGCTATCAAACCTCTCTATATTCATAATGTTTATAATATTTGAACGATCCACTCGAACCAACATATCATTTTGAAGTTGTCGACTTAGACTTACCAACGTAGTACTCAGTGTGTATCGGTCGTGTAGGGTGTAGATATGGACTACACTTTTATCTGCTCTAATTATCAAAACATCACTATAAAAAACACGAATGTGAGACTGCTTATGACGTACATAGAAACTAGCATCTGTCCTAAGGTTACTCTTTTTTGTGAAAGTGTCAACTTTGACTTCGGAAGAATATCTCCCCGCAAAGGCAAGCTCTATTGCAGCCAATAAGGTTGCCGGCGTATAAGGCTTAAACAATACTGCGCTAGGCGATAAGGTGACAAGTTTTTTTAATAAATCTTCCCGTCCTGTAGTAAAAACAACCTGCACATCAGCTTCAGCACAACGTTCTGCAAGCGTTATGCCAGCCGTCTCTTCCTCGTCCGTATGAATATCAAGGATGGCTAAATGCAGTTCACCTTCTGCAATGCACCGAGCAGCTATTGCAGTCGAATCTGTAGCGAGTACATTTCTGTATCCTGCTTCATGCAACTCTCTGCAGGTCCTTGTCAAGACCATAGGTTCATCTTCAAATAATAATATTTGAAAACCTGTGTTTTTAGATTGGGACATATAGTGTAGTGAGGTACTGATTTGTTGTTTTTTTACGATCAAGTTGCCAGTGCAACTGATCACGAAGTTGATCGAGAATAACGTTTCCCTCCGCAGGGTCTGCTCTTTCCATGTTATTCGCTTCACCCTCTTCGGTAATACTGTTTCCAACCTTAATCAGAAGTGATTCGGCAGGATTGTACACGTGAGAAATCTGCACGTCAATTCGTTTGACACCTCCTGCTGTTTCGCCGCTATGCTTAATAGCATTCGTAAGACACTCATTGATTACAATGCCGAGCCATAGATAATTTTGACCTGGCAGCCTACTATTTTCACCAACAGCTCCTTTTACATTGAGCTCTATATTTTGCCCTTCTAAAACCTTGTGTTGCAGCGCGAAATATTCATCAATAAACACTTCAAGCATTTGATCGTTAAAAGATCGCTGCCTATAGAGAAGGGCGTTGATTTCCGCAAAACTAGCAAGCTGTCGCTCTGCATTTAAGACAGCAATCCGTTCACCTTGACTTGCAGCTTGTGTAGCCAATAAGCCTAAATAGCTCGTTGCAGATTGAAAGTCGTTCCGTACGCGATGAAAGGCATCGTCCGCAGCTATTTTTAATAGCACGTTTTTTTGCTCCAATTCATCATTTGCTTTTTTGAGTGCTCTATTTTGAACCTCTCTTTCCTTTTTTCGCGCAAACTGCATGTATCCCACAAGACATAAAAGGATACCAATTCCTGAAAAACACCATAAAAGAACAGTCCTTGTTTGGGCGCGCTCCTTTGCCAGTTCCACATCTAAGCTAAGTCGATCAATTTGCCCATCTCGTCTAGAAATTTCTAATTGAGTTAAAAGCGAAGCCCCTTTCAAATCATTCGCTCTGCGCTGCTCTAGAAAACTATAAGCTGTGTCTAGGTATGAAGCAGCTAGCCCATGCCGCCCAGCATCGCGATAGGCTGTCGCAAGAATAACAGCTAAGTCATCATCAATTGGGTAGTTCCTACCCTGAGCATACAAGCAGAAGCTATCAGCCAAGCTTGCTGCATTAGCCACAGCTCCAGTAGCACTTGCCGCAGCAATCCTAAGAGCACGCACCTGAAGTTTCAGTTGCTCAGATTCATCACGTGTTGCTGAGGCAAAAGCACTGTCAATTACAATCTTGGATTCTTGTATCTGTTCTGGAGTACCGATATCAAGCAAGTATCCAGCCTTAGAAATACGAAGGGCTGTTATTGTACCTCCATCTGCAAAGTGCAATGCAGAATCTATCATCTCAATTGCTGAATTGAGCTCAGCACTCCGCCATTTCAATTCTGCCAAAGCACTATAAACACCACATTTAAAACGTGGATCCTTTGTTTTTTCAGAAAAATCTAATGCTTTCATTAGATAGTCTTCAGCGAGCGAGTAGTTCCCCAAACCAGCATGAGAACCACCTAGAGAAAATAGGATGCTACCCTCTGATCGAACATCACCAATTTTTTTTGATAACATAAGCGCACGCTCTCCCCGTGCTGTTACTTCTACAAACTGATTATTCGCACTATAGAGATCTATCAAATTGGCCAATCCTGAAGAATAGTACGGAGACTCAATTAAAGAATCAATAAGCGTACTCTCTTCTTGAGCTGCAATTGCTTCCACAAGTGCAGATTCACGTCGGTAAACAATAGCAATATTATTTAAACTCTTAGAAATACCCAAACTATCGCCTAATTTACGGTATACTTCCAAATTTAACTGGTGCAGCGGTAACGCTTCTGAAAACCGACCACTATACTCTAAAGCTATTGCATAGTTATTTCTAAATTTCTGCTGGATATTCGGGGCTGCACGTAAAGCAATGTGGTATGCATCTTCCATATGCTTAAGCAAGCCTTCTACATTCCCGTAGCGAATAGACACCTGTCCCTTTAAACTACTCGCCTCTGCACTATCACTCGCCGTCATAGCGATGGCAAAATTACTCGCAAGTGAATCAATATAATAAACGGAAGCTTTAAGATCACCTCTTTTGAGGGCCTCCTCAACAGTAGTTTTTCCAGCAAATTGCGCGTTTATAGTAAAACTAAAACCACACAATAGCAGGAACCCAACTGCACATTTCTTCAAATATTTCAAGAGACTAATCAATTAAATCTCACCTTCGCTACCAGTCCAGAAAGACTATTGAAAAAGTGTGATGCACGAAGAGCCAAGTGCGATCTGATTGCCCTGTATCAAAATGAATAACAGAGAGTCCAAAAGCGCTTCACTCAAAAAACAGCGTGGCTAATATGCTAATAAAAAAAGAGTTCTCGCATGAGAAAAAACTGATCCCATAAAAACACTGCACTAAAACCTAATTCTTCTCACGAAATAGCAAATACATAGTGCAAAATGCGTAAAATGTCTTACGAGTCACACCTAATCATAATATGATTGAAGTATTATTCAGTTTGTCGCCAGAAAGAAAGCCCTTTACTATTTGTCAATCCCCTTGCCCTACAAGAAAACCCCCAGCCTACCTAAAGACTGAGGGTTTCCATTTACTTCTACCCGTCTAATACAGGTTTTAGCGAAAGCCCTGTGCATGGCCCTGCTGTGCGTGGGTCACGACACGAGGATCCTCGCGCTACGCGCAGGACTGAAGAACCCTACGCCAAATCAAAGCGATCAGCATTCATCACCTTGGCCCATGCATTCACGAAGTCATTGACGAACTTCTTCTCCGCACCATTAGAAGCATATACCTCTGAGTACGAACGAAGCTCTGAATTTGAACCGAAGATCAAATCAACTCGTGTTCCGGTAAATTTAAGCTTGTTGGTCTTGCGATCGTGACCTTCGAACGAAGTCTCATCCTCAGCAGTCGCCGACCACTTCGTGCCCAAGTCGAGTACATTGACGAAATAGTCTGTGCTCAAAACACCAGGACGATTCGTGAAGACACCGTGGCGAGAACCGTCGTAGTTCATGCCCATTGCGCGCATACCTCCGAAGAGCGCCGTCATCTCTGGAGCAGAAAGTCCAAGCAGGTGTGCCTTATCGACAAGTAGCCCTTCGGGTGTTGCATCATGAACCGGAGCGTAATAATTCACGAAGCCATCAGCCGCAGGCTCGAGTGCCTCGAAACCTTCTGCATCCGTCATTTCTTCGGGCGCATCGACACGCCCCTGTGTAAACGGAACCGAGACATCATGTCCGCCATCTTTAGCCGCTTGCTCGACCGCAGCGTTACCTGCGAGGACGATAAGGTCGGCCATGGAGATACCATTTTCAAACTCCGCTTGAATACCCTCAAGTACGTCGAGCACTTTGTTAAGACGCTCAGGATTATTCGAAGCCCACTGGTTCTGTGGCGCCAAACGAACGCGTGCACCATTGGCACCGCCACGCTTGTCTGAGTTACGATACGTCGACGCAGAAGACCAAGCAGTACCCGCTAGCTCAGCCACAGAAAGTCCTGAAGCCAAAACCATACGCTTCAACTTGGTTACGTTTTCATCGCTGAGCGGCTCGCGCGTTTGCGCTGGAAGTGGATCTTGCCAGAGCAACACTTCGCTAGGGACCTCAGGTCCTAGGTAACGAGAAAGTGGGCCCATGTCACGGTGTGTCAACTTGTACCATGCACGTGCATACGCATCTTCAAAAGCAGCTGGATTCTCCAAGAAGTGACGAGAGATTTTCTCGTACGCTGGATCCATGCGCAGCGACAAATCAGTCGTCAACATGAACGGCTGATGTGTTTTGTTAGGATTGTGCGCATCAGGTATCAAGCCTGCACCAGCATCACCCACAGGCTTATACTGGTGAGCACCTGCAGGACTTTTCGTTAGTTCCCACTCATACTTGAAAAGGTGCGTGAAGTAATCATGACTCCATTGTGCAGGAGTCTTTGTCCAAGCACCTTCAAGACCACTAGTGATTGAGTGTTCACCTACGCCCGACTCAAAACTACTGTTCCAGCCCGTGCCCATCTCAGCGATGGTAGCGCCTTCTGGTTCTGCACCTACATACTTGCCTGGATCGGCAGCACCGTGACATTTGCCGAACGTGTGCCCTCCAGCGATGAGTGCAACAGTCTCCTCGTCGTTCATGGCCATACGTCCGAAAGTCTCGCGGATATCATGCGCCGCAGCTACTGGATCAGGATTACCTTCAGGGCCTTCTGGATTCACATAGATCAAGCCCATGTGGGAAGCACCAAGTGGCTGCTCGAGCTCACGCGGTCCACCGTCGTGCTTGTAGCGCTTATCGGTTCCGAGCCATTCTGATTCAGATCCCCAATAGACATCTTCTTCTGGTTGCCATGCGTCATCACGTCCGCCTGCAAAACCGAAGGTTTTGAAACCCATTGATTCGTGGGCAACGTTGCCGGCAAGAATCATAAGGTCAGCCCAAGAGAGCTTTTTTCCGTACTTCTGTTTTATCGGCCAAAGGAGAAGGCGCGCCTTGTCCAAATTGGCATTGTCTGGCCAGCTGTTGAGTGGCGCAAAGCGTTGCATCCCTGATCCAGCACCCCCACGTCCGTCGTGAATACGATAGGTACCTGCTGCGTGCCAGGCCATACGAATCATGAGTGGCCCGTAGTGTCCGTAATCTGCTGGCCACCACTCCTGCGAGTTGGTCATTAGCTCCGTTAGGTCGTGTTTTACGGCCTTGAGGTCGAGCGTTTTAAATTCCTTAGCGTAGTCGAATTCTGGCCCCATCGGGTTGGCCTTGTTCGAGTGCTGATGTAGAATATTTACTTTGAGTTGGTTGGGCCACCAATCGCTGTTTTGGTTGCCACCGCCAGCTGATTTTGTGATTCCTCCGACGAGGTAAGGGCATTGGGCTGCATCGCCTCCGCCGTTGTGTGAATGATCCATAAGGGTAGTCGTTTGCTACAAATCTAAGCGAAGGGAGTCAATAGATTTCATTGAATTTTACAGCACGCTCATAGACACAGTCTATCATACCGCCTCAAGTGTGTGGTGAATATTTCGTCCTTGTTTAAGATTGTGCTTTCGCCAAAACAGGGGTCGAATTGCGGCTCTTCGAATACAGGCTCCATTCCATATCTTCGACGCCTTCTGCCAACCATTCCATACACCATGAAGCTTCTCTCCTCTCTCGTATTGGCCATTCTTTTCTGCCTTCAGCTCACTGCTCAATCAACCACATCAGAAAGCTTGACCAACCTCTTTGAAAAGATTGAAGCTTTCGAAAGGCAGCCACAAGACAGTTTGTATAACGGCATGCACACCTTTGGAGATTGGGCGCCAAGTACCGATGCGGCAGCGCGCGCAAAAGCCGATTCAATGCGAGATTTCTTGGCAACGCTCAACATGTTCGAAAAGTCGGAATTAACGCGACAGGAGCAGATCAGTCAAGCGGTGATGCGACTCAAGCTTCAAGACCAAATCGACAACGTCGACTACCGCATGCACCTCATCCCGTTCGATGCGGAAGGCGGCTTCTACAGTAACCTGTCGTATGTACTGCCCAAGCTTCCGTTTGTACGTGTGGCCGATTATGAAGCATACCTTGGCTGGCTTCCCAACTACGCATCCAGCTTACGCCAAAACACGGATCGCATGCGACTTGGCTTGAAAGGAGGCATCATTTCGCCGAAACCCATCGTCAGCAACTTGCTCACGACACTCGATAATTGGGCACCCGAAAAGATGGAGAATTCTCTACTGTACCAACCACTAACTCGCATGCCTGCAAGTTTTAGCGAAAGCGAAAAAATAGTTCTTACCGCTAAAGCGAAAGAAGTTTTCTCGGAAGTTCGTGAGGCCTACGAAGAGTTGAGGACTTTCGTCAATAACCAATATCTGCCTGCAGCTCCTGAAACACCTGGCGTTGGCTTTTTACCAAATGGAAAAGCGTATTACGAGAATCGCATTCAGTACTACACCACTCTGCCGATGACGGCAGACTCGGTACACCAGCTGGGTCTCCTAGAGGTTGCGCGCATTAGAGCTGCAATGAATGATGTGATCGAAGAAGTAAAGTTCGAAGGAAGCTTTGCTGAATTTCTCGCTTTTTTGAGAACAGATGAGCAATTTTATGCCAAAACTCCGGAAGAATTGTTGCGCCGAGCAGCGTGGATTAGTAAACAGGCAGAAGGACAACTCCCCAAATTATTTAATACGCTTTATTCACTTCCTTTCACGGTAGCACCTGTCCCAGCGAGTCTTGAGAAGACATACACTGGAGGACGCTACGTCCCTGGTTCATGGGAACAACAACGCTCTGGCATTTACTGGGTCAACACCTATGATTTGAGAAGTCGAACCTTATACACGCTGCCTGCTTTGACGGTGCATGAGGCGGTTCCAGGCCATCATTTGCAGGGTGCGTTGGCGGCAGAGATCAAAGGCATTCCTCCGTTTAGGAATCGCTACTACATCAGTGCCTTTGGCGAAGGTTGGGGATTGTACAGCGAGTTCTTAGGAGAAGAAATGGGCATCTACACCTCACCCTATGAACTGTTCGGGCGATACACCTATGAGATGTGGCGCGCCTGTCGATTGGTGATTGATACGGGAATTCACGCGAAGGGGTGGTCGCGCGAAAAAGCACAGCAATACCTTGCAGAAAATACAGCCCTTTCTTTACATGAGGTCCGCACCGAGATTGATCGCTACATCGCTTGGCCAGGTCAGGCAGTGAGTTATAAAATTGGCGAGTTGCAGATTAAGCATTTGCGCGAGGAGGCTTCACAAGCGCTTGGTGATAAGTTTGACTTACGCGCTTTCCATGCGGTGGTGCTTAAGAACGGCTCTGTGCCGTTGGGGGTATTGAAGGAAGAAGTCGAAGCGTGGATGGACGTTTCAAAATAACTATGATAATTGTGGGTATCACGTACTGCAGTATCAAACATAATATCCTCCACGAAAAAGCCTTTTGCAGATAAAACTGGAAAAGGCTTGTAACTTAACCTGTTGCACAGTTACAAATTTGAGCGAGCCAGTGTTGTGTTTGGTTTAGTGATTTTCCTGTATGATAATTCACCCACTGTTTCAATGTTCTAGTGAGTAATTTAGTCGAGATCCGAGCTGCTAATCCACTGTATCTTTTTGCTCGATTGATTTTCATTCTCACCTCGTCACTTCGCTGTGAAAACACCGTTTCATTATATCGCCGCGCTCGCTTATGATAAGGGTAGGCAGGTTCCCAGTCTTTGCTGAGCCTAGCTCTTGCAGCCGACTATAGACTACTGATGCATTTTTAACTTCAAGAATATCTTTTTGTGAGCCAATGACTCGCTTGCCGTCCAGTATATCTGTGACTTGTTTTCGCGTAAGCTGATTTCCCCCAATTGCCAAGCTGGAATGCAGAGACCGAATTTGATTTTTCCGACGTAACCTCAAATTACCAGCAAGGAGCTGCAAACCTTCTAATCGACCAATCAAACGGGTTATCCGCGCAACGCTTGCTACCATTGCCGAGTCGATAGAATATGACGGCTTGCAGGACATGGTAAATTAGGTTTCGCCCAAAGTTAAGCCTAGGCCATGATCTAATCATTTGATTAGATCACGATGATTGGGTCTCGTGATTCTTTCCTCGATAGTCTAGCGCAGCTTACGCCAAAACCAGTACAAGCCTGATCATGCATAGGCTTCGTCGCGAAAGCCTAGGAACCTAGACAATAAATGCTCCCAGGGAGTCCCCTCCTTTTTAAGTTCAGAAACGCAGGTGCTCGTGAGCGAAATTTACGCAGACCTAAAATCAATAGAAGGAGGGCAGGTTTTTCTCGTACGTGCGCGTTTGCTCGTCCTTCTGGTGCCCAATACGGTTTAAAGCATTAAGCGCTCAACCTCACCGCCTACGATATCATTCATCATTTCGGCCTCTAAGGCTGCGTACTGCTCTTTAGTCGCACGCTTCGAAATCACACCGTCCTTCATAAGAAAGATCTTATCGCAAGTATCGCTCAGGGTTGAAAAGATGTGAGAGGAGATGATCACCGTCTTGCCCCTTCGCCTCAGTTCATCAATAATGGCGCTAATCATAATATTGCTCTGTATATCCACCCCATTGAAGGGCTCATCTAGGATAAACACCTCATTTTTCTGAAGCAAAACCGCCATTAACGCCAGCTTCTTTTTCATGCCTGTAGAATAGCTAGTGGCATACTCACCGAGTGGAAGAGCAAAGATATTGCGACTATCGAAGTCCTCGTCTTTGATGCCTCTGGCAATGCAATACAGCTTCAAATACTCTCTACCTGTAATAAGAGACATAAACTGCGGATTGGTCTCCAGGAAACCTAAATGATTTTTCAACTCGTCGTAGGGTGAAGAGATATCACCTCCATATCGATCCAAGCCTGCAATGCAGTTAAAGAGTGTTGTTTTACCAGCGCCATTTTTACCTACGACACCATAAACATTACCAGGCTCAAATTCAAGGCTGATACCTTTAAGTACTTCCTTCTTACCGTAATGCTTTCTGAGATTAGTAATCGCTATCATTACAGTATTTGCTTTAGGTTATTCTTTGCCTTTCGGTAAAACAAAATACAGACAAACGGAAAAATAGGAGGAAACATTAAGCTAAGCCCATAAAGAATTGCTTGGGGTAAGTTCATCTCATTTGGATATGCCGAATACTTCGCAAAAATCATAGATAAAAGAAATAACTGACCAACAAAAAAGACGAGCAGTGATAAGCCAAAATTTTCTGGAAAGAAGTAACCTAAGGCTACTAAAGGAACAAGTGCTAAAATAGAGGCACACATTGCTGAAAAGCCAACCTTTTTGCTCAGAAAACGTCTAGGCGTATCTGAAAAGATCCATACAAAATGCACTGGCTCCGGCTTAGCGTGGAAGGACATCGCAACTAAAAAGAGTACTCCGAAGGAAACCACAGCGAGGTTGAAATTTTCCACTTGAATTCCTTTAAAAACTAAAAAATAAAGAAACACTACCCCAAGTATAGATTTACGAAAACCAACGATATTCTCAAAAGGCAATTTGCCAAACGGAGTTGGAATGACCGCAAAATTAGTTTTGACGAAAGTATAAAAGACCAAAAGCCCAGCAATCGCTAAAAGCCCCAAAACCAATAGCCATTCCCTTGCATACAATAGGCAAAGCGCAAACGGTAATATCACTAAGCAATTCTCCAGCAACCGAGCCTTGAGGTATTCTGCTTGACTAAAAAGGATTCGCAACTGACGATTACGCTTTTCAGCGCCAAGGTTTACGACGGTAGTAAGCGCTAAAAAGCAATACAGATAGTCACCATACTCCATCGTATAGAGCAGGTATGCGGACATCGCTATGAATAGGACGAGCGTCAATGCCGTCCCAACTAGTGCATGCACTCCAAAGTCTCGAAACCACCGTTCGATACGAGTTGCTTGTAGTTTAAAGTAGTATTTCACCTTTTTCGCCCATAGCGTGTCTTAGAAAGGCGAAGGTATTCTAAACAAGACAACTTCTCTTCTATTACCATCGAACGATTGCCTTTGCAAAAAGGTGCACAGGAGAAGTCCAGAATTCAATAAACCACAAATTACGCTGTGATAGAATTTACCCCCTACACTAGACGCGACCTCCACTCCATTGGCGCAAGGCCAAACTCCTTTTTAAAGACTCGGGTGAAATAGCTAGGGTCATTAAATCCACACTCACTTGCAACGTCTGCGATACTCTTCCCAGAATCTTGTAGTAGCTCTTTTGCTTTTTTAAGTCGCGTGGCGCGAATAAATTTATTAGGAGAGAGACCCGTTAAGGCAATCAGTTTACGACGAAATTGAGAATGGCTTAGGTGAAAAGCCTTCGCCAAATGCTCGACACTTAAGTCGACATTGTCCAGATCATTCTCAATATGCAACCTAACTTTTCGCACAAAAGAATCCTCTATAGGTGGGGCTTCATTATGCTCATCAACTTTTACATCTTCTTCATTAGAAGCTTGGCCAATTCCTGAGGTTTCGAAAGTAATTTGATAGTAGCGATGTTGATTGTCGCGAAGTTCGAGCAAATTTTTAATTGTAAATGTTAATTCCTGCTCTTCAAATGGCTTGGACACATAGGCGTTGGCGCCAATTTCTAAACCTTCAATTTTACTATCAAAGTCCGCTCGAGCTGTAAGAATAACAACAGGAATATGATCTGTCCGAGGATCTGATTTAGCCTTTCGGCAAAACTCGAAACCATCCATAATCGGCATCATGACATCACTTACAATGAGGTCTGGGATTAATTCGATAGCAAGTTCTAATCCCTCTTGACCATTTTTGGCTAATGCTAGTCGATAGTTACTGTATAAACAAGAAGAAACATACGCGGCAACGTCCTGATTATCCTCGACGATGAGTACGAGAGGCTTTTCGATTGAGCCATCCGATTGCGCTGCTTGGTAACTAGTGATCAATGACTCCTGATCTAATGCATCTGCCTGCCGCTCAACAGGTGCTTGTTCGAATGGTGCGTCATTACGAATCGGCAAAATCACAGTAAATTCCGAACCTATTTTTGCACTTGCTGGCGGGCTTTGGGCGAAGATGCGACCTCCCAATAGGGTTACTAATTCTTTTGTCAACGCTAGACCGATCCCAGAGCCTTGATAATGTTTTATATTAGTATTATCGACTTGATAAAACCTGTCAAATATTCGTTCCAAATCAAACTCAGGAATACCTTTTCCAGTATCTTTTACTTTAATAAGAAAGGTATCGTCTAATGCTCTAATACTGAAGTATATATTCCCTTTTATTGGGGTAAACTTAAATGCGTTGGAAAGTAAATTGGAAACAATTTGTCTAAGCTTATCCGAATCAAAATCCATGACTACACTTTCCACCTCAGAAAGAAAATGCAATTGTATCTCTTTGCTAGACATAAAAGAGCCAAAAGAGTCAACATGGTCGTGCAGATAAGCAACAATGTCACCTTGAGTCATATCGAGAGACATTTTACCACTCTCTAATCTTGACAAGTTGAGCATTTGGTTCACCATATCAAGCATACTTCTACCATTATTAATTACCATTTCTAAGTTCCGACTTTTATCGCCCGTTGGGTTGTCTTTCATTTGCTTCGCCATGCCCAAAATAACCGTAAGTGGTGTTCTGAACTCATGAGTCATGTTCATATAAAGTTGTGTCTTTAAGCTATCCAATTCTTTGGCACGCTCAGCTTCTCGCTTTTCGTACGAAAGTTGTTGTTGCAGCTTTTCACGCTTGATAGAGAATTTAAAATATAGAAAGACAATTGCAAGCATCAAGCAGGTATACAAAAGATACGCCCACCAAGTCTTCCACCATGGCGGCAAGACCGAAACTTTTAATTCCGCAATTGGGCCGTTCCATGTGCCTTGGCTATTGGAGCCTTGCACTCGAAAGGTATACTCATCTGGTTGAAGATTTAAGAATGTGGCTGAGCTACGGTTTCCTGCTTCAAGCCATTTGCCATTCTTGTTTCCTTCTGTAAATTGATACCTGTATCTAATTTTATCAGGCGCTGTAAAATCTAAGGCAGCAAACTCTACAGTCAACACTTTGTCGGTAGGTGAGAGTTCTATGCTTTTTGTTGACTGAATCGTATTTTTTAAAATCCCAGTCGAATCTCCTGTCTTTACTAATTCATTATTCACTAAGATGTTTGTGATATAAGTAGCTGGCTCATATTGTTCTGACAAAACTTCTTTAGGGTCAAAAACATTAGTTCCGGCAACACCCCCAAAAGCTAAGTGTCCATTCGGCAATTTTAAGAAAGCACCTGTATTAAACTCGTCATCTTGCAGGCCATCATTCTTCGAAAATGTGCGAAACGAATATTCTGCATCAGTCATGGAGCCATTGTCATACTTAGCACTCATGCAGAAGAGTCCTTTGTTGGTGCTACCCCAAATATTACCTGCGTCATCAGCAAGGATTCCGTAAACAACATCATTTGGCAAGCCATCTTTTATGTTCAAACGTAAAAACCTACCAGTTTCTTTATCAAATCTATTTAATCCACCACCCTTTGTTGAAACCCACAGATATCGATCTGGATAGATCGGGTCGTCTAAAAAAGATGTCACGTGATTATAACTTAAGGAGCTTACATCGTCTGGGTTGTTCTTATAGTTACTTATTTGTAAAGGAGAGTTGGGATTTGGTGAGCGAATACACTTAGAAAAACCCTGTTCAGAGCCGACCCAGAGCACTTGATTACTATCTTCGTAAAGGGCAGTAGAATTCTCTAGCGACGTCTCTGGTACTTGCCTAACATTCACGTCAATTATACGTCCAGATATTGAGTTATAGTACGTTACAACATCTGTATTCGGATTCACCTGAGTAAGCATATCCTCTAAACCACTCAACCAGATAGAACCATCTTTGGTTTCTATCATTGGCTGTAAAATGGCCTGACGCCAATTTATCTCATAGTCTTTTGATTGCCTAGTCTCAGGATTGAAATTTCGTAGCGTATACAATGATCTATTGGGGTCACGTTCATATAATTGCGTAGTTTTTAACCAATAATTTCCATTACGACTAATCAAAAAATCAGCTGGAAGATAAGCGGTACCAGGAATGTCAAATTTGGATCTATCAAGGTAGGTATTTTCCGAAGTATACCAAACTCCTAGAAAGTCCTGATTATACAGTTTACCGTCTTTATCTAATAATATTTTCCGAACACTTATCTCATTAGCTATATGAGAGAAACGAGAAGTCTTAGGGTTAACTTTTAAAACGCCATATCCGCGTAATCCTATCCAAATAAGTCCAGATCGATCTATACACATCGGGTAAGTATCAAAGGGCAGGAATGCTTGAAGACTATCAGGTGCCCAGTGAAAAAAGGGTTCCCCCATATTCGCTGCCGAGTCTTTTCCCCAATTCTCATTCGGCAATTTAAAACCAAATAAATCCTTGGTTGTAAGCAGCCATATATCCTCTCCATGACATAGGATCGTTCGAAGCGAGTCAAAACGACTATCTTTAGCAAACGTTGCTTTCCCACCCCCCCATTTATACAAGTGAACTTGCCTCCAATAATGTTCATTAAAGTTTACTGCATACGCCCAAAACGAACTATCTTGATCAGCAGAAGCCCTGTAGAAATTGAGCTCATCCTTCGCCAAGGTCAACTCTGCTGTACCAACCTGCAGCTGGTATACTGCGTTTCTTCCGCCCACCCAAATTCGGTCTCTAGCATCCTTAACTAGTTCTGATAGCTTTGGAAACAGAATATTCTTTTTCTTTGCCGTAATCCACCCAAGATCCTTATCATCTGGAAGTGAGACGCGAATCACCTTAGGGGCTAACTGATCTTCAAAAAAGCTCTCCTCTACTTTAAACATATTCACCTCTTCCATATCCGCAGAGCAGATGAAGTAGCCTGAGGTATCTTCTAAGATTGAGTAAATGATATTACTTGACAGGCTGGTAGGATCATTGGAGTCATGTCGCACATGATGGAAGCGACCTGTTTTTTTGTCGTAAATGTTGATTCCTGCATTTTTCGCAGAAGCCCAAATCCGTCCTTTGGAATCTTCAAACAGGTCGATTATCGTATTGCCCGAAATCGACCACGGGTCACTAGGGTCATTGGTAAAGACTTTAAATTCATTGCCATCATATCGATTGAGGCCATCTTTAGTCGCGAACCACATGAAACCCTCACGATCTTGAATGATATCAAAGACCAACCCCTGAGAAAGACCTTCATTGGTTGTGAGGAGCTCAAATTGATCGTGTTTCTGAGCGCTACTCTCAAGTCGAAGTAAGAGGCACAAACAAAGTAGCGCAACCGTCAAGCAGGGAACGTTTGCACGCAATTTCATAATAAACCAATTTCTAACCCAACTATGGATGGGCAGCACCCATTCTCGATTTTCGTATCGCAGGTTTTGACGGAAGCCCTAAAACAAGGCTTGACCCTCTTCAAACATACGGTCTTACGCTATTAAAATCCTAATGGCGCCCGTTTTGTCCTAGTCAAAGCCTGAAAAATCCTAGTAAAAGACCATTCTGTATGGGCTCGACGCTGCGATACCTGCGTAATTTTGTTGCAAGAAGGATACACATTAATCAGTTCTCCAAATTAATCCTGCCTAAAAATCTCCATTGAATTTGTAAGCATCTCTTGAAGTGCCCCCTGAGGGCATTTCAGTTAGATAAACATGATGCCTTGCAATAATTCTTTATAAACAGTTTCCAGTGCACCCCTCGCTAAGTGAAAATTTAGCGGGGGTGTCACATTTATGGCCCAATTGGTTGGTGATTGCTGCAGCCACGATTACCGCCTGCACGATTACCGCTCGAATAAATTCAGGGCTAAAATTAGACGGCACTGTGCGCCTGCGAGATCGTAGAGCAGGCGATGGCCCGAACCCTGAACCACCCCGCAGTACTGCGGGATGCTGAACCCTGAACCAAACAACAGCCCTGAAGGCTTAATAAGACATCTCCACGATCTTCTCTGCATCTGCAGGCGTCAGTGAACGGTGCTCACCGAGGCCAGTCATACCGCGATCTGTCAATCGTTTGGCGATCTCCGCTCCTGTGCCTTTGTAATCATCAGTGTAGTCTGATAGCTTGGTGTCGATGCCTATAGAATGGAAAAAGCCTACTGTTTTTTCAATTCCGGCTTTCGCTTTTTCATCGACAGAACCTTCCGTTACGCCCCACACGCGCGTTGCGTATTGCGCCAATTTTTCCCTCTTAGTCTCTAGGTTGTACTCATAGTGCGAGCCAGTGAGAATGGCTAGGGTGCGGGCGTGATCAATTCCATATAGCGCAGTGAGTTCGTGGCCCATCATGTGGATTGCCCAGTCGGTTGGAACTCCTTTCTGAATGAGTCCGTTGAGGGCCATGGTGCAGCACCACATGAAATTTGCAGCGGCTTTATAGTCCGTCGGATCTTTCATGATCACGGGCGCAACTTCGATCAGCGATTGCATGATGCCTTCGGCAATCCGATCTTGTAGTAGGGCACCAATCGGATAGGTCATGTACTGCTCGAGTACGTGCGTAAATGAATCGGCCAGACCGTTTGCCAACTGTCGTTGAGGTATAGATTTCACGACCGTCGGGTCGAGAATCGAGAAGACGGGAAAGAGTCCAGCACCACCCATCGTTAGCTTTTGCTTCGTGTCTGCCCGAGTAATCACTGCACCAGAATTCATTTCAGAACCTGTCGCAGGCAAGGTGAGTACCGTTCCAAAAGGCATTCCTTTCAGGGTTGGAATTCGCTTTTCGAGCAAGTCCCACGGTTCGTCACCATCATATTCTGCTGCTGCAGAAAGGAACTTGGTCCCGTCGATTACCGAACCTCCACCTACTGCGAGCAGGTAGGTAATGTTCTTGGTCTTGATCACTTCTAGCGCTTCCATAAGGATCGCGTACTCTGGGTTGGCCGGGATTCCTCCAAACTCTACCACGTCGAATCCTTCGAGCGCTGACATCACCTGTTCGTAGATGCCATTTTTTTTGATGCTTCCTCCTCCGAACAAGAGTAAGATTTTAGCATCTGCCGGTACCTCTGAGGAGACCTTAGCAATTTGACCTTCTCCAAAAAGGATCTTCGTTGGATTTTTGAATTCGAAATTTTTCATGGGCGCTGTTGGGGGGTGTTCGCGTCGGCAACATGGCGTTGCTTGCGCTAGGAGAACGTTGGACGTTGGTCAAGGTTCATGGC
>CALDUE010000068.1 GCA_937923485.1 uncultured Saprospiraceae bacterium
TTTCTTCCCATCCACTATCAACTGAAGAGCCTCTGCATCCCTTCCCATGTTAGTAAACAGTGCGCTTTTGCCTAAATACCATCTTGAATTTGGAGCGCCAAGTGTGGCTGCCTTATCGTAATGGAAAAGTGCCGCATTGAAGTCTTCATTTGCAAAAGCTCGCTCAGCAGCTAGAAGTTGAGCCGCGAAGGTTTGGGTGTTATTTTGCTTATTCTGACTTAGAAACTGTGCGATTGCTCCTGGTTCCATCTCTGATGGTAACAGAGTCTGGGCTATAAGTCCCCGGTTGAAGCTCATCAAAAGAAGGAAGGAAATACACAATCCTAAGCGCATAGGGACAAGATACTGAATGGAGGCTACTCTGCGCTCGCTCTTTGTTGTTAAAAATCCAGAAGCTCAACCTCAAACACAAGCACTGTGGTATCAGTAATGATACCACCTCTTGGGGGTTCATCTCCGTAGCCAAGCTCTGGTCGTAGGAGCATCCAAATTTTACCTCCTCTACCAATCTTAGGAATGGCCTCTTGCCAACCTTTCAGTAATACATTCAGTGGTCCAGAGAATGGATTGTCCTGTGTCTCGTCAAAGATTACCCCGTCCGTTCTGTAAGCTCTATACCAAGCTGCAATAGAAGAAGATGTATCAGGTTTTTCTTGTCCACCAGGCTCCAAAATAGAATAGACGAGACCACTTGCTGTAAGCGTAGTGTCCATGTTATTGGCAGCTACAAACAGATCGATTTGGGCACTAGGTGACGTATCTCTAGTCACAATTTCTACGTTTTCTAGAAATTCTGGAGGATTAGGTAAAGCACCCTGAGGTATAGGACTCTCGTCAGTGCTAAAACAACCAACCGTCGAGATGATTAGTCCTAAGCATATAAAGGCTTTCCAAAGCGCCACTTTATGTGGGTAGTTGACTACGCTCATCATAACTCGTTGAAGTCTAATAGTTCGAGTTCAAATACTAAAACAAAATTTCCGTTAGAGGGTGTCGAGCCTCCATACGCAATGGATGGACGGGCAAGAAGTGTCATCTTGCCACCCTTGCCTATTTCTAGGAGTCCCTCTCGCAATGCAGGAATAAGATTACTGATGTTTATCGTTAACGGTCCGCTACGACAAACGTCTGATTCTTCAAATATGCTACCATCCATCAAGTATCCTTTCACCCATATCTCAACAACCGAAGCCGAGCCAGGTCGATCAACCCCTCCCGGTTCAATAATCGAGTAGACTAATCCAGAAGAAGTTTGTACGGTGTCCAAATTATTTGAAGCTACAAAGCGATTAATTTGGACTTGAGGTGTATTTGTTGTTTCGATGTAGACTACCTCACCCTCATCCGCATCATACCATTCTGGGGCGGGATACTCGGTATCTACGCAACCACCAAAAGCATTAAAATCATCATCATCTCCGCAGGCGCCTAGACAGAGCAAAAGGAGAGTGAATACGAGTAAAGAAATCTGTTTCATGCTGTAGTTCAATCAAATGAAGATACCGCGCAGACGCTAAAAGTCTACTAATTCGATATCAAAAACCAAGACACTACTTGGTGTAATTCCTGTTCTTGGAGGAGGATTATTACCGTAAGCCGTACTCGGAGGTGCTAAAATCTTAATCTTACCACCCCTCCCAATCATCGGAATAGCTTCCTGCCATGCCGCTATAAGTTGATAAAGGCCGAAGGTTCTAGGATTACCCTTGGTCTGGTCGAAAACTGTCCCGTCGGTCAAATAGCCTTTGTAGTGAATCGTTATCTGATCCTTTACTCCAGGTTTTTCATCCCCTCCAGGGTTTTCTATGAGGTAAACGAGTCCAGAACTAGTCGTTTGCTCACCCGACAATGAATTAGCCTTCAGATACTCTTCAATTTGCTGACCGGCAGCTGGTAATGGACTATTATCAGATTTTGGCTTGTCAGCCTTGCAAGCAAACACCAGTAGAGCCGAAACGCAAATGGCCAAAACGATAAATAGAATTTCCTTGGTCATAAGCGATGCAAGATGATAACGAGTAGCTATGTAGATTCGTCCAATTGCTAAGTTGGCTTAGTTGCTGAACTCTACTAACTCAATATCAAAAACGAGCACATCACCTGCTCTGATGATACTGCCTGCAGGCGGGTTGTTCCCGTAAGCTAAGTTTGGCGGAGAAATGAGCTTGATTTTCCCACCCCTTCCGATGAGTTGAATGCCCTCTTGCCAAGAAAGTATCAGACGTGAAAGCGGAAATGTTCGTGGAGAACCAGTTGTCTGGTCAAACACATCCCCATTGATGCGATAGCCTTCGTAGTGGATCGTAATGTCATCATTCAAGGTTGGAGATTCTGCCTCGCCTTGTTCTTCGATGACGTAAACAAGTCCTGAACTAGTAGTCAACTCACCGGTGATGTTGTTATCTGTCAGATATTGCTCAATCTGTTCAGCTGCAGGAATGGCCATAAACCCAGTATCGTCGTCGTCATTGGTGCATGAACTGAAAATGAGTCCTGAGGTCATCAGGATCAATCCTACTTTAGAGAAAAGTGAAATTAAACGCATACCCAAAGCAACAACGTTTTTTGAAATTCGTACGTCATTTTTAAGACTTCTACTATAATTAGCCTACCTCGACGGAGGAAGATTGACATTTCCTGGACAACCTATAAAAGGGTAGAAAACAGTAGAAATACCGAGATACAGGCAGCCTGGATGTGTAATAACGACACTAAGCAGACGTTCATAGGCCTACCTTCGCTAATTCAATCGTAAACAGTCGTTTAGCAACCTCCTACACATTTTTAAAAAGCAAACGCTTGACCTCCAAGTTTACTTATTTCTTGGCCCTTGTACTTGCTGTGCTACTGTTATCGTGTGACACGGAAGAAGTCGTACTGAATGGAAGTGTGACGCAGAGTAGCAGGATCTCAGATGCTGCGCTAGAGCAGTACATCTTTCGTAGCTACGTAGATGTGCTGGGTGAGGCACCCATAGAAACAGATCTCGAGACTTGGGCGGCTGAGTTGCGCGCTGGGAAGTGGTCTAGCGAGGCGCGCGTCGATTTCATTCGGCTGCTCCAAAATGGAGATGATCGCAATCGCTATGTGCTCAATGTTTATGCATCAGCAAAAGAGCGATTTATCGAAAATTTAGACGATGCAGAAATTCAGCGCCGCTTCATAGGACTTGGTCAGTCAGATGACGATGCGCGTCTTCAAAGCTTGCTTTCATGGCAAAACGACTACCAAGAAGGGAGTGCCGATATCATAGACCTACAAAGGCTTTGCATTCACAACCTCGTGTATGACGAAATTAATATGGGGTCCTTCAATATGGTCCGTGCCTCTTTCGATAACCTGCTTTATCGCTTCCCTACCGATGTGGAGTTTGCCGCAGGTTTTTCCATGATCGAAAACGGCAGCGAAGAGCAGCTGTTTGGTTTTAGCGGAAGCGATAAAGACATGTATGTCGACATCATTTCCAATAGCCAAGAAGCCCTCCAAGGCACCATCATTTGGCAATACGACCAACTCCTCGCCCGCCGTCCAACCGCTTCTGAAACCCTTTCACATCTAGAAAATCTTCGCTCCACCGGCAACGTCGAAGTGCTTCAGCAGATGGTGATGCAAACAGATGAGTATGCTGGGTTTTGAGAGAAGAAGCTTCGCTACTTTAATTGATAATTTCCAATTGTCAATTGTCAATTTCGAGATGTTTGCTCGCCTGCGGCTCGGGCGTCTCGGTCATTATCAATTAGCAATTAACAACTACCAATTCCGCTTAGCAAGCATCTTGATTCTATCAGCAGTGTTGGCGCTTCCTTCCTGCACAGAACGCTCCACCTCCTTCGAGATTGAGCCTATCGAAATAGGCGTTGCAGACGATGCGAAGACCCGCGCAAAACGACAGCGACAATTTCTGCAAACACTGTACAACCACATTTATCAGGCACCACTACCACCTTCTGACGCAGTGGCCCTCGATGAACTTCTGCGCAGTATAGGAGACAGTCAACTAGCGATTGAAGTAGTTGTGGCCAAGATGGTTGACGATCCAAACGCGGACCTTCCGAGCCTCACCGAAATGCGTAATGATCCAGAGACGTTTATCAGCGATTTGTATCGCCGACTCTATGTTCGAGATGCAACCGCGGCTGAAAAAAGCTGGTGGGTCAACTACCTCGAAACACATCCAGACGTCGACGTCGCACAAGTCGTTTTCTCCTTTGTCACCGCCAACGAATACCGCTACTAC
>CALDUE010000069.1 GCA_937923485.1 uncultured Saprospiraceae bacterium
ATTTGATACGGGTCTTACTACTAATGAGCGAATCAATCATTTGAGGACAAACCTACTACACTATAGACAATATGTGACTAATGGTGTACATTAACGTCTGAAATGTAACTGTCTGAAAAGACACACAGTAAACACACAAAAACAACCCCCCACATGTTAGATCAACTTCTCGCCGGCGTTAAAGACCAAGCAATCGGCTCACTCACTCAGAACGGACTTTCAGCTGATCAAGCTGCAGAGGCTTTCCCAATTGCTACTGAAGGTGTTGCCTCAGGAATCATGGGAGCTGTCACAGGCGGCAATGGAGACGGAATCGCAAGCATGCTCAGCTCAGTAATGGGCGGCGGCGGAGCAAGCATGACCTCAAATCCTATTTTTCAAAGCATCCTTGGAAGCGTGGCTGGTAACTTAACTTCTAAGTTGGGTATCGGATCAAGTACAGCAAATACTGCAATTGGAGCTTTACTCCCAATGCTACTTTCTAAGGTTGGCGGAGCAGCAGCTGCAAACGGCGATACTGACGGTATTGGCGTTGATGACCTCATGGCAATCGCCGGAGGCGGTGGCGGAGGAATGCTCGGCAAAGCTGCTGGCATGCTCGGTGGCATGTTTGGTAAGTAAGCCGACGAAGAATTTTGAATTTTGAGTTACGAATTTTGAATGTTCGTGACGGCTGGTAGGGTGAAAGTAGTTGTTTTTAGCATTCAGCTTTCGCCAAAACAAATAAAACCTCTGTTACAGCTTTCGGGCTCGTGGCAGAGGTTTTTTATTTCAAGCCTGCCGTTCGACGAGCTCCGCTCGGGGCAGCGTTCTACAAAAATGTCACGACCTTGAAAGGGGCAAACATGCCCTGAACCAAAATCTCTGTTCAACACCTCCCCGCTGTCTCGCGTCCTGCGAGTGAGCCGCGTAGCGCGCGATTGCCACGAGGTAGCAGACGATTTATCGCGCGGGTAATACACAGAAGCCGCAGGCTAACCGTCTCGACATTCAAAATTCAAAATTGCCGCTGCGAAGCATTTGACCCCAATTCAAAATACTGATAAAGTCCTGCTTTATCAGTATCCCAATGCTGGCGCCAACCATTTCTCAACCTTCGCCACCTCCATTCCTTTGCGCTCAGCGTAATCAACGATTTGGTCTTTTGCTAAATGGCCTATTAACCCGAAGTACTTTGAATCAGGGTGACTAAAGTACCAACCGCTTACACTAGCGGCAGGATACATCGCATAGCTCTCTGTTAATGTAATTCCGGTTTTGGCGGAAGCATCGAGAAGCTCCCACAGCTTGGCTTTCTCTGTGTGATCGGGACAAGCTGGGTAGCCTGGAGCAGGTCGGATTCCTTGATATTTCTCGGCGATGAGTCCATTGTTGTCGATGGCTTCATTCTCTGCATATCCCCAGTGCTCGCGACGAACCTGTGCATGAAGCCACTCGGTGGTAGCTTCTGCAAGTCGATCAGCAAGTGCCTTTAACAAAATGCTGCTGTAGTCATCATGCTCTGCGGCAAAACGTGCAACATGCTCCTCAATACCAATGCCAGCGGTAACAGCAAAAGCACCTAAGTAGTCTGCTTTACCACTTGACTTTGGAGCGATCAAATCCGCTAAGGATTGACTAGGTTTTCCTGCGGCTTTTTTTAATTGTTGGCGTAATTGCTCGAGTCGCATCACTACATCACTACGCATATCGTCTGCGTAAATCTCAATCGAATCAGAATTGCTGTTTGCTGGAAAAAGTCCGTAGACAGCTTTTGCTCCCAACCAGTCTTCTGCCAAAAGTTGCTTTAACATGGTTTGCGCATCCGCAAACAATTTTGTTGCCTCAACTCCAACTACCTCATCTTGTAAGATTGCTGGGTACTTTCCCGCAAGCTGCCAGCTCTGGAAAAAAGGTGTCCAATCAA
This sequence comes from uncultured Saprospiraceae bacterium, assembly GCA_937923485.1. Lineage (GTDB taxonomy): Bacteria > Bacteroidota > Bacteroidia > Chitinophagales > Saprospiraceae > CALDTK01. The sequence goes on from CALDUE010000069.1 coordinate 1,907, forward strand.
TGTAATCAACTACATCGGCAAGGTCTACAGGGACTTCAAAAACACCAAGTTTTTTAGGAGCGGGTGGGGTATAGCTAGACCAAGCTTCGTCTGTAATCCAACGATTCTGCTTGGCTTGGTGATATGGGATCAACTCCTTGACGCGTGTGCGCGCAGCTCGTTTTATGCGAACTTCATCGTAATCTTTGCGGATATCAAGGACATAATCGCTTCGTTCACTTTCATTCTCATTGAGTAGCTGTTGGGCTACAGTGACTGCACGACTTGCATCCAATACATGTATCACTGGGCCATCGTATTCGGGCTCAACTTTTATTGCTGTGTGAAGCTTACTAGTCGTTGCTCCGCCGATCATTAAGGGGAGTTTCATGCCTCGACGCTTCATCTCAGCAGCAACATCGACCATCTCATCAAGCGAAGGGGTTATTAGTCCGCTTAATCCAATGATGTCTGCATTTTGCGCGATGGCCTCGTCGAGAATCTTGTTGCCCGGAACCATTACGCCCATGTCGACGATATCGTAGTTGTTGCACCCGAGGACAACTCCAACGATATTTTTTCCAATATCGTGGACGTCTCCTTTTACCGTAGCCAGAAGAATTTTACCTTTTGGTTTTTGATCGCCAAGTTCTTTTTCAGCTTCTATGAATGGAGTCAAGTGAGCAACTGCGCGCTTCATGACTCGGGCGCTCTTAACAACCTGAGGGAGGAACATTTTTCCTGCACCGAAGAGGTCACCAACAACGCTCATACCCGCCATTAATGGGCCTTCGATTACCTCAAGTGGTCGTTTCACAAGGAGGCGTGCTTCTTCTGCATCTTCAACAATGTAGTCTGCTATACCACGAACCATAGCATGCTTGATTCGCTCCTCAAGCGGTAGCTCACGCCAACTTAAATCCTGTACGCGCTTTTTGCCTCCACCTTTAATGGTTTCGGCCAATTCAGTTAGTCGCTCAGTAGCGTCATCTCTACGATTAAGAATTACATCTTCGACAGCTACAAGTAGCGGTTTTGGAATATCTGCATAGACTTCAATCATACCCGCATTGACGATACCCATGTCCATACCAGCATCGATAGCATGGTACAGAAATGCGGAGTGCATTGCTTCTCGTACCGCATTATTTCCGCGGAAGGAAAAGCTAACGTTACTAACTCCTCCGCTCACTTTCGCTCCTGGACAGCGTTCCTTAATCTGGCGTGTCGCCTCAATGAATGCAATGCCGTATCCATTGTGCTCCTCAATTCCAGTTGCAACTGCAAAGATGTTCGGATCGAAGATGATATCCGTGGGATTGAAGCCGATTTCGTCGACTAAAATCTTATACGCTCTAGCGCAGATCTCAACTTTACGTTCGATCGTATCGGCTTGGCCTTCTTCGTCGAAAGCCATAACGACTGCCGCGGCACCATAGCGACGCACGAGGCGTGCATGATGTCTAAATTGTTCTTCACCCTCTTTAAGTGAGATGGAATTGACTACGCATTTACCTTGGACACATTGCAATCCAGCTTCAATGACCGACCATTTACTTGAGTCGATCATAATAGGCAATTTGGCGATGTCTGGCTCTGCCATGACAAGGTTGAGGAAGTCCTTCATCACCTGCTCACTATCAAGGAGGCCTTCGTCCATGTTGACGTCGATGATTTGGGCACCTCCTTCCACTTGGTGCCGAGCAACACTAAGCGCTGTGTCGTAATCTCCTTTCTTTATGAGCTTAGAAAAACGCGCCGAACCTGTAACATTCGTTCGTTCACCAACATTGACGAAGTTGGTGTTTTCTGTAATAACTAAAGGCTCAAGTCCAGACAATTCTGAATAAGGGGAGTCTTCAGGCACAACCCTAGGCGTTAGTCCTTTGACGGCTTCTGCCATGGCTTGAATATGGTCGGGAGTCGTACCACAACACCCACCAATTATATTTACCAATCCGCTAGATGCGAAGTCTTGGATGTATTGCTGCATTTCACTAGGGCCTTGATCATAGGCCCCTAGTTCATTCGGCAGTCCAGCATTCGGGTAGGCGTGTACAAAGCAGTTGGCAGCTTTTGAAATGCTGGCGATATGTGGTCGCATTTCCTTCGCACCGAGTGCACAATTGAGACCGACACAGAAGGGGCGTGCATGCTTTATACTGATCCAGAACGCCTCGGCAGTTTGCCCGCTTAGGGTGCGTCCACTGGCATCGGTGATGGTACCACTCAACATGGTTGGGATAGCGATACCAAGTTCCTCTGCTAAGCGGTCAATGGCAAAAATTGCAGCTTTGGCATTGAGTGTATCAAAGATGGTTTCAACTAGAAGCAGGTCAGCGCCGCCATCCATCAATCCTTTCGCTTGTTCAAAATAGGCGTTCTCTAAATCTTTAAAGGTTACCGCACGGAAGCCAGGGTTGTTAACATCGGGGCTAATACTAGCCGTCCTATTTGTGGGCCCCATTGCTCCAGCTACCCAAGTCTCTTTCCCTGTGGTTTTGGCGAAAGCTGAACATGCCTCGCGAGCAAGCTTGGCACTCTCAAAATTGATATCGTACACAGCATCCTCAAGGGCATAATCCGCTTGCGCTATCGTTGTACCTGAAAAGGTGTTGGTCTCGATAATGTCCGCCCCGGCCTCTAGGTAGGCAAGGTGGATGTCTCTAATAATTTTCGGCTGAGTAAGAGAAAGGAGGTCGTTATTACCTTTTTGATCTTTCCGCGTTTCCGCAAAACGAGCCCCACGATAGTCAGCCTCTTGCAGCTTGTGACGCTGTATCATAGTGCCCATTGCACCGTCAAGAACAAGTATTCTTTGTTCGGCTGCCGCGTATAATGCAATGGCCCGAGCCGAGAAGTTCGGAGTTGAAGACATGAAAGAAATTTGAAAGTGCTAGAAGACGCCTGAGCGTTGAATAGTGTTTAATGAAAAGCCAAAGCTAATACCATGTTGCCCTAAGTCTTCAGTTGATTCAGAACTACGACCATAATAATCGTAAGTGGCGCTCAGGTTTGCTCCACTGAATGGGCGCCAGTTGAGCTGTAGCTGGCCATAGGTTCTGTCCACACGATTTTCTTCTGCTATTCTAAAATCGAAGTCTCGATCACGAAGGTTGTTGTTGAATAGAATATTGGCTCCAATGTTCGGGGTCGGGGGTAGGGAGACATCTCCCTGACTTAGATTTACAATTTGACCTGATATTCTCCAATCTTGGTTGATTTGATAGCCAAATTTGAATTGAAATTCTCTTAGATCAGCTCCCCATGGGTGAGCGAGCGGCTGATCATAATGAACATAATTAATTGGTCCGAAACGGTGACCATACGTAAATGGTCGAATTGAATTAAACTCGCCACTTAGATCTAAGCGATCTTCACCAAATGCTCCAAACCATTTTCCTCCAACTTGCACAGCCTGCTTATTGGCCCACCATCCCTCACGTTCGACCACTCTATCAAAATTGAATTCATCAAAAAGCAGTTGACCATAAATTTCTGCTTTTCTGCCTATTCTGTAATTAGCGTGAAGTCCTATAAGTGCGTTGTCAGTACTCCCGTTGTCTTGTTCGACGGCTCTGTATAGGATTATTGGATTGAGATATTGAGCATCGAAACCATTATCTCGCTGGAAAACCGTCATTTCAGTAATCCCCACTTCTAAGGATTTAGTTAGCTGAATACCTAAGGTGTGTGCAGCAACATATTTGTTACTTGTAAAAGTTGCAGTCTGTCGACCGTCTTTCATCTCCGTGAAAAGGTTTCGATAATGTATTTTCCAGACACGCGTATCAATCTGGGCATATAGATATGGATCAGCAAAATTGTCCAAAATGAGACTTCGATAGCCTGTGCCTACTCGGGGATTGCCGTGCCCAAATTGAGCAGAAATGTGCTTCGTAATGTTAAAGCCAACTTCACCAGTTGCTTGAAAGAAATCAAAGCCGTCTACAATGTTGAAAATGCTGCTTTCATACCGTTTGTAAAAACCTACTCCTGGGACAGCATCGTTATATGCTGAACTCCACTCTCGCTCCCAACTTGGCAGACGGACTTGATTTTCATAGAGGGTCGTCTGGAACCACACCTTCCCGTCTATTTCTCCTCGAACTGTAGCGCCGCGGGTATTTCTGAACACAACGTTCCTCCCATTGGCGGAGTTTGATTGATTTCCAAGTTCAAAATTCAGGACTGGGTTTGCGTAAAATTTTATGCCTGGCTTTTCGGTGGCAATAGCATATCCTTTTCTGCGATAAAAAGTTTGGTTGAGCCAACCTTTTAAGCCGGCTTGCGCGTACAAACCCCTCTCTTCATCAGAACTCTTCTCGACCCGATCTACTAAAGCAAGTCTTTCGCGTGCAAGCTCTATATCCCATCGCTGTTGCTGATTAAGAGAAATGCCTAGCGTGTCAATTCGCTCCAACCAAGAAGCAACTGTTTGATACGTATACGGTCGTATAGCCAGCTGTTGGCCATCGGCTGAACCCGCCAGAAGTGAGAGTCTCTCCAAGTGCCGACCATCTCCCTCGAAAGTTGGATAAGGCAAAAGTTGTCCTTGCAGGTTGCCTGCAATGCCCAGAAATAGAAGGCTAAAAAGTAGGAGTCCTCTCATAGTGCCAATGTAGTGAACATCACTTCGTTGACTCCTCAAAGTAGAGCCTCTTAACGAATTGTTCGCGATCTGATGATCAGTGTTTTACTTGAGGATTCCAATTGAAATCTTCAGCGGTCAATAATGCTGCTAACGCAAAGAGGCAAGACTTTATGCAAGACTTTCATCATATACCGTTGGTTTCAATTCACATGTGGTGCAAGAGGTGATCTTATGACTAGAATCAAACGCAAAAAGCCCAGCATTTCTGCTGGGCTTCTCTAATGTAGCGAGGGTCCCGTACCGCTCGCGGTACGTGGATCCACGCTTCGACTTGAGGTCGAAACGGGACTGGACTCAGAACCATAGACCTTCGCTTTGGATGTAAGCCTGGACGCGGGCACGAGATTTCATTTTCTTGAACTTATTTTCAAGCAGTCTCGCCTCACTAAGTGTATCATGCTCAACAAATCCAAGAATTTTCCAAGGTCTGAAAGGAGCTGTAGCTTTGTTTTTACCGGAATTATGCTCTTTGACCCGGCGTTCAAGGTCTTCAGAAGCACCGATATACCTTCTTCCAGAGCTGATCGATTCTAAATAATAGGTCACAAATTTCATAGAGAAAAAACGCAAAAAGCCCAGCATTTCTGCTGGGCTTCTCTGATGTAGCGAGGGTCCCGCAGCGTAGCTGCGTGGATCCACGGATCGACTTGAGGTCGATACGGGACTGGTCTCAGAAAAGTGAGTCTCTAAACCTATGGCAAAACAACGCAAAAAGCCCAGCATTTCTGCTGGGCTTCTCTAATGTAGCGAGGGCTGGACTCGAACCAGCGACCTTCGGGTTATGAGCCCGACGAGCTACCAACTGCTCCACCTCGCGATGTTTCTTTTGCTTAGTTGGTTAAGCGGCTGCAAATGTACACACATGTTTGATACGTGCAAGGTCCATTTGATTTCTTTTTCAGTTTGTTGAATTCTGGCGCGCTCTAATACTGAAACGTCGGACATTTCACTGGTCGCGACTTTCGATTTAGGCTTCCCCAGTCAAAGGACTGAACTAAACTAAACTCAGGTCCGCCAAAACCATTCGATGCGGTGGTCAACGAACTCACATTCGTATCGAATGAGATCGTGATCACCGTTTGGTGATAGTCAAACCGTGCTGCGAAGATGAACGCATCGACACCTGCTTCATTTACTGTCAAGTAAGATCGCAGAAATGCTCCAAAATGTACAGCAACCTGCGAATCTGATGAAAGCCCATTATCCGTTTTGTAGCGCCAGTATGTGCCTACTTTTAGCTGCCGATTTGGTCCCTGAGTGAGATAAATTACACTCGGACGCAGACTATTGAAGCGACCAAAATGAACCTCGGCACCTGCATGAAGCGTCCACTTTCTGTATAGTCGATCTCCGAGACTGTTGTCACTGTCTCCTAAGAAGGTAACATCGGGGTTATTGAGGTGCGCTCCTGCAGCTCCTGCAAACCAAGATAATCGACGATTAGGTTTATTAAAGAAAGCCAATCCGAATCCTATGTCCCAAAAATTGCCTCGTCCTCCACTTTCAAGTGATTCTAAAGGCTCATAGGAAAAAGCTCGTGCTTCACTCCAGTCGATACGTTGAGAATTAAAAACGTTCTGTATTCCAAAAGAAAGGAACGTTTTGCCTCCATCCAGTCCTTTCATAAAGGAGCTGTTGATACTCAGCTGCTGGGAAGTGAAATTTAAGTCGCCTGCTACATCGTTGTTGAGGTGGACGCCAATCCCAATGATATCCTCACGCGATTGCCAAGCTTTCATGTCTGCTGAAAAGCTCGAGGTGCGAAAACCTTTAGTGAAATTATTCCATTGTCCGCGGTAGTCGATACCAACGCGGGCACGTCCTTCCATTAGACCGGTATAGGCTGGGTTCGTTTGAGTAGGTACGGCTGCTAAATGAGCATAGTGTATATCTTGTGCACCGGCGCTCAACGAGAGCATCGCGCACAGCATTACTGCGTACCATCCCATGAGTGTTTGTGTGTTCATAGTACAGGATGTATAGATGATATTGCAACTTTTACGCCGCTTTTAACCCGATAATCGGCTTTAACATCTTATAGATTCTGACATATGTGTCTTTGAGCGCACAACATTTGGCTAGCGCAGATTTA
>CALDUE010000070.1 GCA_937923485.1 uncultured Saprospiraceae bacterium
GACTCGATCTGTGGAAGAGACGATCAATCGACGTTTCAATTATGTAGAAGTTCCTGTATTGGTCAAATACAGAATGCCATTCAAAGGGTTCACTGTTTCTGCCATGGCAGGTCCCTCCTTTTCATATGCAAGAAATGCCGACGGTATAACCGATAGTAACCTCTTCATTGACGGCAACGAATTCATGATGGAGGGTGAGGAATTTGAAATCGAATTCGATGAAGAGATGATTCGAAGAATTGACTTTGGTGGGCAGTTAGGTCTTCAAGTAGGCATTAGCCTTAAAGTTGGCAAGCTCATTCTCGATGGCCGTTACCGTCGTGGGTTCACGAACATGAATGACGGCATCAATGAAAATAGATTTGGAGGTTTAGAAGATTTTGAGTCAACCACCCAGAGTGCATCGTTTACGATCGGCTACATGAGGACCTTTGGGAAGAATAAGGCCGTGCAGGACTACAATAAGGATATTTAGGAGCTAGACCTGATGTTGTAGTTGTTAAGGGTTTTTCCTTGAAAAGCTCCTTCCTTGGCTAGGCCTTTTTACCTTGCGCCAAAGCCTTAACCTACCGTGAGTACTACCCCACAAAAAAGCTGGATTCCCGGCGCAGACAACAGTGATTTTCCACTAGCACATCTTCCAATGGGTGTACGTGTTCGACCTGATGGTTCGCACGCGCTCGTATCTCGTATCGGTGATCAAGTGGTTGATCTACGCGTACTCGCTGAGATCGGTGTATTCGATGATACCAAAGCCGACCGGAAAGACTTTGCGCAAAAGAGTCTGAACCAACTTATCGGTCGTGGTAAAGCTGTGACTAGTGCTGTTCGCACCCGACTGGCTGCTTGTTTGGATGATGATCCAGGCTATTGGGATCTGCGCTCACGTAAAGAAATTTTTCTCCTTCCGGCAAAACAAGCCAAGCTCGTTTTACCAATAGAGGTTGGTGACTACACTGATTTTTACTCGAGCATTGAACATGCGACCAACGTCGGAACCATGTTTCGTGATCCAGCAAATGCACTTCTTCCTAACTGGAAGCACCTGCCTGTTGGATATCACGGTCGCGCGAGCAGCATTATGGTGAGTGGAACCCCTATTCACCGACCGAAGGGGCAAACTACTCCGGGCGAGGATGGCAAACCTGGTTTTGGCGAAAGCAAACTACTAGACTTTGAACTTGAAATGGCCTTCGTGGTTGGCCAAGGCAACAAGCTAGGAGCGCCTATCGACGTGAAAAATGCCGAGGACCACATTTTCGGAATTGCGCTCTTTAATGATTGGAGTGCACGCGATATTCAAAAGTGGGAATACGTGCCACTCGGTCCATTCCTCGGCAAAAGTTTCTCAAGTACGATTAGTCCTTGGATTACGCCGCTTGAAGCATTGGAGCCTGTGCGCTTGGCAAGTCCAAAACAAGACCCTACTCCTCTACCCTACTTGCAACACGCTGGGTCCAACAACTTTGACATCAAATTGGAGGTGTACATCACACCAGAGGGTGGTGAGCCCTCAAAGGTCTGCGCGAGTAATACGAAGTACCTCTACTGGAGCATGGCGCAGCAACTTGCGCACCATACCGTGAATGGATGTAACCTGCGCCCCGGCGATGTCTGTGCAAGTGGAACCATCAGTGGTCCGACGCCAGATAGCTACGGGTCAATGTTGGAATTAAGCTGGAAAGGCACCAAACCAGTTACCCTATCCGATGGCTCTACGCGCAAGTTTATTCAAGATGGCGATACTGTCACGATGAAAGCATTCGTCGATGGTGGAGGAGTGAAGTTTGCACTCGGGAGTGTCGAGGCGAAGTGCGTCTAAGGTACCGTTGCTTCACGCGTGCTTTCTACCTTTGAGCTATGAGGATATCATTGCTCCTTTTGCTAACCACTTTTTTGTCCCTTAACGCGGACTACGCTGCTGGTCAAAACGAGGCTTTGGTCAAGCGTTTAGATGCGGCAACTACAAAATTGCGCAGCAACGATCAGTTGAAGCATGCAGCATTGGGGATTGCTGTGCTTGACGTTGAAAGCGGTCGAATCCTGAAAACCTCAAATGCATCGAGCAGCCTCATTCCTGCCAGTTTGATGAAGGTTCCCACTACAGCTACGGCGCTTAAAGTGTTCGGAGAGGACTACCGCTTCACTACAGAATTGTGCTACTCGGGATCGATTCAAGATGGTGTGCTCAACGGGGATGTCCTCATCATTGGAGGTGGAGACCCTAGTTTGGGCGGAGGAAGGCCCAGTGGAGCACTCGATTTAGATGCTTTGCTTGCGCGTTGGGCTGATGCTATTCAGCGAGCGGGAATCAAAAGCATTAAAGGGAATATCGTTGGCGAAGAATCCCTCGCTCCGGGTGCTGAACCGAGTCCATATTGGCAATGGAATGACATCGGGAATTACTATGGCGCCGGCGCTGGAGGCCTCATCATTAACGAGAACAAGTACACCCTCAGACTGCAGCGCACAGCTAACGTTGGTGGTAAACCGAAAGTCGTTTCCTACGATCCTGATCCAGGTCAGTTGCGTTGGACGAATCTGCTAACTAGTGGTGCATCAAACAGTGGTGACCAGAGTTACATCTTCGGTGCCCCTGGCACGATGGACCGTGTTATTCGAGGAACGATACCTGCCGGCAAAGGAACTTTTAAGGTGAAAGGCTCGCTTCCTAATCCTGCCAAACATGCCGCAGATTGGCTCGCAGAGGTACTCGAAGATCGAGGTATCGAGGTGAGTGGAGATGCTATTGCTGCAAGTATTCCAAGCGCTCGGACCACAGCGACGAGTATCGACTCGTATGAAAGTCCACCGTTAAAAGAGTTGGTTAAGCAAACCAATTTTAAGAGCGTCAATCTTTTTGCGGAGGCTTTATTCAATGCACTCGGTCGCCACTGGGGAATCAGCGATGACCCCGAGAAGGTTGGCGAGCGCATAGTAGAATATTGGGAAGAGCGAGGCCTTGATACAGATGGATGGCAGCAACTCGATGGATCAGGGCTGACGATGCGTAACATGATTACGCCGCTGCAAATGACGCAGGTCCTGCAATTCTCTGCTGCTTCTGCTATTCCCAGTAGCCTTCCTCGCGTGGGTAAAGAAGGTACGGTTCGAGGGGTTTTACGAAACCAAACTTCAGCCGCGCGCATACGTGCGAAGAGTGGAACCTTGGCGCGTTCGAAGGGATTTTGTGGATATGTAGAGACGAGCGATGGGAAGCAAATTGCCTTCACCATCATCGCAAATAATTTCACTGGAAAGGACAAGACGCTTCGTGTTGCACTTGGCGAGTGGATGTCTGCACTTGTTGAGTAGTGCGCACTACCTTAGAGCCAATGTTAAGTAGAATACTGTACGCAATGATGTTTCTGGCGATCTGCCTTGCTGCGTGTACGCAAGATCGTGTGAGTGCGGAGCAGAGCCCGATTGAGAAATTCTTGCGGGAGGATAGTATCTACCGTGCGACGATTGGCGATTCTACCAATAAGCACGTCACGTTCGATTACGAAAATCTAAATCGCGTCGTTTGGCAAAAGCCGAATGTGCTGGTCGAACGGATGGGTGACCTAACAGGAAAGACCGTCGTGGAAGTTGGTTCAGGCACCGGCTTTTTCACCCGCAGGTTAGCGCTTGGCGCGGCGAAAGTGATCGCACTAGATATTGATCCGAGTATGCTTTTACTCTTGGATAGCTTGAATAATGCGCAGTTAGATTCTAGTGCCTATCTCCGTATTGATCCGCGTTTGGTACCCGCAGATGATCCAAATCTTGGTGAAAGCGAAGGCGATGCGGCCTTGGTCGTCAATACCTTCATGTACATTCCCAAGCGAGCAGAATACCTGAGCAGATTGTCGCAGGGGCTCAAGTCTGGCAGCGCCATTCTCATCGTCGATTTCAAGAAAAAAAGTACACCTGTCGGTCCACCTGTAGAAAGTAGACTTTCTGTTTTCGAGGTGGAGCAAGCTATGCGCGAAGCTGGGTTTGAGCAGATTAATACCGATGACATGACCTTAGATTATCAGTATATCGTGCGGGGGGTGAAGCCTTAGGGGATTTCGGATTTCGGATCTCGGATCTCGGATTTCGGATTTCGGATCTCGGATTTCGGATTTCGGATTTCGGAAAAAGTACAGTGACTACTTCGTTGCTAGCTCGATACATCCGGAGGATGTCAGCCATCGAGCACGCTACTATGTCTGTACTAGCGTCACGAACTTTGCGGTCTTAGCTTATTTGCGTAAGCCGAAGGGCCGTTGCGGTTCAAAGCATTCCTAAGGCAATTCTTTTGCGGTTCACTTCCCTCGGAGGCGATCTCAGCGATTGAAATCTTCCCATCACTTTGCCCAAAAAAAAATGCCTCCCCAACGCAAGTTGAAGAGACATTTAATGCTAGTCGAAAATTTGGCGATCAGTTATGCATCGACGTTTGCGTACTTTGCGTTTGCTTCAATAAATGCACGACGCGGCGGCACCTCATCGCCCATCAACATAGAAAAGATACGATCTGCTTCGATGGCATCACCGATGTTGACCTGACGTAGAATCCTCGTAGTAGGATCCATGGTGGTATCCCAAAGTTGCTCAGCATTCATCTCACCAAGCCCCTTGTAGCGCTGAATCTTAACGCCGGTATCATCCGGTCCGTTTCCGATGCGAGCCATGGCTTCTTGACGCTCTGCTTCATCCCATGCGTATTGGAACTTGTTACCTTTTGCCACGCGGTAAAGCGGTGGAGCTGCAATGAAAATGTAGCCCTGCTCGATGAGTGGCCTCATGTAGCGGAAGAAGAAGGTCAGGATCAACGTAACAATGTGACTACCGTCAATATCGGCATCACACATGATGACCACCTTGTGGTAGCGAAGCTTCTCCGTATTAAGAATACGCTCACCTTCTTTCTCTTCAATGCTTACACCAAGTGCGGTAAACATGTTCTTGATCTCCTCATTGTCGTAGATGCGGTACTCCATCGCCTTCTCTACATTGAGGATCTTACCACGCAGTGGAAGGATTGCTTGGAACTCACGGTCGCGACCTTGCTTTGCTGTACCCCCTGCAGAGTCACCCTCCACGAGGAAGATCTCTGATTCGACAGGGTCTTTTGAAGAACAATCTGAGAGCTTTCCTGGAAGTCCAGCACCGGTTAAGACGTTCTTTCGTTGTACCGTTTCACGTGCCTTGCGGGCTGCGTGACGAGCCGTAGCAGCAAGTACTACTTTCTCGATGATTCGGCGAGACATCTGCGGATTCTCCTCTAGGAAAGTCTTCAATGCAGCACCTACGGCGCGACTTACAATGCCGGTTACTTCTGAGTTTCCGAGCTCACCTTTGGTTTGTCCTTTGAACTGCGGCTCTGGCACCTTCACAGAAACGACGGCAGTCATACCTTCTCGGAAGTCATCGGTATTGACCTTGAATTTCAATTTAGAGAAGAGCCCTTCGTCCTCGGCATACTTCCCGAACTCACGAGCAACAGCACGACGGAAACCAGAAACGTGGGTTCCTCCTTCGCGGGTGTTGATGTTGTTGACGTAGGAGTGGATGTTCTCTGTAAACGAGTTGTTGTACTGCATCGCAACCTCCACCTCAACGTTATCCTCTTTGCCGATAACGTGAATCGGCTCAGGAATGATCGCCTCACGGGACTCATCAAGGAAAAGAACGAATTCTTTGAGGCCACCTTCAGAAAGGAACGTCTCTGTTCTAAAACCGGCGTCTTTTCCTTCGTCATCAGTAACCGTCTCACGCTCATCTGTAAGCGTTAGGTGTAGCCCTGCATTGAGGTAGCTCAACTCGCGCATACGTGTGGCGAGCGTAGCAAAATTGTACTCTCGCTCATCGAAGATCGTGGAATCCGGACGGAAAGTGATTTGGGTACCGTTGCTGGTAGACTCACCGATAACTTTAACCTCAGAGGTTGGGATACCTTCCGAGTAGGTCTGTTCGAAGACTTTGCCTTCCCGATGAACTTCTGCTCTTAGATGCTCAGACAGTGCGTTTACACAACTTACACCTACACCGTGAAGTCCACCAGATACTTTGTAGGTATCCTTATCGAACTTACCCCCAGCGTGAAGGACCGTCATTACAACCTCGAGTGCGCTCTTTTGAAGCTTCTCGTGCATGCCCGTTGGAATACCACGGCCATTGTCCTTGACGGTAACTGAGTTGTCCTTGTGAACGATCGTGTCGATATGCGAGCAGTAGCCTGCGAGGTGCTCATCGATAGAGTTGTCTATGACCTCCCAAACGAGGTGATGTAGTCCCTTTTTATCGGTCGAACCGATATACATCCCAGGCCGCAACCTTACAGCCTCAAGGCCTTCCAGTGCAGTAATGTTTCCTGCGCCATAATTCGACGCGTTAGGGTTTTTATTTTCAGTAGCCATACAGTAGCAAAAGTACGAAATTTTACCCGCTCAACCTAGGCGTACAAACCCTTTCCGACCATTCTTAAGTTATTGATTCATAGGCTATTAGTTCAATGCAATTTGACAAGTCTTCCACAATTTTTCGTAGACCAAATAATTGCCCGAAAACAGAACTTCTGCCTGGTGCCTTAGCACTTGTCAACCAGCTGTCGAAACTACCTTTGGTTTTCAGCAAATGCGATCATTTCCATCAGCGATGCTAAGCTTGTTTCTGCGTTCATGAGGGTGACTCTAAGCCAGAAAGTCCCTCGCAAACGCGTACTCACAACGTACCACCTCCCGTCTTGTAGGAGTCGCTCTCTAATTGATAGATTGAAAGAGTCAACCTCAGTTTCATCAGAAGGTATTTGACGGAAGCATACGATGTTGCTCATCGGTTCGGTCGCAACTTCCCAATCCTCTCGCTCGCTGAGGGTTTTGGCGAAAGCCCTAGCTAATTGATATTGGGCTTCGACGTATTTCCCAAGCGAAGCCATACCGTCTCCCATGGTGACTGCCAAGACACGCATTCCCATCATGAGCTTTGTACACTCTATAGTACGCTGTCCACTATGATACCATTCTGGTCCAGCCTCATCCCATAGGTAGTCTGCCTTTTGAGAGAAGGTGCGATAACTCGCGACTTCGTCCTTGTACAGCAGCAAGGTCGTCAGCGCTGGTACCCGCATCATCTTGTGCGCATCGAGTGTAATGGTATCTGCCTGTTCTATACCGCGTACTTTCTTCTTTTCGCTTTCGCTAAAACAGGCTACCCCTCCATGTGCTGCATCGACATGAAACCACAGGTTATGGGTTTTGGCGAAAGCTGAGAGGAGCTCCAAATCATCATAGGTCCCCGTACTTGTCGTGCACGCCATACCTACCAAAGCGATTGGCTGCCTACCTCTCTGGGCCGCTACCTTAAGGGCATGATCAAGGCCCGAGGCAGAGACGCGGAATTCTTCATCAGTTGCAATCTCGATGATTCCTTCGGCTCCCCAACCCATGATGCGCACTGCCCTATCGATGCAATAGTGCGCCTGATCGCTTACCAAAACGCAAAGTTTTTCACCTGCGATGCCAGGTGCTTTTGCAGCACGAGCGGCCAGCATGGCCGTCAAATTGGCCAAGCTCCCACCACTCGTAAAAACCCCCGTAGCTGTATTTGGAAGGCCAAACGTGCGAGCCATTTCTTTCGAGACCCTTCTTTCAATTGCGTTGGCAGCCATGCCCATTTCATACACAGCGCTTCCATTGTTCAGCACATCACTCACCCAACTTGCGAGGATTCCTTCCGTAGAGGGGACGGATACTTGATGGCCGATATACCCAGGATGATGCACGGAAATAGATCGCTCCAATACAGCCTTATACAGGGCCTTTTCATCGCCCGAGAATTTCTCCCAAAAGGCATAGGACTCAGCTGGAGTTTGGTAGGAGATGCATTTGCTATCGCTTGAGCTTTGGGCTTCAAGATGATCTGCGAGTTGATCTACGAGGGCATGAGCCCGTTCGCGAAAATTTTCAGTCGATATCACGGAGCGAAGCTAAGGAGTGAGCACCAATGAAGAAGGCCCTCGTGATTGCTCAAGAGGGCCCTGCTGATAAACATCAGTCTTCATTTTTGACGAGCTCTAGCAGGATTGGGGTTCATACCTGCTAATTTTCGAACGTCCGCATTAGTTACTGGGGGTAACTAAAACATTTTTCACTTCTGAGAATATCTTTTTGAAAGTAAAGAAAGACCCTGCGATCGCTCGCAAGGGTCTTACTAACCAAAATCAGTCTCCGCTTTAAGGGTGTTTCGCAGGGCGACTTTCTGGGAAAGAAGCCGCCTGTTTCCTGCGAAATACACCCTTGAGACGCGAGGCTCGTCCATAGGTCACAGGCCTATCAGATAAAAAATTCATTTTTCTAGTTTTCGTCTACTCCAGCTCAAGCACTGTGCTGCTTAGAAAAAGCCTAAAAAGGCAGTAGACACTGGTGTTCGAGAGCAAAATTTTGCCCAGACCTAGCACGATTAAGCTTTGATTTTTTCTTGCATGCGCGCATGGAAATGCGGGCCATTCTGGCTAATAGCAGCAATTCGGATGCAAGATCTAAGACAAAAAGAAGGCCCACATGATTGCTCAATAGGACCTTCCTAACCAAAATCAGTCTCCGTGTTAAGGGTGTTTTGCAGGGCAATATTCTTTGAGAAATTGCCTGATTCCCACAAAAGACCTCCTAGTGACGTAAGAAGTCACACATGGTCACATGCCTATTTGAAAAAAAAATTGGTTGATGCTTTTCGCAAAAAAAAAAAGAAGGCCCTTATGATTGCTCATAAGGGCCTTTCTAACCAAAATCAGTCTCCGTTCTAAGGGTGTTTCGCAGGGCAACTTTCTATGGAAATTGCCTGTTTCCTGCGAAATACAGCTTTAAGACGCTACAATCGTCGATAGGTCACACATAAATTTTGATAAAAAGACTGCTTCCAGCAATTTCTTACTAGAAGACAGTCTCAACTAACCAAAATCAGTCTCCGTTCTAAAGGTATCTGCAGGGTGAAAAAGCATTCTTAGTCACCTATTTCCTGCGGAATACGATCTTAAGACGCGATACGATTACCTTGGTCACACCATTAATTCAAACCTTCAAACATGTCAGCAGCAACAGCACCACACACAGCATACGGAGCTAGACTATCGTCTCTTCGTGAAGCCATGAAAAGATTGGATGTCCATGCGGTAATTCTACCTAGTGCAGATCCACATCAAAGTGAGTATGTAGCCGAGCGTTGGTCAACACGATCTTACATCAGTGGCTTTACAGGATCAGCAGGAACGGCGGTAGTGACGCTCGATGGCGGTGGACTGTGGACGGATAGCCGATATTTCGTTCAAGGACCTATAGAACTTGCTCGAACGAGTGGACTCGCCTTCATGAAAGCGGGGCAAGGAACTGCGGAGTATATCGATTGGCTAGCAAAAGAATTACCTGATGGTGCGACTGTAGGAATAGATGGAAAGCTCTTTACCGTCAATCAGGTGAGAGCGATCAAGAAAAAATTCGCCGATACTTCCTTGGAGCTGCGCACAGATGTAGACCTAGTAGATGAGGTGTGGAGCGATCGACCTGCGATGCCTAGCTCTACCCTCTTCAGCCATGACATCAAGTATGCGGGCAAAAGTGCTATAGAAAAACTTGGAGATTTGAGAACGCAGATGAAGGAAGCCGGCCTTAGCCACACCTTCGTCTCAAGTCTCGATGAAATCGCATGGTTGCTCAACATAAGAGCGAGCGATATCAAGTGCAACCCGCTTGCCATTGCTTACGCACTGGTTGGGGCTGACCGTGTTGACCTTTTTACCGATCCATCGAGAGTCGACGGGGAGACATCCAAACGTTTTGGCGAAAGCAGTATACATGTCCACGCATACAGCGCACATGAAGAGGCTCTGCTGGCTATAACTGCAGAACAGAAAGTAGGCATTGATGAAGGTCAAGTGAATTATCACCTCGCTTCGCTTGTAAGAGATGAATGCTACGTTGCTTTTAGCAGTCCACTGCGCCTAGCGAAAGCAATCAAAAACAAGGTTGAAATTGCGCATATCCGTGAGGCGCATGTAAAAGATGGTGTTGCCCTCGTCCGTACATTTCGTTGGTTGGAACATACGCTGCGGACAGAGACGATACGCGAGTGTGATGTCGTTGACAAGTTGCACGAAGAGCGGTCGAAGCAGCCACTCTTTTACGGAGATAGCTTTGATGCAATCGTCGGATATGGCGAGAATGGTGCGCTGCCGCATTACCATAGCGTTCCAGGTGAGGATGCAGTAATTAAAGACGAGGGTGTTTTGCTTGTAGATAGCGGAGGTCAGTATCTCGATGGTACGACGGACATCACGCGGACCTTCGGGCTAGGTAAGGTTACCGATGAGCAGCGAACGCGCTACACCTTAGTTTTGAAAGGGCATATCGCGCTTTCAAGATCACTGTTTCCAACAGGTACGAGAGGAATTCAACTCGACATTTTAGCGCGTCAGTTCCTCTGGCAGCAGGGGCTCAATTTTGGTCACGGCACAGGTCACGGGGTTGGGTTTTTCCTAAACGTGCATGAGCCGCCACAGGGCATTGCCGCTACGATGAGTGAGCGCGGCAAGACGGGCTTTGTCGAGGGCATGTTTACGAGCAACGAGCCTGGATTTTACCAGGAGGGTGAATATGGGATTCGTATAGAGAATTTAGTCTTGACAGTGCCTGCCTTTCCTGAAGAATCAGCGGAAGACCCGGAAAAGTTTCTTCGCTTTGAGACGATTACCTATTACCCGATCGATTACCTCTTGTTGGAGCCAGACCTTTTAACGACAGAAGAGCGTGACTGGCTAAATGCTTATCACGATGAAGTGTATGCGCGGCTTTCGCCAAAACTTAATGAGGAAGAGCGTGCGTGGTTGAAGGAACGCTGTGCGTCACTCTAATCCTTAATGCACAAACGAACCTCTTCCAAGTCGACTAACGTTTTAATGCGAATTCCTTCGCTAATTTGCACTACAAAAACCTCTGATATGAACAGATTTACAGCACTCCTTTCCCTCCTTCTGGCAATACTATTCGTTGGAGTTGCAAACGCTCAATCTCGTCGTGGCAACGTGCTTAGCACTTTTAGCAATGGCAACGGCGATCGCTTTGGAGCCACCGTAAGTCTAAGTACTGATGGAACTCGAATTGCGGTTATGGCCCCCGACAACGGAAGGTTGGGCACCTCTAATCCATTGGCAGAGGTCTACGAACTGCAAGGCGGCACTTGGGTGAGGCTTGGAGATACGTTTACCGACTTTTTCGAATCAACACCAACCGAAGAGGCAACTATCGAACTCAGTGGCAATGGTACTACTGTTGCGACAGGCGAACCTGCTTTCAATTCCCAAGGTGGTTCTGATGGAGGTAGAATTATTACCTACCTATACGATAACCAAGGTGTTAGAACAGTAGTTGCCAATGAGCTTTCGGGGACGTATTCGGATGCTCAATTGGGTAAGCAAATTCGTCTTTTGGAGAATGGTACGCAATTGATGACGGCCAATTTTGGTGGTGTAGCAGGTGATCCTCGAGGAGCTTTCAACCTCGTGCGCGGCACACAGTATACGGTCGTTGGGACACAACCGATTCTTCAATCGACAAATGAAGTAGCTGTTTCAGGCATCGGGCTAGGACGAGATGGCCTGCGAATAGCAATTGGTATTGATAATGGTCCAGATGCTCCTGGTGCCGTTCAGACTTTTCGCTTTGCTGGGGACTGGGTTTCTCAAGGAGGTGTGACTGGCATGGCGAATGGAGATGGTTTTGGCGCAAGCATTGCCCTAGCAGAAAATGGGAATACTGCAATTGTTGGTGCGCCTAACGATGGCACGGGCAAGGTTAGAGTGTATGACAACACTTTTGCGCAGATAGGTTCCACCCTAGAAGGAGCCGCTACGGATCAGGCATTCGGACATAGCGTCGACATCTCGGAAGACGGATTTACGATTGCAATTGGTGCTCCGGCGAATGGCCTAAATGCAACGGGTGGAGGGAGAGTATATGTCTACGAGTTTATCGCTGGAGATTGGGCTTTGCAGAACGTTTTTAATGGTACAATGGAAGACGAACAAACGGGCCAGTCTGTATCGCTCTCTAATGATGGGATGTTCTTAGCTATCGGTCGCCCTGGATTTGAAGCAGCTGGTCAGAGTGACGCTGGACAAGTAGATGTATTTATTCTCGACGGATCTTCTTCGGTAAAAGAGGAGAACCTGCTCGACCTACAAGCATTCCCTAATCCGGTAAGTTCTCAGCTTCAAATTGAAGGTTTGCCACAAGGCGAGACAATCATTTTTGTTAGAGATGCCGTTGGACGATTGATCATGAACGAGACCATACTTGGGAACACTTTGGATGTTTCTAACCTAAAGGTTGGTAGCTATTTTCTAGAAATTCGTGGCGACGATGGTGTTGGTCGAATCCCTTTTGTAAAGGAATAAGCTCCAGGCCTAAAAATTTAAAGCCCGCTGCGCATTCAATGCACAGCGGGCTTTTATTTATCCTGAGAAAGAAGCGTATTAGTCTTCCTCTCTTTGATTTAGGTTACTTGTTGCTTGTGAAATTTCACCGTCACCAGGTACATAGAGTCCTCGGTCTTTTTTGAGGTCTTCATCGCGTTCTTTGTCTTCTTTGTCCTCTACAGGTGCATCATCTTCTCCAGAACCAAAGCCTCCTGGGAGTCCGTTAATTCCGTCTTCTGTGCACGCTACATTAAACATCAGACA
>CALDUE010000071.1 GCA_937923485.1 uncultured Saprospiraceae bacterium
TCCGATGAATTCGGCGAGTATGCACAAAGGTGACGGCTACGTGCGTGTAGTGTACAGTCAGCCGATGCTACGCGGTCGTGCAATGCTAGGCGATCAGGTTGCGTATGGAAAAGTGTGGCGAGCTGGTGCGAATGAAGCGACAGAACTCTTCACAACAGAACCGCTCAATTTAGGAAATGGTAAGGTGCTCGGTACGGGTGCGTACAGCGTCTTCGTGATTCCTCAAACGGATACATGGACCGTTATTTTCAATAAAGACCTTGGTCAATGGGGTGCGTACAGCTATGATGAATCTAAGGATGCATTACGTGTTGATGTTCCTGTGAAGAAAAACCGCGATGCCTATGAGGCATACACGATATTTTTTGAAAAAGGAAACCTCGTTATGGCATGGGGGACGACTCGTGTAGAGTTACCGATGACATTCGCCGCTGTTCCAAAAGAGGCTAAAATGATGGATGCCGCCAAGCATAAAATGCAATCGGCTGATCACTAATATGTGATCGCCTATATTTCAAAATTAAAAAGCCCAGCCTGCGAGAAGCGGTCTGGGCTTTTTTAATAGTGTCTGAATAAGCGTTAATTTCTTGAGCACGCTTTTACAGTCGTCCCATGCTTGAGCCGCCCGATCATATATTGATCTCGATCGAACATAGAAAGGCGATAGGAAAGAAATACAACATCTCCATTTTTTAGTTCGGTTGCCGATCCAGGAACAATAAGCATTTTATCTGCTTCCTTTCTTGAGAAGAGTGGCTGTCGAACAAGATTTCCATTTTCATCTGCATAGCCTATGGTTGCTACGCCGTTTTTCCATTTCAAAGCCTTCGGGTGTTTCTCCAAATCTCTTGTAAGGTTCTTTGGATTGTCATTGTAAATAACTGCAGGTTTGCCATTAAATCCGAGCAGGTCCATTCTAGCCCAAGGACTAATGAAGTATGCCATGCTTTGATACTTGGGGATTACTGTAAAATCCTCAATCGAACCTTCTGGTGAAAGATTGATAATTATTCCTTCGCCGAAGGAGTGTCTTGGAGGCGAATTTGTAGTTGTTCCATTACCTGCCGTAACTACACGAGGAGGAGAGTAGACGTAAGATTCTAATAAGACGGAGGCACTTCCTTCGCGACTCACGAGGGCGCCATGAAATTCGAAGCTTGGTTCGATGAGGCGCTTGGCACCTTTGCCTCTTGTGACGCGTTTCCCTAATTTATCTAACTCTGTGGAGGTGAATGGACGGGGCTTGAGAGGCTTGCCATCTTGAGGATTTTTCGCGAAGAAGAATCCGTTGAGACCTTTTCCATATTCTTCAGCGTAGGTGCCGAAAAGACTTGGGGTAACATCCACGCCTGCAACAAGGGTTGCACTACGAATGTACATCGCATTGGTGCGAAGTGTCTTGGCTACGATATCAGAAGATCCTGCTTCGAGGGTGTATATTTTTAAGAGCGCGTCAGAGCCATTCTTTTTCTGTTTTTTGGACCCCTTTGCAAATTCTCGCCCCACCATGTAGGCGGTGCCTTGATTGTCTACGGCTATCGTTAGCATTTCAAAGCGGTCTCTAGGCACACGCAGTTTTTGCTTTTCAAGTGTGATGGTTTCTCCATTATTATCTACAATGAAGAAGGTGACGCTTGTATTCACATCATCCTTTTTTGAGAATGCGCGGTTAACAGATGCCTCGGTTAGGACGTATATGTACTTGCTTTTATCGAAGCTTCGTGACCTATAAATGGTGTAATCAATTTTATCGTCTGCGCTGTAGGTTAAGATTTTTGTTTCCTTGCCTAACGATCCATCAGGTTTGACGATTTGGGTCTTGATAGATATTGGTGCGCCCTTCTCTTTTTGCGTTTCGTAAACCCACAGCAAATTATCTTCAATGGAGGTTAGTGAACGGAAATCACGTGTTCCATTCCAGCTGAGATCATGTACGGCAGTTTGCTTTAACTCTTGATCGTGAAGAAGAAGTTTTATCGTTTCTAATTGAGATATTTTCTTCTTGCTTTTTAGCGGCTGCTTTTTGTATTTCAAGGAGTAGAGCGCAAATCCATCGCCTAAGGTGAGGATATTATCTGAAGGTAAATATTCTTCGGGGGCCTTAAAGCTTTCGCTCAACGTGACGCCAGGCGCCTGAGCAGATAGAGCGAGGCTTAAGCCTAGTGAAAGGCAGATTAAAATGAAAGAACGCATGTGGATTGGGATATGAGTTAGAAGGGTAAAGCTAACCCTTCTAACTCATGGTATTACCAAGGCGACTTTACCTACTCTCGCAACCTTCCAAACCTAAACTCATTCTTTCCAAAGGACTTATAGCGTAATGCTAAAAAGACCACATCGTCATTGGCAAGACGTGTTGCTGATGAAGGGACAAGAATAAGCTTGTCAGCATCAAGACGTCCAAAAAGAGGATCTCGCTGAAGTTTACCACTATCGTCTGCATAGGCTACAATAGCAAGTGCTCTACTGAGACCGAGAGAACGCGGATTCTTGGACTCATCTCTAGTAAAGTTGGTTGGATTGTCGTTGTAGATAGCAGCAGGCCGACGTTGGTACTCGACAAGTTTCAGACTATAGAATGGTTCGTTAGGATCGTCAGTTTGCTGATACTTCGGTACGACGAGCCCCTCTGTAAGATTACCCTCTTGGTCAAAAGTTAGCATGAGACCTTGACCGTAGGTGTAAGAGACTTGATTGCCTACACCTACTCCTCCTCCAGGACCAAGTCCGACTCCTACGCCTACGCCGACTCCTACGCCTACACCACCGAAAGGTCCAAAAGCGCCATTATTATTGTTTGCGCGGACGTCGAAGCTTTCCAGCAAGATGGTTAGTCTGCCATCAGTAAGACGGATAGCATCTCTGAATTCAAAATCATTCTCTAGCACTAGGTTTCCACGTTTCTTTCTAGTGTTTCGTTTGCCTAGGCTTTCGAGTAATTCCTGAGGAAATGGTTTTGGCTTTAATACTTCGCCTTTACGCGGATTAGCTGTCGAGAAATATCCTGCAATCCTTCCGTCACGGTTGTCAGAATATACTCCTGCAATCGCTGGAATTCCGTCGCGACCAGGAACAATAGAGACACCTTCAATGTACTGACCGCCAAGTTTCATTTCTATGCGCTCCAGCTCCTCCGAACCAGGATCCAACGTATAGAGATATACTTTAGAATCTGATCCCCCGCCTGTTTCACGACGCTGAGAATTTCCGTAAATCTTCGCCAACACATAAGCTCGACCGTCGTTATCTACGGCTATAGATTGGACTTCAAGTTGGTCTCGACCGCAGCGCAAACGCTTACGTTCCATCGAGACTACTTCGCCAACATTATCGAATACTGCAATCGTTAAAAACGCAGCTTCATCATCGCGTTTGCTCAATGAGCGCTGCGCACTTTCTTCTGCATATACACGTGCGTAAAAGTGTCTGTCGGCGCTGTATTCTTCTAGGGCTCTGAGATAAGGGTACTCTCTTTTGTCAATTTTTAGGAGCGGGAAATTATTAACTAGTTTACCCTCTTCGTCTAGGACTTCAGCCTCAATTTGATAGGTTCCTTTTTTTCCTGTTTCTGTTGCAAAGGTCCAGAGCAGGCGATCACCCAGTGAGGATAAGGCCAAATGGTCTCTCTTTTCATCTGGCCAGGCTACTTGAAATTCTGCTGTCTGGCGAAGCTTATCGTTGTATCGGTACAAGGTCAGTGACCACAGGTCGTCCAAGTTCTGTCCACCGCCGAGAAGTCCTGTCCCCCCATATTGTTCTACATACGTATGCAAGAAGAAGTCATTTCCGTAGGGTAGGATGGTATTGGGGACGACCTCGTTGTTGCGAAACGTGGCAATCTCCGAGAGTGTAACTCCGGGTGCTTCACGTTCGCTAGCGGAAGTTGGTGCAGGACGCGTCAACTGAGCTGAGACACTCAAGCTCGCAACGCTAAAGAGTAGGCAAAGAAGGCTGATCGGATTTCTCATAGTATTTCATTAACGCTTGAGGGCCAAGATAGACTATGTTAAAAATCGTTAAGCTTTCGCTAAAATAGCCTGCAAACAGGCGGTACTTAGGATTTTGGATGTCGGATCGCTGCACTGTCGGACCTTGAGCCGCTAGCTCACCAGTATCAGAAGTTTTATTTTCCGACATCCGATCCCGTGCTAAGCCCCGCTGGTCGCGTGGGTCAAGACACGAGGACCCACGCGTCTCGACCCACGCGCTGAGCGGGGCTCCGCGCGGGGCATCCGACATCCAAATAAAACCAGCCCGCTTCGGAAAGTGGAAGCCTCTGCTTTTGCTTGGCGGTCGTAATCATGCTTTCAATGTAAAACTTTCACCGCGATTGGCGTTATTACATTCTAAGCTATGACGGACAAACAGTATCAAGAACTTCAACCTCTCCTTCCAGATCAACCAGGGGTTTATCGGTTTTACGGAAGTGAAAATGATGTGCTGTATGTA
>CALDUE010000072.1 GCA_937923485.1 uncultured Saprospiraceae bacterium
GATCGTGCTCAAGCCATTCGAGCGTACCTAATACGCAATGGCATTGATGCCGTGCGGGTAGCAGCTATTGGTCGAGGAGATCGCAAACCGATTGCCTCGAACGAGACCCAAGAAGGTCGAGAAGCCAACCGCCGCGTAGAGGTGGTCATTACGCGAATCATGCCTACGATTGTCGCAAAAGGAGGCTAGTAATCGTCCTTCACGTGACTACCTTTGTCCCCATGCGATTCCTCGCCAAATTGATCAGCTTCGTTACTCACCCGCTTTTGGCGGCGACCTATCTGTTGATCTTACTTTTAGCGGTCAATCCGTATCTATTTGGCGTCAGTCACTTTGCAGAAAAGTGGCCGCTCATTCTCTTGGTTTTTGCTTCAAGCTTCTTGATTCCGTCTCTGGTAATCCTCATGATGCTGGGGCTAGAGATCATCCCAAGTCTCAATATGCCGGAGAAGGAGCAACGCACAATTCCCCTCATTGCAATCGGGATGTTGTACTTGGGACTGTTCACTTTTTGCAGAAACGATGCAAGTGTGCCTGTTGCTTATACAGCGCTAGTTCTCGGCTGTGTCGTTGGCTTGTTTGTCGGGTTTTTTATCAACCTGTTTTCGAAAATCAGCCTTCACGCCATCGGCATGGGCGGTCTCATTGCTGCGGTTCTCGTCACGATCGAACTCTTCGCTTACGATCGTTTCTCGGTCCTTTTGCCAGGTGGGAAGGAGCTCCAACTAAGCCTGATCACTGTGCTGGCGAGTGTTTTACTCATTGCGGGGCTTGTTGGGACGGCGAGGCTGTATCTCAAGGCGCATGTCCTCGAAGATGTTGCTGGTGGCTACTTGGTAGGTTTTGCAGCGATGGCTGGTGCTGTTTGGATATGGGTGTAGAGCCTGTGGCTTAATTTTGAATTTTGAGTTGGGTAATTTTGAATGGCCTTTCGGACGTCCGAAACGCCGTCCTGCTCAGAGCCTTTTCTCCGTGAGCTCAGTGTCCTCAGTGGTAATTAAAAAAGCTGCATAGCATAAGAAATTTTGAATCCCGCAACTCTACGGGATGTTTGCTACTTCGTCGCCAGCCATTTTGATTGGTCACTTAGTTGTTTTAACCGCTGTCCTGCGGTCAGCTACTAAAAAGATTAACCACGGAGGCACGGAGGTCCACAGAGCTAGATGTGGTCCTGCTGCGTCCCTTTTCTCTGTGTGCGCTGTGACCTCTGTGGTTATTAAAAGAGCTGGGTAGCATAAGAAATTTTGAATTTTGAGTTGGGTAATTTTGAATAGCTTTTGGGACGTCCGAACCAGTGACCTCTGTGGTTAAATCAAATGCTGCGCAGCTAAAATTTTGAATTAGTCAATAGAGACTTAGCAAGTTAAAGTCGTATCAATAGGTTTTGGCGAAAGCTAAACAACGACCAACTCCCCCTGATGCTCCCTTACTCTTGGATTCATCACTGAAAACCAAAGCGGTGGTACCAGCGACATCAAGATACTAGCAGGGTAGCCCGCAGGAAGGTCAGGACTTTCATCCACGTAGCGCAGCGACTGGTAGGGTCGCGTAGACTTAAAATGATGATCGGCATGTCGCGTCAATTCATACAACACAATCCTGCCCAATTCATGCTCAGAATTCCAAGAATGCTGAGGCGTCACCGGCTCATAACGCCCACTAGGCAGTTGTCGTCGCACTAGCCCATAATGCTCGATATAATTGACAGCTTCGAGTAGCAGAAATCCTACAACGGCGGTGGCGATAGCGACTAACATGACCCAAGGACCGAACCAGACCGCTATGGCAGTAAGGTAGGTGAGCTGAACCAAGGTGAATTGTATCATCTGATTCTTTAGAGAAAATACGGGGCTATTCGCACGTTCGAGGCGCTCCTTTTCGAGAGCCCAAGCGTTCATGTAACTCCCCCATACGGTTCGTAGCCAGAAGGCATAGAGGCTTTCGCCAAAACGAGATGTCGCAGGATCATGCGGAGTAGCGACGTGCTTGTGATGCCCTCGATTGTGCTCAATAAAAAAGTGGAGATAGAGGTTTGGGAGGAGTAAAGCTTTCGCCAAAACCTGCTCCACACGTTTCGTTCGGTGGCCAAGTTCATGAGCGACATTTATTCCAAGCGAACCTCCGATGATGCCCACCGAAAGGATTAAGCCTATGAGCTCAAAGGTTTGCAAAGCTGAATAAGAAACGACGACGAACAAGTATCCCATCAAGGCGTAAAAAATCGGCACATTTGCATACAGCAACCAATCAAAAAACCACCTCGTAGCCTTCGAGTCATCCTCTTCTCCCCGCGTGTTTGCCTTTGCTTGGGGTGCGAAATAGTCGACCAGAGGAATAATTCCAAACGCATAAACCACTGTCGAAAAGCTCCACCACCCTTGTAAATAAAGGGCCGCGAAGGCACTTAGTGGAAGTGTGTAAGCAAATAGATACCGAAGATCTCGCAACATGAAATGTTCTTTGTTGTTTTGGGTCTCGGAAGAAAGATAGAACCTACACCTGAGACCCTCCTAGAGCAATACCTATGTCAAACGAATTTTTCGAACTCACCGTTGCCGAAAAACAAGCCCAAACTCCAGATGCAAGCGTCATTTATTTTGACCTTCCTGCAGGGCGAGAATCACTTTTCGCCTTTACTGCAGGGCAGTACATCACGCTTAAAGTGGACATCAACGGCACCGAAGAGCGCCGTGCATACAGTCTATGCACAAGCCCAGATGAGTCGAAGTTTGGCGTCTGTGTAAAGCGACTTGCTGGGGGTAAGGTGTCCAACTATATGCTGGATACGCTTCAGGCTGGTCAGACACTTCATGTTATGCCTCCAGACGGTCGTTTTGTGGCGAAGACGGATGGTGACAACCGCAAAACCTATTACCTCATTGGTGCAGGGTCAGGAATCACCCCGCTCATGTCGATCAGCAAAAAAGTGCTTGAAGACGAACCAGGTAGCACTGTTCATTTGATCTACGGCAACCGCTCAGAAGATACCATCATCTTCAAATCAGAGCTCGAGGCGATGGAAAAGCGCTTCAGCGGCCAGTTCACCGTCAATCACATTTTAAGTCAACCAGCACGTAAAAAAGCAGGTGGATTGAAAGGCCTGTTCGGAAAGAGTAAGCCAACATGGAATGGCCGCATTGGTCGCATCGACGCAAAAGAACTCGGACTTTTCCTCGCTGAGCGTGAATCGCTCAATACCAGCAATGAGTATTATGTCTGCGGCCCAGGAGGTTTGATCGATACCACAGAGAAGGAACTTCTCCGCAGAGGTGTAAAAGCGAAGTACATCCATACAGAGCGCTTCGTTACAGAATCTGTTGCGGCCGCAGATCGCATTCAAGGAACGCCAGGTGCGGTCAAGGTCACGCTCGACGGTAAGGTCATCGAAATCAACTGCGAAGGCGGCAAGACCATCCTCGAAACCCTCGTCGCAGCAGGTGAAAATCCACCCTACTCGTGTACATCAGGTGCCTGTTCAACTTGTATCGCCAAGGTGACGCGCGGCGAAGTCAAGATGGATGTGAACCATGCCCTTGATCCAGATGAGGTGACTGAGGGCTATGTACTTACCTGTCAGTCGCATCCAGTGACTGCCGATGTGGAGTTGAGTTATGATGAATAGGGATACCTCCACTTCCCCTCCTTTGCTATTGAGCCGTCGTCCTGGCGCAGCGGGACTGGCTGGTGTGAGCATCTCTTAGCTGACCGGAAGAATGTAGCATCAACCTGTGCGCCTTCCTCAGTATGGCGCGTCACAGTGACTGGGTGGGAGGACCAGTGCGCCTTTGTCAGCACAGCATGTCATAGTGCTGCATATCGTGAAACTTCAGAAAGTCTTTGGATAGTCTAGAATCGTTATGTAACTTTACTCAGCAATTATCCCTCTTATTTGTTTTTCATAACATAAACTTTACAGTATGAAGTTCTCTCTCTCTCTCTCTGCGTAGTGCTCGTTTTGTTTGCGGGTGACATGCTAAGCCAATCATATGGTTTGCTGAAAATAGATCCAAACTACAATCCTGTTCCTACGCAATCTTCGTGGAGGCCAGCAAGCCCTTCGTTAGCGAGCTTACTTGATCAAGCGGGTGCCACTGTTAGCCTGGCACATCCCGCTGCGATCACACCAGATTTAATGGCTTGGTATATAGTGGATTGTAACTGTGATCTTGAACAACTTATGTCTCAAGTCTCCGTTGCTCAATATCCCAACGTGTTAGAGAGCCTTGTGGAATACCCGGTTGAAGTCGCAAGCTGTGGCGATTGCCCAGACAAAGTTGCCTACAACGATCCGCATCACGATCTAATCGCAGGAACATCCTACCAAGTAGATGCCATCAATGCAGATTGTGAAGACGCACAAGTGCCAGGCGGCGAACGGGTTACCATCGCTGTTGTGGACACCGAATTTGATGTAGATCATCCGGATTTAGTCGGACGCTTAACAAGTGTCAATATTGACCATATCCTCCGTTCGCCTGCTACTCAGACAGAATCCCACGGAACTGAGGTCGCCAGTCAAATTATTGCGCATCAAAATAACGGTATCGGACTACGCGGTAACTGCGCTAACTGTGACGTTACCGGCTACCCAATAGGACAAGGATCGAGAGCATTGCCAAGTGATATTCGAAATGCGACCCTAAAGGCAATTGAGGATGGACACCGTATCGTCAATCTATCTTGGAATGGTGTTGGTGGCGGTACGGTGGCAGACGATTTTTATGCAGAAGTTGCGGCTTCAGGCACTATGTTGACAGTCTCCGCAGGTAATGACCCTGGACCCAATCCTGGTTCACAGACGGCTGGTTCGTTTACCAATCCTGGAATCTTTATCGTCACCACCGCTACAGCCGAACCGGGATACGTTCCAAAAGGTCAACCTTACCAGCTGGTAGCCGAGGGTGGCAATTCTACTGGCCCATGGGTAGATCTTTCTGGGATGGGATATCGAGTAAGCGCTGCTGCTGATCCAAGGTTTGGTCGTGGTGAATACAGAGTGGTCTGGGGTACATCTTTTGCAGCACCTATAGTCGCTGGTGTCATTGGTTCCATGTTATCTGCGACTTCTTGTTTACAGCCAGAGGAAATAGAAAACATCCTTGCGGCTACTGCATGTTCTGATTTGGTCGGCCATAATTCCAATTACGGAGCTGGACTGGTAGACCAAGCCGCGGCGGTGCGAGCGGCCAGAGAATACGCAGATAACGCCAATTATCAGCAAGGTGCCCCACCCGTTGTAATTTCCGGTTCGCAGGTTTGGCAAGATGAGTTTCGGTCCTTCAATCAGCAAGTTGTTGTTCCCGCAGGTGCAACTCTGAGTATCAGAAAATCGACGATCAACTTTTCGGCAGGCAGCGGCATTGAAGTCCTTTCAGGTGGCAGCCTGAATGTTGATGGAAGCCGGCTTACATACAACCGCTGTGGTGAGTATCCAGTTTGGAATGGTATCTCCATGAATGGCACTGACTTTCGTCAAGGGATAGTGCCAGCCAGACCGTATGCCTTGATTGCTCGCAGTACCATTGAGCATGCTTCTACAGGTATTGCTGATCATGGCTATCCCCAGCCCTGGGCTGCCAACGGCGGTGAGGTTGAGGTATCCTTCTCCACATTTACAAATTGCAAAACTGCCGTGTCGTTGTTCCGAAGTGACGGCACAGCCCCACAAGTAATAGGAAATACGCTTACGCTAAACGA
Organism: uncultured Saprospiraceae bacterium; assembly: GCA_937923485.1. Classification (GTDB taxonomy): domain Bacteria; phylum Bacteroidota; class Bacteroidia; order Chitinophagales; family Saprospiraceae; genus CALDTK01. The sequence continues at coordinate 5,698 of CALDUE010000072.1, forward strand.
TGCCTACCCTCACAGTGGCAGCAACCCGCGCGGCATAAGTGTTGCGCAGTCTGATGTAGGTACCGTAGCCCAGTTGCATTCCAATCAGATATCAGATACTCGTGCCGACCGTAGTAATGGATATGTAGGTATCATTGCCGCAAATGCGAGCTTTTCAGTCCAGGAAGGCGCCGGGCCTGCGGGAAGATCTTTGGGTACGCCCAGCTTTACCAACTGTCGTTACGGCGTCTACGGAAGTGTGGGAACCCTAGACAGCTACCTCGCCGAAGTGCGTGGTGCAGTCAGTACCAACACCCATGTGTCCGCCTGGCTGCTTGGCTACCAAGGACCAGAAGTCATCAACAATACTTTTCAGGCGCAATCGGTTACTCCCTACACCGACCGCTTTGGTGCGGCACTTCCCGTGCAAGGCATCCGCATGGAATTTTGTACGCGAGCTATTGTGGAGGGCAATACGGTAACTGGTGGTGTTTCACCCGAAGGACCGACTTATGGTATTGTGACCATCGGCAATCAAGCTTCCACCCGACGCGATGTGGTGTACAACAACACCCTCAACCATTGCAACTTCGGCATGTGGTCAGAAGGTAACAATGGCGGGGCAGATCAAATCACGGGCTTATGTTACGAATGCAACACCTTCAATGGCTGTGAAGAAGATATCAGGTCGCCTGCCATAATAGCCAATTGGCAGCTCGGTATAGAAAACAACCAAATTTCCGCCGCTGGAAATCTTTTCGGCTCCAACCTGATGCAATTCGCTGCGCTGCGGAATCCTGTGAGATACTATAGTGTCAGCGGTTCTGACCAGCCCAATCCTGTGATTAGAGTTATAGCCCGAATAGGAAATCTGCCAAACTCCTGCTTACCAATTTTTGGTCTGACGGAGGAAGATCCCCCGTGCGACGATGTCGACTATACTGAAGTAGTAGACGATTCTCAATTGCTCGAAGACTATTTTCAGGAGGGTTCAATAGCTCAAGAGCCAGCAGTGCTTGCTCTTGATCGCCACACGAAAGACTACGTGCGTATCATCAGGAAGGTAATTGATCAGACCGACGATTGTGTTGAGCATACTGTTGCCGAGTGGACATCCATCACTCAAACAGGAGCGCCTTGGCAGCAGCTTGACGAAGTAGCAGTAGCGGTTTACGAAAAGGATTTTGGGAGCGCACAGGCAACAATAGTTGACATTGACGGCTGGCTTGGGGTAGAAGAAGCTGATCGACTTGCTACTATACTGGATATAACCGAGGACTTAGCAGCGGCTAGTGATGAGGACGCGGCAGCAAACGCTTTTGCCCAGGCCAATCTTACTACTATTCTAGCACCTGATGAGCTTGACCAGAGCTATGCGCAAGCACTTGCTCGAGCAGCAGCAAGCCAGCAAGGTTTAGCAAATTACGAGCCTCGATTATCTCCTTTTGAAGAGTATAACACTCCTGATGCCTTGCGGCAAAACCCGCCGACATCCAATCCTCTTCCCTCGTTTTGGGAATTACATGACGTCACCATAGTGGATATCCTAGGCCGACCTGTTGCTACTACGCGGCCTGATGAATACCTGACACGCGACGTTCTGGAACAGCTGTTAGCAGGCCGCGCAGGTGGGTTGTACTTTGTGCACGGAAAGACAGAAAATGGTACGGTACAAACGCTTGGGTATCAGTATGCTGGGCAGTAGAGAGACTGGCAGAGCAATTCTTTGGTTATGCGGATTAGCCTTCGCGTTTTTACCAGTCTTTGTCTCCGGCCAGGCGTTGCCACAGCATGGAATTGTGCGCATACCTGGTTGGGATGTTCTCACCTCGGGTACCGCTCCAGGAATGGTTGCTCAGTTGGATTCTACATTGATTGTGCAAGGCTCTGGTTGGAACGAAGAAACCTTCGAGCGCGGTTGGTTTTTTCATGCTTTCGATGGGGCTTCTCGCACCCTACGAGCCGATACGGCACGCGTCCGCAGCCAGAGTGAGCCGCCACTTGGTGGTGCCATGGTTGTGCCAGGAGGCCTACTCACGCTGCGGAGTATGGTGTACGATTCATACGATCCGCGCTACGTGACGGGCGGGGCGGCAAGCATCGTGGAGTTCGTGAGCGCAGACAGTAATGGTGCGTTTAGAGTGCAGCCCATAGATAGCATGGTCATCGATATTACGGAGTCGGATTCGGCTCGTGGTTGGCTTTCACACGGGGTGCGGGAGTCTGGTGGCTGGAGCACCGATACGGTACGGGTGATGCTGACGACTGGCTTTAGTAATCCTGCAAAACAAGCCCGTACTGAGCTACGCTCATACGTTCCGGATGATTCTTTGGGCTACCGCCACGCAAAAACCTTACGGCTGGATGAAGGCATCATCTTCGAAGACTTTCCACTGGCCATGTGGACGCTGGGTGACTCGCTTGGCCGTGTAGAACTGTACGGCCAACCCTTTGAACCTGAACGGGCCGTGGTGCGCTACTGGAATCGGCACACGGGTCGTTATTTAGGCCTTCATGAACTCAAGGAAACGCCCTGGCGACCTGATGCCATGGTCAGTACCCGCAATGGATTGGGGTACATGTTTGCGACTACCATTATCGAGTTGCCTGATGAGCGCTTATTGGCGCAGGTAGAGGTGGAAGCTTTTAATTTACGTACTGGAGAGTTGGTGTGGAATGACATCTACCAGCCCGCCGCGGGTTGGTTTTTGGCTACGCAGGTTCCGATCAGTCGAGTTGACTCTAGTGGCAGAGTGCTAGTCACGAGCTTTCCAGAAGGCCTGCTGCGCGGCCCCGACCAGCCCGACCAAATCCACCGAGTGGTGCTCAAAGCCGTAAATGCCAGGACAGGCGACTCATTATGGACGACGCGCATGCGGCAAGACAGCGGAGCCACAAATGTTTGGGGTACCTCACCAAGCGACATTGCAATTCGTCCTGACGGCAAGGGCTATGTCGTAGCGTCTTGGACTGTAGATGTAGAGCTCGACCCTGACCGGCCCGAGCTAGGCTATTCGTACACTACATTGTATTTCTTGGACTCAATTGGGTGTCTCACCCCGGGTTGCCGCGAAACGACCAGTACCGAGGCGCCCAGGTACGCCTACGAAATAAGCCTGGCGCCCAATCCTATACCTGCGGGCGGAAGTCTACGCGTCACCTTGCCGTCCGAACTTCGCGAGGTGCACTACGCGATCACAAACGCCCAAGGCCAACAAGTGCATTTTGGCGAAAGCCTTGTCGCGGGCGGTCAGTTTGAAGTGCTTTCTCCAGATGTACCCGCTGGCATCTACTACCTCACCGTTTGGCCAGAAGGAAGTGGAAATGCAGTGGTGACCAAGGCGTTCGTGGTGGAGTAACGTTTTGTTGCGGAGCGGTTACTATAACACTTAACAGTTCTGAGCCGTCTTCTTCCAACAGCGGGACTCCCAACTCAGTTAGCTCGCCTTCGGCTCATTTTAGGTACCAGAAAACTCAGTTGCATCGTCATTGCGAGACGCGACGAAGGAGCTGGCGTGGCAATCTAGCAGTCTGGAAAATAAATAGTTATGTAGTGCAAACGAGAGATTGCCACGTCAGTCTCGTGTGAAACACGAGGATCCACGCTCCGCGGGACTTCGCGAAGCGCAATGACGAGGTGTCCCTCGCGCAGCGTGAGATCCACGTGCTTTGCACGGGATTTAGCTCGCCTATGGCTCATTTTACTCGGCTGCCGTTCGACTGACCAAGTTCCAATGGAACCTGGTAAAGATATCTTTGGTCAACCGTGGAACCAATGAGGCCCTTATCGCACCAACGTCACATCCCCTTTTTCAAGTCTTTACTCGCCTTGTGCATTTCGCACTCTTGCAATCCAAGCAAACACAGCAGGGTTTGCAGGCTCGCCTTGATAGTTGCCATTCCAGGCTTCTTATGAGGCAGTTAGCACTTTAGATGGTTGAAGCTTCTTACAACTCAGGATTAAAATTCATCAAAGCGGCTATAGTGCTTCCCAGAACGTAACCCCAGCATGGACCTTCGTTCAATTCGCACCTAACGAGCTTCAAATACGTTAATAAGGAAAAATAGCCCTACGTCGGCCAGCTTCAACTATGTTTGGGGCGTGGAATACCCACGTACACATGCGCAACGGCGCAAATTCTCCTATGAGTAATTCAAAAAAACAGCGCGGAAAGCGCAGCGCCAACAAAGACGGCAGCAAACTCACCAGCAAGCAGCTTCAAAAGGAAATCCTTCATCTCTTTCGGATGAATCCAGAGATGCGCTTCACTCCCAAACAGATCATTCAGCGCCTCGAGCTGAAAAACAACAAAGACGCCGTTCGCTATGCGATTGAGCAACTACAAAACAGCGGTCGACTGAAGACTGTACCTCTGCTCAAATTATCAGATGATAAGTCGAGCAAGCCAGATCGCAGTCGCCGCAAACGAGAAGACGCCCAGGCGATCGCACAGAACAAGCCCGACTTTCAAGCAAAGCAGAAGCCGAGCAAAAAAGAGGGTTTCACTAAGCCAGCCACAGCCGATTTCATCGCAGACGATGAGCTTATTGGAAGGGTAGACCTCAGCCGTTCTGGCTCAGGTTATATCGTCGTCGAAGGAAGAGAGCAAGATATCTTCATTCCTCAGCGTCGTCTCGGTGGTGCAATGAATGGAGATACCGTGCGCATTCGTTTCTGGACGCCGCGTGGACGCAACAAGCCAGAAGGTGAAGTTGTAGAAGTAACCGACCGGAAAGTTGAATTCTTCCTCGGTAGCTATCGCGATGGTCGCAAGTATGGCGTGGTCATTCCTGACCGTATCGAATATGAATTTGATGTAGCCGTAATGCCCGAGAATGCAGGCGATGCAAAAGACGGTGACAAGGTTGTCGTAAAAGTCACCGAATGGCCAGATCGACCTGGTCGCAACCCGCGTGGAATTATCACGCAGGTACTCGGTGCTACCGGTTCGACAGACATTGAGATGAAAGGAATCCTCATCAACCAAGGATTCGAGCTCAATCATTCGGTTGAGGCAATGCAAGAGGCCGAAGCCATTTCAGAGACCATCAGTCCACAAGAGGCACATTGCCGACTCGATTTACGCGACGTCCTGACCTTTACCATCGATCCATACGATGCGAAGGATTTTGATGATGCCATCTCTTATCGCAAGCTCGACAACGGTCGCCTAGAAATTGGCGTACACATCGCTGATGTGAGTCACTACGTGCGCCCAGGTTCAGCCTTAGATGATGAAGCGGCAAAGAGTACGACAAGTGTCTACCTCGTCGACCGAGTGCTACCTATGCTTCCTGAGAAGCTCTCCAACGGCGTTTGCTCGCTTCGACCAAACGAAGACAAGTGTACCTTCTCAGCCATGTTTGAGTTTGACGAGAAATACGTCATCCGCAAGACCTACTTCAAGAAGACACTCACGCACTCTGATCGCCGCTTCACCTATGAAGAAGCGCAAGAGTTGATCGAGGCAGACCTTAATTCAGTCAGGTCTTCAGGAGATGCCGAGGAGGCGAAGTGGACGGAGATCATTCAGCACGTTAATACGATCTCTAAAAAGCTGCGTGCACGCAGGTTCAAATCAGGAGCGATTGATTTTGATTCGGATGAAGTACGCTTCAAACTGGATGAGGATGGAGCGCCGATTGATGCTTACGTGAAGGAGCGCAAAGACTCCAACATGTTGGTCGAAGATTTCATGTTACTCGCCAATCGCTCTGTTGCGGAATTCATTGGGAACAAGGGTAAGAAACTCGAGATTCCATTTCCATACCGTGTCCATGATGAGCCAGATCCAGATAAGATGGCCAACCTCGCGACCTTCGCGGCCCAGTTTGGGATCGATCTTGATCTTACTACACCAAAGGCCATTGCCAAAAGCTATAACCGCCTCACCAAGCTCGCATCCGAACGCGAAGAACTTGCGGTGCTTTCACCGCTGGCTATCCGAACAATGGCCAAGGCAGAGTACACCACCGACAACATAGGTCACTACGGTCTTGCCTTCGAAAATTACGCGCACTTCACCAGTCCAATTCGTCGCTACGCAGATATTCATGTCCACCGAATCTTAGAAAAGAACCTCGGGAAAGCAGAATACCGCGTTGATAAAGAAAGTCTGGAAGAGCACTGTAAGCACATCTCAGAGCGCGAACGTGCTGCAACCAAATCAGAGCGAGAAAGCACCAGCTATTTCCAAGTTCTCTACATCAAAGAGCATATCGGGGAAGAGTTTGATGGGAAGGTTAACGGTGTAATTGATCGAGGAATCTTCGTTCAACTCACCGAAAACTATTGCGAAGGCTTCGTGCCATTTGAAACCATGAGCGATCGCTTTGAACTAGGTGAAAATAGACTTGTGGCTACAGGTCGTCGATCAGGTATGAAATTGCAGATGGGAACCAAGCTTCGCGTGCAAATCGTAAGTGCGGATCCAGATTCCCGTCGCATCGAAATGGCACTTGTTGAAGATGGAGCCGATGAAAGGTCTAATTTGCGAAATGTAAACCTTGATACCCGCACCAAGAAGGAGAACAAGACACCTCGCAGGGCGAAGAAGAAAGCTTCAACGAAAGGAGCAAAGTCTAGCGCCAACGGTCAGCCAAAAAGCATCAAGCGTGGGCGGAAAAAGTCAAAGGGTTAGGATTTTTGATGTCCTAAATTGAGCCGTGATTGAAAAATGTTAATGCACATTTTTTTAGCATTCTTTTCGAACAAAAGTCTAGAATAGTCGTCAGCTTTACGTAGCAATACGTTTGGCTTGTCTACACTTTTTATAATCGATCGAGATGCAAGTTTCATCACCTACTGTATTGAAAAACAGTAGTTTAATTCAGCCAGATACCTTTGAGCCTGAAAAGCACTGGTATCCAAAAGCGCTCAATGCGACCATTCACCCAATGGTAAACTTCTTCCTCAATTTGAGTGAGGAGCGCATTGTGAAGCGCTATTGTCATTTACATCCTACCGTCGATCGGGAAAAGCTACACGAGTTGCTGGCCACACCCACGAAATATTTCCAGTGGGCAGGTGCAGATTTAATCAATGTCACCACCGCGGGAGGCAAAAGGCAAATGGTCGTCATTGAAAACAACTCCTGTCCCTCAGGCCAGAAATCAATGCCCCTTCGCGATGATAATTTGGAGCAAGGTGGATACCGTTGGCTGGTTGAAAAAACCATCGCACCTCGTCTAAAAACCAATCGCTATGCGAAAGGAGGGATCGCGGTTTTGTATGACAAAAACGAAATGGAAGCTTCAGGCTATGCAGCTGCTATCGCAGACTACATGAAGGAACCCGTGCATTATGTTCCTTTTTATCAAGATGATGAAGATCCACCTGCGCGCTGGGTAGATGGCTTGCTTGAAGTAAGAGATGAGGAAGGAACATGGCACCCCATACGTGGAGCTTTTCGGTACCTGACCCAACGTCCTTGGACAAGACTCCCCTTGCATTCGAAGACTAGAATCGTCAATCCGATAGTCGCCTGCCTTGCTGGTGGCCGCAATAAAAGCGTCGCAGCGAAGGCCTACGATTTCTATAATGGAGAATTGGAAGGCACAGGTCTTTCGATCCGAACGCCAGAGACGATTCGCGATATTTCTAAGGCCGAAATTCCGCTTTGGGTCCGCCATTTTGGTGGACAGGCAGTCGTGAAGATTCCCTACAGTAATGCTGGTCAAGGTGTCTTTACCATCGTGAATGAACACGAACTGGAAGCCTTCATGGCTATGGAATTTAGCTACGAGCGCTTCATCGTTCAGAGCCTTATTGGAAACTATGAATGGTCTTCCACGACCAAAAGTGGAAGACTTTATCACGTCGGCACTATTCCCAATGCGAAAGGCGAAACGTACGTCTGTGATGTACGGGTCATGCTCTCTTCAACTCCGACGGGTCTCCGTCCGATAAGTGTGTACGGCCGTCGCGCCGCCAAGCCGCTAGCAGATTCTCTTCTCGAGAATGCTGATTCATGGGAGATGCTCGGTACCAACCTTTCGGTAAAACAGGACGACGGCAGCTTCGTTTCTGATTCTGGTCGCTTGATGCTTATGGATCGTCGCGACTTCAATAAGCTCGGAATTTCGCTCGATGATCTCATTGAAGGATACATTCAAACGGTGCTCTCAACGCTTGCCATCGATCGCCTTGCGCAGCAGTTGTACAATTCTCAAGGAAAGTTTCGGAAAAAGCTCTTTAAGAGTTTGAACGATGACCAATCGCTCATTGATGAAATTATGGTTTCCTCGTGAAAATCTTAATACTTACTGATCATTCGGGGCACTCAGCGTCCAACTCGCTTTATGCGATGGTTAGAGCTATGAACGGCTTGAAAAACGTGACTTCTATCCGTGTGGTTTCACGTGGCATCCAGAGCAACGCTGATTTTTTCGCTTGCGCTAAAACAGACTACGTGTTTGCTGTTGAGGCAGGAAGCGATTTTGCGTTCAATGCACAAGGGGCAAGTTTTGGCGAAAGCGGATTATTTAAAACGCCACTCGACTGGGCTGATGGGGTAGTGCTTCGAATACCGCATCCAGTGCCGAGCAACTGGTTTACATTTTTGGAAAAATGCTTCGCTGAAATTCCGATAGTCAATAAGCCCACGGGAATTGCTACTACGACGCCCAAGTCTTGGTTGCTCAATGTGGCAGACCTGTGTGCGCCGATGAACATGTGTCATAGTCCTGAGGAGGTGATAGCGTTCGCCAAAATCAGAGACACGGTACTCAAACCGCTTGAAGGGTATGGAGGTAAAGGAGTCTTGCGCATTCTGAATCAAGTGATTGAAATTGGAGGCAAACGCATCCCTCTACAAGATTGGCCAGCGCAAGCCGAGGCTCAATTTCCTTACCTCGCGATGGAGTACTTGCCGCGCGTTGTAGAGGGCGATAAGCGCATCGTCGTTGTCGGCGGAAGAGTTTTAGGAGCAGCATTGCGCATTCCTGCTGAAGGCCAATGGCTCTGTAACGTCTCTCAAGGCGGTCGCGCCGAATTAACCTCACTCACCGCTTCTGAGGAACACATCGTCTCGAGTCTTCGACCCCTCATGCAAAAGCTTGGTGTCGTGATGTATGGTATTGATACCCTCATGGGAAATCAAGGCCATCGGGTTCTCAGCGAAGTGAACACCATGAGCATCGGTGGTCTGCTCGACATGCTTCCTATCGATGGAAAATCTGCTGCTGAATGGGCAACGGAAGGCTTGGTAGAGTATCTCGTTTCGAAACAACTATAGTCTTTTCCCACGTCCCACGTCCCACGTCCCAAGTCCCAGATCCCACGTCCCACGTCCCACGTCCCACGTCCCAGATCCCACGTCCCAAGTCCCACGTCCCACGTCCCACATCTCAAATCTCAAATCCCAACAATGTCAACTCCACTTTTCCCGCACATCCCTGATGCGACCGTCATTCATACCCTTGATGTCACGCAGACTCCTAAGGGGACTACTGCCAAGTTCATGCTTCACATGGTGACAGATGGTATGGGTGTGCCGATTTACGTC